>NZ_CP066356.1:7857284-8171831 GCF_023278185.1 Bradyrhizobium elkanii USDA 76 | reverse complement strand
CGGGTGCGTGACGCCTATGGCGAAAATTACGCACGTCTTGTCGCGCTCAAGAACAAATACGATCCGACGAATTTCTTCCGCCTGAACCAGAATATCAAGCCGACAACATAGTTCAGGGCATCGGAGAAAATCCAAATGCGAAGCCGCTGGACCATTCTTGCCGCTCTGTTCGTCGCTCGTGCCACCATCGCCTTTCAGTTTCAGAGCGTCGCGGCCATCGCGCCGCAGCTCAGCCAGGGTCTGGGCGCGAGCCTGGCCGATATCGGCGTCCTGATCGGGCTCTACTTTGCGCCGGGCGCCTTGCTTGCCTTGCCTGGCGGCGCGATCGGCCGCCGCTATGGCGACAAGGTGGTGGTCCTTGCCGGTCTCCTGATGATGCTGGTGGGCGAATTGCTGATGACCACGTCGACGTCGTGGAGCGTGCAGATCGCGGGCCGACTGACTGCCGGCATCGGCGGCGTCCTCCTGAACGTTCTGATGACCAAGATGGTCGCGGACTGGTTTGCCGGCCGGGAAATCGCCACCGCGATGGCCATTTTCATCAACTCGTGGCCGGCCGGCATCGCAGTCGCTCTCATGCTGTTGCCGGCAATCGGAGCCACGCTCGGCCTCCATGCCGTCAATCTTGCCGTCGCCGGGGTGATCCTGATCGGTCTTGGCCTCATTGCTCTGGTTTATCGCGCGCCGGATGCGGCGGTCGCGGTTGAAGGGGAGCGCAGCAGCCTGACCGCCGACACGATCTGCGCCGTGATTGCCGCCGGCCTGATCTGGTGTCTCTACAACATCGGTTTTGCGATGATCTTCAGTTTCGGTCCGTCGATGCTTGTCGAGCAGGGCTGGTCGGGCGCCGCAGCCGGATCAACCATCAGTATCGTGCTCTGGCTCGCCGCCCTTTCGGTGCCGTTGGGCGGCTTCCTCGCCGATCGGACGAGGCGCGGCGAGGTGATCCTGGTCACGGGCTGCATCGCCTTCGCGCTCCTGACACTGCTCCTGTCGCGCAGCGGCACGGTGTTTCCCGTCGTCATTGCTCTTGGAATCCTCTGCGGCCTGCCTGCCGGTCCAATCATGAGCCTGCCTGCGCGTGTGCTCGAGCAGAAGACGCGGCCGATCGGAATGGGAATATTTTATACCGTCTTCTACGCCGGCATGCTGGCCGGACCTGCGATCGGAGGAAAGCTCTCCACCTCGGTCGGCTCCGCCAGCGCGGCGCTCGACTTCGGCGCCGCCGTGCTCCTGGCTTGCCCGGCCGTGCTGTGGTTCTTCCGCCGCATGGTTGCCGGCCACCATTGGCAGCAGGCAGACATCAGGCGCGCCTGACAGGCGCAAGGCTGAACGCGGTCAGGCAGGTTTTCCAGTCCGGCGGCGGGCATGCCATCGCATTATGCCGCGCCCGGCGGAATGCTATGACGCCGGCCGCCGCCTGCCGAACGCCAGCACGTGCAGCCCGAGGCGTGAGCGCACCACATAGAACAAGAGGATCGTCTCGAAGGTCAGCGACAGCGAGGTCGAGGCGGCGGCGCCCATGCCGCCGTAGCGGGGGACGAGGGCGATGCAGAGCCCGACATTCATCAGGAACGACACCGCATAGGCCGTGGCGCAGATGCTCTGGTGGCCGAGCATGTTCAACAGCCGCTCGACCGGCCCGATCGCCGAGCGCACCACAAGCCCGATCGCGGCGACGAACATGATGCTGTAGCCGTCGACGAATTTCGGGCCGAACAGCCACAGCAGCGGCTTGCCGAACGCCAGCAGGGCGACGGTCGCGAGCAGCGAGGGCCAGAACGTCCAGCTGATGGCGTGTGCGACATACGCCGACAGGCGGTCCTTGTCGCCGATCGCGTTGTATTCGGCGAAGCGGTGCGCCGTCGTCGCCGCCATCGCGTAGTGCACGAACGACACCAGCGCCAGCGTCTTCACCACGGCGAAATAGATGCCGACCTCCTCGGGCGAGCGGAACTGCTGCAGCATCAGCACGTCGGTGTAGCCGAGCAGGAGATAGAAGCTCTCGACCAGCATGATCGGCAGCGAGATCGCGAACCAGCCCTTGACGTCGTAGCTCTTCTCGCCCACGCCGAGATGGGCGGTGAGGCGGCGGTTGAGCACGACCATCTGGCCGATCGCCGCGATGTACACCGCGGCGGCGCTCGCGATCATCGCCGCGGTGGCGCCGAGATTGAGGCCGAGCGCCAGCGCGCCGGCGGTCAGCGCGATGATCAGCCCCTGCCGCACGATGAACTGCGGCATCAGGCCGAGCTGCATCCAGTCATGTGCGCGGGAGATGCCGTCCTGGGTGTTGGCGACGACGAAGGGCGGCAAGGTCAGGCAGCCGATGTAGAGCGGCACCACCGCGTTGGGGTCGATCCAGGGCGAGGCGAGGTGGATCAGGCCGGCGAGCAGCAGCGCGACCATGCTGGACGTCGCCAGCACCACCCAGCGGCCGCCGGAGAGGAACCCACGCAGCGCCGCGAGGTCGCCACGCGCGCGGTATTCCGGAATGATCTTCTGCGCGGAGGGCGCGATGCCGAAATCCATGGTGCTGCCGAGCAGCAGCACCCAGGTCCAGACATAGACATAGATGCCGTAGTCCGAGCCGCTCATCCAGCGCGCCAGCAGGATCTGCGCGAGATAGGCGATCGCGGCGCTGATGACGCGGATGGCGAAGATCATGCCGGCGAGGCGCTTGGTGACCGACGCCTCCTTGGTGCCGCCGAGAGCGCGCGCGGCGAGGTCACGCAGGCGTGCGACCCGGCCCAATGGCGCTGAGGTTGCGGATTGTGTCTCCATCACAGCCAAGGCGGAAAATTCCTAAAGCGCCGCACGGCGGCAATGGCCCCGATCTATCAACGAAACGTTAAGATTGGGTTCGGCGAGGCGTGTTCCCATCTTGCGTCATCCCGGCGAAAGCCGGGATCCATAACCACGGGGAACAGTTGGTGCGCACAGCCTGATACCCAGCGCGCCTCAAACTGCCGCCGCGGAGAGTGTGGGTCCCGGCCCCCGTGCGCAATGGCGCACTCGGCCGGGACGACGACGGGATACGCTGAAGCGCCGACCGACAGCTAGTTCAAATTGATATTGAATTCGTAGCTTTTGTCGCCGCCGACCAGCGTCAGCTTCAGCGCGGCGCCGTCGGCCTTGGCGCCGGGCGGCAGGCCGTCGAGCTCGAAAGAGAAGCGCTTCACGCCCGGCGGCGCGTGTTCGACGAGCTTGGGCACCGGCAGCGCCCAGTCGGGCGTCGGCCCCTCGACGAACAGGCTGAGGTCGCGGCTCTCGGGCGCGCTGACATCGACCAGCACGTTGTTCTTGCCGTCGCGCTTGACGTCGCGGATCGAAAACGGGATGGGGTCGCCGATATTGGCGGGCTTCGGCACCGCATTGAGCGCTTCCGACAGCGCGGTGTCCTCGGTCGATGCGACGCTCGCGAATGCCAGCTCGGCCTTCGCCTCCACCGGGACGCACAGCTTCTCGCACACCGCGTAGTTGATGTCGGCGCGCAGCACCAGCGGCTTGTCGGGATTCTTCGCCACGATGCGCAGCGGCAGCACCACCTGGTGCTTGTAGCCGAGCGAGGTGCCGCCGGCGCCGTCGTCGAATTGCCGCGGCGCCGGCCACATCACGGTAACCGCCTCGACGTTATCCGACCTGGAGAAATCGAACCGGGGCGGCACGCCGGAATCGCCAGGCGTCCGCCAATAGGTCTTCCAGCCGTCCTGCAACTGGAACGCAATGCCGCCGAGCAGCACCGCGCCGCTGCGCGATCCGGCGAGCAGCCGCACCGCCGAATGCGTGTCCTGTTGCCACGGCGAGGCGTCGTCGGCGCGCACCTCCGTTGCCATACATGCGACGGAAAACAGGGCGGCAACGCCAAATGCGGCCCGCAAGGGAACTATGACGATCATGAGACGTCTTTACCCGCAACTTTCGGTGCAAACCATTGAATTGCTTGTGATGCATCGCCGCACGGCGGTCGATGGTTGATTGACAGAACCGCCACCCGATATCAGGATGCCAAATCAGCAGGAAAGGCCTTTGCGGATGCGCCCTGAAGGCAAACCAGGCAAGACTCGCAAGACCGCCGCCGGCAGAAGGCCGGCCGTCGGTGCCCATGCCGCCGAAGGCGGCTATCTCGACGGCCAGATGCTGATCGCGATGCCTGTCATGGACGACCCGCGCTTCGAACGCTCCGTGATCTACATGTGCGCGCATTCCTCCGAGGGCGCGATGGGCATCATCGTCAACCGTCCCGCCGGCAGCATCGATTTCCCGGGGCTGCTGGTGCAGCTCGACATCATCGAGAAGTCGGACCAGATCCAGCTGCCCGAGAATGCCGAGATGATGAAGGTGATGAAGGGCGGGCCGGTCGACACCGGCCGCGGCTTCGTGCTGCATTCCAGCGACTTCTACATTCAGGATGCGACACTGAACATCGACGACGGCATCTCGCTCACCGCGACCGTCGATATTCTCAAGGCGATCGCCAAGGGCGCCGGGCCCAAGCACGCGATCCTCGCGCTCGGCTATGCCGGCTGGGCGCCGGGCCAGCTCGAGAACGAGATCCAGCACAATGGCTGGCTGCATTGCGACGCCGATCCGGAATTGATCTTCGGGACCGACGTCGATGAGAAATACGCGCGCGCCTTGCGCAAGATCGGCATCGAGGCCGGCATGCTGTCGAACGACGCGGGCCACGCGTAGCGCCACACCCACAGTGTCGTCCCGGCGAAAGCCGGGACCCATAACCACCGCATGCAGTTGCGCCGCCGTGCTGGGGCCACAGCGTCGTGCAATAACAGCGCCCTGCGGTTATGGGTCCCGGGTCGCGCTGGCGCTTGCCCGGGACGACACCAGTAGTAGTTCTGCTTACTCCGCCGCTTCCTGCGCGACCGTCGGCTGGGTGCCCGCGACCGTGGCGCGGCGCATGTCGCGGGGCTGCGACTGGTCGTAGCGGCGGACGCGGTGCACGGTCTGGCGGTTGTCCCACATCACGAGGTCATGCACCGTCCATTTGTGCACATAGACGAACTCGGGCTGCGTCGCGTGCTCGGTGAGGTCGCGCAGCAGCAGCCGCGCCTCCGGCATGCTTATGCCCCTGATGGCGCCGGCGTGCGACGACAGATACAGCGACTTGCGGCCGTGCACCGGATGCGTCCGCACCAGGCGCTGCAGCACCGGCCTGAACATCTGCTTCTCTTCATCGGTGTAGTCGAGGAAGCCGAGCGAGCCGCGCGAATACATCAGCGAGTGCTCGCAGATCATGTCCTCGATCTCGGCCTTGGTCTCGTCGTCGAGCGCGTCATAGGCGGCGCGCATGTCGGCGAATTCGGTGTTGCCGCCCTTCGGGTTGACCACGCGCGCCGACAGCAGCGAGAATTTCGCCGGGATCGGCCGGAACGAGCTGTCGGAGTGCCACAGGCAGTTGCCAAGGTTGAACAGGTGGGTGCGGTGCTCCTTCGGCAGCGGCTTGCCGTCCTTGCCGAGATTGCTGACGTCGTTCAGCCCGGAGGCGAGGCGGTAGTCCTCCTTCTTCGTCACGGTGCCGCCGCGCGCATCTTCGCGCTCGCCGAAATTCAGCGCGAATGCCATTTGCTGTTCGTCGGAGATGTCCTGGCCGTGGAACACGAGCACGGCGTATTTGTCCATGCCGGCCTCGATGTCGATGGCTTCCTGCTTCGTCAGCGGCTTGCGCAGATCGACGCCGGAGACCTCGCCGACGAAGTGTTTGTGAAGCTGCCGGATCAGGACCGTCATTGGCGTGTCTCCCCGTCTGTCGCGGGCGGTTTTCCCGCTTCGTTTGACGGGAAGGCTACTCACCGCGCGAGCGCTGTCAACGCTTCGCAGCGGCGCGCGGGTCAGGCATTCCGCGCCATCAACCCGCCGTCGACCGGAATCACGGCGCCGGTCAGGAACGACGCGGCGGGCAGACACAGGCTCAGCGTCATGTGCGCGACCTCTTCCGGATCGCCGTAACGGGCGAGCGCGGTGCGGCGCTTGGCGTAGAGCGTCTTGTGCTCCTCGGAGATGCGGTCGGTGATCGCGGTGCGGATCGGACCCGGGCAGATGCAGTTCACGGTGATGCCTTCGCGTCCCAGTTCCACCGCGAGCGAGCGCGTCAGGCTGGTGACGCCGCCTTTCGCCGCGGAGTAGGGACTGTGCAGCGCGGTCGCGCCGAGCGCCTCGGTTGAGGCGATGTTGACGATGCGCGGCGAGCGCGACTTGCGCAGGTATGGCAGTGCCGCGCGGATGATGCGCGGATGCGCCGTCAGCATCACCGCGATGCCCCTGGCCCAGGCGTCCTCGTAACCGGGATCGTCGATCGGCACCCGCACCGAGATGCCGGCATTGTTGACGATGATGTCGAGCCCGCCGAAATGCGCGGCGACGTCGTTGACGACTTTGGTGATGGCGTCGCGATCGCTGACGTCGAGCGTCCAGGCCTTCGCCGAGCCGCCGCTCGCCGAAATCTCCTTCGCCACCGCCTGCGTGCCTTCTTCGGTCAGGTCGGTGACCGCGACATTGGCGCCTTCATCGGCAAACACCCGCGCGGTGGCGCGGCCCATGCCGCTGGCGGCGCCGGTGACGAGAACGGTGAGGCCCTTCACCGAACGGCTGAGCTGCTTGTATTCGGACATCACGGACCCCCCGTTGATTTTCTGCGTTGTGAGAGACGGCAACGCTGGCACCGATCGCAAGATACGTCAAACCACCGACCCGATATCGGGCATGCGCGCAGCGCGTTAACGCAAGTTTCCCGGTTGGCTTTCCGAAAAGGATCATGCTCAATCAAGACAACAGCACGAGAGAGGAACGCGCGATGAACGAGCTCGATTTCGGCGGCAAGCAAATATTGGTGGTCGGAGGCTCCAGCGGCATCGGCAACGGCATCGCGCAGGCGTTCCGCGCCAAGGGCGCGCGCGTCGCGATCTGCGGCACCCGCGCGCAGGCGAGCGACTATTCCACCGAGGAAGGCTCGCATCTCGAGGGCCTCGCCTACGCGCAGCTCGATGTCAGCAACCCGCAGGCGATCGAGGCCTTCCGCCCGTCGTTCGACCGGCTCGACGTGCTGGTGCTGGCGCAGGGCGCGGTGATTTACCGCCGCGGGGAATTCGAGATGGAGGGTTTTCGCAAGGTGCTCGAGGTCAACCTGATGAGCCTGATGGCCTGCGCGACCAAATTCCAGGCGATGCTGAGCGCAGCTAAGGGCTCGCTGATCATCGTGAGCTCGACCGCGGCCTATCATTCCACCATGGGCAATCCGGCCTACAACGCCTCGAAGACCGGCGCCGTCGGGCTGACGCGCACGCTCGGCGAGGCCTGGGCGGAGAACGGCATCCGCGTCAACGGCATCGCGCCCGGCCTCGTCGACACCAAGATGACCAAGGCGACGACGGCAAATCCGAAACGTCTCGAAGGCGCGCTCGAGCGCATTCCGCTGAAGCGTCTCGGCACGCCCGCCGACATGGCTGGCGCCGCGCTGTTCCTGGCCTCGCCGCTCGCCTCCTACATCGTCGGCCAGACCATCGTCGTCGACGGCGGGCTGATCCTGTAACCACAGGAACCTGCGCGCCGTTTCCCGGTTAGCTCCCGGACAGATCAGGGAGCGTGACGATGGACAAGGATCGGATTTTCGGAACGGCGAAAGAGTTCGCGGGCAAGGCCGAAGGCGCAGTCGGCGATGCGACGGGCGATGCGCAGACCCAGGCCTCGGGCCGTGCGCGCGAAGCCGCAGGCTCGGTGCAGGATCTCTACGGCCAGGCCAAGGACGCCGCGCGCGACGCCGCCGACACCGCGGTGAACTACGCCAAGGATACCCTCAAGGACGCCTATGAGCATCGCGGCGAGACGGTTCGCAGCGGGCAAAAGGCAATGGCGCATGCGGTGCAGGAGAACCCGCTGGGATCGCTGCTGATCGCCGGCGGCATCGGCTTTGCGCTGGCGCTCCTGATGACGCGCCAGCCGCGCCGCCCGCCGCCGTCGCGCTGGCGCTATTACGGTTGAGCCATACGATGAAATCACGGGGCGGGCTGGCGACGGCGTAACCCGCCATCTCGCCGTGCAAGACGCCGCGCAAGACATCGGCGGGTTACGGCTTCGCCTGACCCGCCGTGCAAGGTTCCTGCAAATTTCCAGCCATCAGCTAGCTAGTCGCGCGTGTGCGCGGCCTACTGCCACGGACTCCCCGGCACTGCGGCCCGCTGTCCGACACCGCGCGGCGGGCGTGGCGGCGGAGCGACCAGCGGGCGCTGCTGCGGCGCGCCGAACCCGAACAGATCGCGCAGCCAGGGCTGTGTCTGCGGCTGCTGTTGCGGCTGGGCCTGCTGCGTCTGGGCCGGACGGAACACGCGCCTTGGCGGCTTCGGCGTGGTGATGATCGAGCCGTCGGGCGCGATCGCCGTGGTCGAGGGCGGCGGATTGGCCGGTCCGCCCGCCGGCGCGGCTGGCGTCGCCGCCGCAACCGGCACATCGCCCTTGGCTTGCTCGCGGCCGATCTCGCGGCGTGGCCAGACGAAATCATCGGCGCGGCCGGCGGGCGGTGCCAGCGCCTCGCCCTTCACCAGCGTGCGCGCGGCAAGCGCATCGACGGCGGCGGGCCGCGAGCCCGGTCCGCCGAGCAATTGATCGGTGCCGACCGTGGAGGCGACCAGCGGCAGCACCGGGCCGGCCAGCGGCCGCGGCGCGGGCTTGCCGGGCTCGGCGCTGGTATCCGGTGTCGCCGGTTCGCTCGGCAGCGCGATCGGCCCGGAGCGCACCGCGAGCAGGCGCGTCACCTCGCGCTCGACATAATGCGCGAGCTTGCGCGCGCCGGCCTTGGTGAAGAACACGCCGTCATCGGTACGCAGCTTGCGGGGCTGGCCTTCGAAGTCCGGGCCCTTCTGCATGAAGCGGCCGGCCTCGTCGACAAAGCCGTCCCAGACGTCGACATAGGTGATGCCGGCCTTGCCGGCGCCGTCGCGATAGAGCGCGTCGAGGAACAGCATGTCCGACGTGCCCTTCTGGCCGCGGATCGCGGGCAGGCCGACCCACAGCACCGGCACGCCCTTGCTCTTCAGCACGTTGATCAGCTCTTCGATCTTCTTGCCGTAGAGCTCGACCCAGCGGTCGTCGCGGAATTCATAGAGGCCGTTGGGCGAGCGCGCGGTCTTTTCCGGCGCGGCCTGCTGATCGTTGTCGGCGTCGTCGGCCGGCGGCTCGGGATCGGCGGGCTTGGCGTCAGCCTTGCCGTCATTCTTGGCGGCGGCATCGGGCTTGTCGCCGGGCTTGGCCTCCGGCTTGCCGCGCGCGTCCTTTTTCTCGTCCTTCTTGTCGACCCTCTTCTCCACGACAGATTCGCGGATCGCGGTGCGATCGTTGAGGCCGAGCATCACAACGATGGCGTCGGGGTTCTCGGTGGCGAGAATGCCCTTCGCGGCCGCAGCCCAATCCGCCGGATCGCCCTTGGGCTGATAGCGGATCAGGCCGGAGACCGTCTTGTGCTTGCGGATCACACCCATGTCGGGCTGGTCGGAATAGGCATCTTCCAGGCCGTAGCCGAGCCAGTCGGCCATGGCGTCGCCGATGACCAGCACGTTGCGCTCGGCGGCGGCCTCGCGCTTGGCCGGTGCCGGCGCGCGCGAGAAATCCTCGCGTGGCCGCTGCGGCTGCGATGATTGCGGCTGCTGCTGCTGGAACGGCGCGAAGAAATCGCCGCCGAACCAGCCGCCACCGCCATGCTGCGGCGGAGCGCGGCGCTGCGGTTGCGGCGGTCCGCCGCCGAAGCCGGGGAAGCCGAAGAACTGCGCCGAGGCGGGCTGGGCGATGCCGATCAACAGCGCAAGCGCCACCGTCAGCGCGACCAGCGGGCCGGCTTCGGTGAATATGCGCAAAAAGGACTTTGGCTCTCGCATCGCGTTCGGTCGCAAATGATCTGGAAGTACGTGAGCATACTAGCGGAATCGGGCCGCAAGCGGGCAGCTTTTCCACCATAAATCGGGTGCCTTCGGCTGCCGTCAAGGCAGCCGGCAACTATCGGATTTCACGGTTACTTTCGGGGGGAGCGGCGGATGTCGCCCCCGACGGAACCGTGCCCCCTCTCCCGCTTGCGGGGGAGGGCTGGGGTGGGGGTGTTTCCGCAAGTCGAATGTCGAGAGGGTCTTCAAGTGGACAGAGCCCCCACCCGGATTGCATCTCCGATGCAATCCGACCTCCCCCGCAAGCGGGAGAGGTGAAGCGAGGCCCACCGAGCCCTACCGCGCCCGCAGCCGCTCCAGCACCTCGGCGGTGGCAAAGCCGTCGGCCGGCGCCCCGATCGACACCTGGAAGCCGCGCAGCGCCTCGCGGGTCTGGCCGCCGAACTGGCCGTCGGGCGTACCCTTGTAGAAGCCGCGCTGGGCGAGCAGCTGCTGCAGTTCCAGCCGTTCGGCGCGCGACAGCACCCGTTCCTGGCGCGGCCAGGGCTGCGCGAAGGGCTGGCCGCCGCGGAGGCGGTCGGCGAAATGGCCGATGGCGAGCGCATAGGCTTCCGCCGGGTTGTACTTCATGATCACCCGGAAGTTCTGCAGCATCAGGAAGCCCGGCCCCTCGGCACCGGCCGGCGCCAGCAGATAGGCCTTGTCGGACGGTCGCGGGAACGGCTGGCCGTTCGGCCGCTTGAGGCCGAGATGCTCCCATTGCGACAGCGGCATCGCTTTGGCGCGATCGGCCAGCATGTAATTGAGGCCTTGCGGCAGCACGACCTCGTAGCCCCAGCTCGCGCCGGTCTGCCAGCCGTCCTTCTTGAGATTGTTGGCGGTCGAGGCGATCAGGTCGCTCGGATTGTCGACGACGTCGCGGCGGCCGTCGCCATCGCCGTCGACCGCATAGCGCTTGAACGCGGTCGGCATGAACTGGGTCGGGCCGAACGCGCCGGCCCAGGAGCCGCGCATCTGCTCGGGCCTGAGGTCGCCGCGGTTGAGGATTTCCAGCGCCGACAGGAACTCGTCCTTGAAATAGGCCTGACGGCGGCCGATGCAGGCGAGCGTCGCGGTCGACTGCACCACGTTGCGATCGCCCATCTGGGTCGAGTAGTTCGACTCGATGCCCCAGATCGCCGCGATGATGTAGCGGTCGACGCCATAGGCCTTCTCGGTGGCATCGAACTGCGGCTTGTATTTCGCAAGGATCTCGCGGCCCTTGGCGAGCCTGGTGTCGCTGACGAGGATGTCGAGATAATCCCAGATCGCCTTGGTGAACTCCGGCTGCGAATCCATCAGGTCCATGATGCGCAGATCGGGCGTGAGGCCGGCGGTGAAGCGCTCGAAATTCTCTTGGCTGATGTTGCGCCGTGCGGCATCTGGCCACATCGCGGCGACGCAGTTCGGGAAGTCCGACGCGGCCTGGCGGATCGCCGCAGCCGTCATCAGCGGATGGCCGGAGGCGCCGTCTTCACCGCTCCACGGCGGCGCTGCGCCATCCTGTCCGGTTGCGGCCTGCGGCGGCGTCGCATTTGGTCCGGAAAAGATGCTGTCGATCAGGTTGGTCAGGCCGTTGCCCGCCGACTGGGCTTGCGTGCTGCCGGGCAGCAGCAGGCCCAGCGCGATCAGGCTCGCGCTGAAAAGCTTGATCCTTGATGTTCCCATCGCGCGCATTTGTCGTGTGCCTGTCAAAATCGTGCTGTTCCAGAAGGCCCCGGCACGGTTTCCAATAACTTAACAAGGGCGAGATTTTGTTGCGGCCCGCATTGGCTGACGGGAACGGCGGAATTAAGCCGCACCACACATCCGCCTTTGTTGACGGCTGCAAAACGGGGTACCAAAGGCATGATTCATTTCGTGCCGCCGTCCCACCCATTTCAAGGCTTCCGATAATCCCATGAAGATCCGCAAAGCCGTATTCCCCGTCGCCGGTCTCGGTACCCGCGTGCTGCCCGCCACCAAGGCGATGCCGAAGGAGATGCTGACGATCGTCGACAAGCCCCTGATCCAGTACGTGGTCGACGAGGCCCGGGAAGCCGGCATCGAGCATTTCGTGTTCGTCACCGGCCGCAACAAGGGTGTCATCGAGGATCACTTCGACCGCATGTTCGAGCTCGACACCACGCTGGCGCAACGCGGCAAGAAGACCGAGCAGGATATCCTGGCGCAGAACCAGCCTGAGGCCGGCGCGATGAGCTTCACCCGGCAGCAGGCGCCGCTCGGGCTCGGCCACGCGGTGTGGTGCGCGCGCGATATCGTCGGCAACGAGCCGTTCGCGGTGGTGCTGCCGGACGAATTGGTGCTGAACACGCCGGGCTGCCTCAAGCAGATGATCGACGCCGCGAGCAGGCTTGGTGACAAGTCGAACCTGATCGCAGTCGAGGCGGTGCCCGACGAGCTCACCCATCAATACGGCATCTGCAGCGTCGGCAAACGCACCGGCAACATCTTCGAGGTCGACCGCATGGTCGAGAAGCCGCCGCAGGGCACCGCGCCGTCCAACCTGTCGATCACCGGCCGTTACATCCTGCAGCCGGAGATCTTCAACATCCTGGCCACGCAGGAGCGCGGCGCCGGCGGCGAGATTCAGCTCACCGATGCGATGATCGGTCTTGCCAAGACGCAGAAGTTCTACGGCGTGGAGTTCGAGGGCGAGCGTCACGATTGCGGCTCGAAGCCCGGCTTCCTCCGCGCCAACATCGCCTTCGGCCTCAAACGCCCCGAACTGCGCGACGGCCTGATCGCCGAGATGAAGAAGTATCTGGAGAAATAGGGGCGCCGCCTCATCTCGTCATTCGCCGCGAGAATGCGGGCGTATGATTCACAGACCGCGCAACATATTCGATGTCGTCCTGGCTTTCGCCAGGACGACGGTTGTGGGATGGCGAGACGTGTGCGTCAAACGAGAACTACATCTTCGCCGCAGCGTCTCGGCAATCACGCCACCTTCCTTCGCCCCGTACGCTTCGCCGGCTCCTTGGCGCCGTCCTGCTTCGGCGCGCGCAGGGCGCGGGCGGCGAGGCTGACGACTTCGGAGATCTGCTGGAGCTGCGCGGCGAGCGGAGAGGTCTTGCGCCAGACCATGCCGATGGTACGCGACGGCTGCGGGTGCTTGAAGCGCGAGACCGTGACCGGCGCCGAGCGCGTCTCCACCGTCACCGCCATCTCGGGGATCAGGGTGACGCCGATGCCGGCGCCGACCATCTGCACCAGCGTCGACAGCGAGCTCGCGTCCAGCACCTCGCGCGGCGGCGAGGACTGCATGTTGCAGAACGACAGCGCCTGGTCGCGGAAGCAGTGGCCCTCCTCGAGCAGCAAGAGCCGCATCTCGCGCAGCATCTCGGCGCTCGGCACCGGCGTCTTGGCATCCTCGCCCGGCCGCACCAGCAGGAAGTTTTCCGAAAACAGCGCGACCTCGGTCAGCGACGGTTCCGATACCGGCAGCGCCACGATCGCGGTGTCGAGCCGGCCCTCGGCGACCTCCTTGATCAGCTTCGGCGTCAGCGTCTCGCGGACATGGATGTCGAGCTCGGGATGCAGCCGCGCCAGGTTCTCGATCACCTTCGGCAGCAGATATGGCGCAATCGTCGGGATCATGCCGACCCGCAGCCGCCCGGCAAGCTTGTCGCGCGAGGCGCGCGCGAAGTCGCCGAGCTCGTCGACCGAGCGCAGGATGTCGCGCACGCGGCGCAGCAGGTCCTCGCCGAAGGTCGTCAGCGTCACCTGCCGCGCATTGCGTTCGATCAGCACGCCGCCGACCGCCTGTTCCATTTCGCGGATCTGCATCGACAGCGCCGGCTGCGACACCGCGCAGGCATCCGCGGCGCGCCCGAAATGGCGGTGGTGGGCCAGAGCATCAAAATACCTGAGTTGCCGGAGTGTGACATTTATCATCAGATAATCTTATCGACGCGATCACTAAAGTCAATTTCCTCTGATGGATTGGGTTGCGTAGAATCGTTCTTGGAAGAGCTCCCAGCGCATTCCAGAATCCATCACCTCGGAGAAGAAACATGGACGCAAAAACCGACGAAGGCGCGGGCAAATGCCCATTCACAGGCGGGCCTCGCGGGCACTCGAATCGTGACTGGTGGCCGGAGACGCTCGACGTTCAGGTGCTGCATCAGAACTCCAGCCTGTCCGACCCGATGGGCAAGGGCTTCGACTACGCCAAGGAATTCAAGAGCCTCGATCTCAACGCCGTGATCAAGGACCTCACGGCCCTGATGACGACGTCGCAGGAGTGGTGGCCGGCCGACTTCGGCCATTACGGCGGCCTGATGATCCGCATGGCCTGGCACTCGGCGGGCACCTATCGCATCACCGACGGCCGCGGCGGCGCCGGTGCCGGTCAGCAGCGTTTCGCCCCGCTCAACAGCTGGCCGGACAACGCCAACCTCGACAAGGCGCGCCGGCTGCTGTGGCCGATCAAGCAGAAGTACGGCCGCAAGATCTCGTGGGCCGACCTGATGATCCTCGCCGGCAACGTCGCGCTGGAATCGATGGGCTTCAAGACGTTCGGTTTTGCGGGCGGCCGCGCCGACGTGTGGGAGCCGGAAGAGCTGTACTGGGGTCCGGAAGGCACCTGGCTCGGTGACGAGCGCTACAGCGGCGAGCGCCAGCTCTCCGAGCCGCTCGGCGCGGTGCAGATGGGCCTGATCTACGTCAACCCGGAAGGCCCGAACGGCAATCCGGACCCGGTCGCCGCCGCGAAGGACATCCGCGAGACGTTCTTCCGCATGGCGATGAACGACGAGGAGACGGTTGCGCTGATCGCCGGTGGCCACACCTTCGGCAAGACCCACGGTGCCGGCGATCCGTCGCTGATCGGGCCGGAGCCGGAAGGTGGCGCGATCGAGGAACAGGGTCTCGGCTGGAAGAGCAAGTTCGGCACCGGCGTCGGCGCTGACGCGATCACCGGCGGTCCCGAGGTCACCTGGACCCAGACCCCGACCAAGTGGAGCAACCACTTCTTCGAGAACCTGTTCAAGTACGAATGGGAGCTGACGAAGAGCCCGGCGGGTGCGAAGCAGTGGAAGGCAAAGGGCGCGGACGCCGTCATTCCGGACGCGTTCGATCCGTCGAAGAAGCATGTCCCGACGATGCTGACCACCGACCTGTCGCTGCGCTACGACCCGGCCTATGAGAAGATCTCGCGCCGGTTCTACGAGCATCCGGATCAGTTCGCGGACGCCTTCGCCCGCGCCTGGTTCAAGCTCACGCATCGCGACATGGGTCCGATCCAGCGCTACCTCGGCCCGCTGGTGCCGAAGGAGACGCTGATCTGGCAGGATCCGGTTCCGGCGCTCGATCACGCCGTGATCGACGACAAGGATATCGAGGCGCTCAAGGCGAAGATCCTCGCCTCGGGTCTGTCGGTGTCCGAACTGGTGTCGACCGCCTGGGCCTCGGCCTCCACGTTCCGCGGCTCCGACAAGCGCGGCGGTGCCAATGGTGCACGCATCCGCCTTGCGCCGCAGAAGGACTGGGATGTCAACGAGCCGGCGCAGCTCAAGACTGTGCTGAGCAAGCTCGAAGCCATCCAGAAGGAGTTCGGCAAGAAGGTCTCGCTGGCCGATCTGATCGTGCTCGGCGGCGCGGCTGCGATCGAGAAGGCAGCCAAGGACGGCGGCACCAATGTGAAGGTCCCCTTCACGCCGGGCCGCACGGATGCGACGCAGGACCAGACCGACGTCGAATCGTTCGCTCCGCTCGAGCCGCGGGCTGACGGCTTCCGCAACTATATCGGCGGCAAGCATCAGTTCCTGCAGCCCGAGGAAGCGTTGGTCGACCGTGCACAGCTCCTGCGGCTGACCGGGCCGGAATTGACGGTCCTCGTCGGCGGCCTGCGCGTGCTCGGCGCCAATGCCAAGAAGTCGAAGCACGGCGTGTTCACCAGCAAGCCGGGGACGCTCACCAACGACTTCTTCCTCAACCTGCTCGACATGGGCACGGTGTGGAGCGATGCCGGTCAGGGCGTCTATGAGGGCCGCGACCGCAAGACCAAGGCGGTGAAGTGGACCGGCACCCGCGTCGACCTGATCTTCGGCTCGCACTCGCAGCTGCGCGCGTTCGCCGAGGTCTACGGCTCGTCCGATGCCAAGGAGCAGTTCGTGAACGACTTCGTCGCGGCCTGGGCCAAAGTGATGAACGCCGACCGCTTCGACCTCGCGAAGTAAGCGGCGAGCAAACGGCAATCAGGGCAGGGCGGCGCTTCGGCGCCGCCCTGTTTCATTTGGGGGACGACGAGGAAGGATTTTCGCGGTTTGCCGATCCCGTTCAATCATGCAGCTTCATGTCGCGGATCATCTCCTCAATCTCCGCTTGCGTCAGGGTCGCCAGTGAGACTTGCGGCGCGCTGCTTGTTGCGGTGGACACGTCGCACTGCGAGGCACCGCGCCGAGGTTCGAAGATTGCGGTCAGGCTCGCCCAGCAGACGAGGAGGGCCACGATCCAGTCCAGTACATTGGCTGCCGTCATTGCAGCACCAGCATCAGCATTTCCATGTCCTGATGCTGCAGCCGAGTCGGGCTCCGCGCAATTCGGAAGCTACGAAACGTAACTTCGGCGCTGCCGAGACGAGCGCCGAAGCCTGGGCGCTATTCGCTCCGCGCCCGGCGCCCCTCGATCGGATAGGCGGGGTCGTTGAAGCCCGGCGTCGAGGGATGGCCGGTGACGACGAGGCGGTCGATCAGGGCTTCGTCCTCGGCGGTGAAGCGGTAGTCGAGCGCGCGGATGTAGTCGTCCCATTGCGCTTCGGTGCGCGGGCCCGCGATGACCGCGCTGACGAACGACGAGTTCAGCACCCAGGACACCGCGAACTGCCCGGCGGTGATGCCGCGGCTCTCGGCGTGGCGCTTGATCTCCTGCGCGAGCTGCAGCGATTCCGGCCGCCACTCGGTCTGCATCATGCGCTTGTCGTTGCGCCCCGCACGCGTGTCCGCGGGCGGCGCCGCATCGGGCGCGTATTTGCCGGTCAAGACGCCGCGCGCCAGCGGACTATAGGGCACGATGCCGAGCCCGTAATAGGCGCAGGCCGGGAAATGCTCGACTTCGGGCATCCGGTTCATCGCATTGTAGTAGGGCTGGCTCGCGACCGGACGGTCGATGCCGAGCCGGTCGCAGATGTTGCAGATCTCGGCGACCCGCCAGGCACGGTAGTTGGAGACGCCGAAATAGCGCACCTTGCCGGCGCGGATCAGGTCGCCCATCGCGCGCACCGTCTCGTCGAGCGGCGTCGTGCGATCTTCCTTGTGCAGATAGTAGACGTCGATGTAGTCGGTGCCGAGCCGCTTCAGGCTCTCGTCGGCGGCCTGGAACACCCAGCGACGCGACAGTCCGCCATGATTGGGGTCGTCGCCGATCGGGTTGGCGAGCTTGGTCGCGAGCACCCAGTTCGACCTTCTGTTCGAGATCGCGCGTCCGACGACCTCCTCGGACTTGCCGCCATTATAGGCATCCGCGCTGTCGATGAAGTTGATGCCGGCCTCGCGCGCCTTCGCCACGATCCGCGCCGAGGTCGCCTCGTCGGTCGGTCCGCCGAACATCATGGTGCCGAGGCAGATCGGCGAAACCTTCAGGCCGCTGCGGCCAAGCTGGCGATATTGCATCGATCGTTCCTCCGGAATGACGCGTCAGCTCTCGTTCTTCAGGATTTTGAACACGCCGTTGGCCATCGCGATACAGCGCTTGTCGACGGTCACCTCGGCCGTGATGAAGATCAGGCTGCGGGTCGAGCGTACCACGCGCGGCCGCGTCGTCAGGATCTCGCCGATCTTGCCGGCCTCGACGAAATGGGTGTCGAGCTGCACCGTCGCAAGCGTCGGCTTGCCCGAGACGAAGCGTGCGGCCATGCCGCAGGCGCGATCGGCGAAGGTCATGATCACACCGCCCTGCACGAGGCCGCGGCGATTGTGGTGCTTGTCCTCGGTGATCAGCGCGAGTTCAAGCGCGCCGTCCTTCAACCGTTCCCACAGCGGGCCGATCAGCGTCAGGAATCCCGTGGTTTCGGCGATCTTCCAGCCGTCGGATTTGAGTTTGTCCGCGGCCTTGGCCGTCATGAGGTGGGGTCCGTTGCTTGCTGATGATTGATCGCAGGAGGCATGTGGTAGCAGTCATTTCATCAAACGCTGTTGTGTTGTAGTCAAGGTCGATGGCCCGCACATTTGACGATGCCACCCGGCGGAATATCGCAGAGCTCTGTGCCGCATTCGCGCGCTTGGCGCCGGCGGATGCCGCGCCGACGCTGAAGCGCGCGGCGGTCGCGATCGCGCTGACCGAAGGCGACGATGGCAGCGGCACGGCCTTCCTGCTGACCCGCCGCAGCGCGCGCCTGCGTGCCCACAGCGCGCAATGGGCGCTGCCGGGCGGGCGCTGCGATGCCGGCGAGACGCAGGCCGAGGCCGCGCTGCGCGAATTGCATGAGGAGCTCGGGCTCGCACTGTCGGAGCGCGACGTGCTCGGGATGCTCGACGATTATCCGACGCGGTCCGGCTATCTGATCACGCCGGTCGTGGTCTGGGCCGGCGCGCATGCGGCGATCACGCCGAACCCCGACGAGGTCGCCTCCGTCCACCGCATCGGCCTCGATGCGATCGAGCTGGAGGACGCGTTCAGCTTCGCCACGATTCCGGAAAGCTCGCGCCGCGTGATCCGCTTCCGCCTCGGTGGCCAGCAGATCCATGCGCCGACTGCTGCGCTGATCTATCAATTCCGCGAGGTACTGGCCGGTCGCAGCACCCGCGTCGCCGAACTGGAGCAGCCGGTATTCGCATGGAAGTAGCGACGATGACGCTATTTGTGACGCCGCTTGCGGGCGTTCATCTTCATTGATTTCCCCTGCGCACCAGGCGAATGCGCCGCGGCCTCTGGTTCCGGAGGCGCCCGCGACACATTCTCGTAACAGGTGAAGCGTGAACGCGTATCCGGAAACGATCCGCAATCCGGACGCTCGGCGCGCGCCGGTGCGGCGAGCGTCAATGCGCAGGCGGCAACCAGCCAGACGGTCATCCTCATGGCAGTCTCTCCACTGCTGCGTTCGGAAAACACCGCATTGTGGCGAATATTCTGCATTGATCGCGGCATCCGGCCGCTGCGATCCGGACAATTCCGGGCTGACTTCGCAGCCGTGCTTGCTACAACGAGGCCATGCGCCCGCAATTGATTCGCCTGTGCCCTGGATTTGTCGCGCTCGCGCTCGCCGCCAGCGCGCCGTCCGTCCTTGCCGGCGAGGCCGGCGCGTTGCCGCCTTCCGTCGCCAATGCGATGGCGCAGGCATCGCCGCAGGCGATCATGGAGTATCGCCGCAAGCTGCAGGAGTATCAGGAGGCGCGCGCCGCCTTCGAGCAGGACGCGAGCGCCTACTGGAACGCGATCGCCGAGAAGAGGCGCGGCCGCAACGCCAAGCGGCGCGACCGCGTGCAGACCTCGCTGGACGATTACGTGCTGCAGCAGCCGCCGGTCTATGAGGGTCCGAAGCGGCCGGTCAATCCGGCTCCGGAAGAGGAGGAAGGCAAGCCGCCGCGTCCGCCCAAGACGCTTCCGGTGGCCTCGGACCTGGTCAGGGCAGCGGCCGAGCAATTCCAGTTCACGCCGCAGCGGCCGGCCAGCGAGGTCGAGTTCAAGCGCGCCTATGCCCGCTACGCGCGCGCCGCGGGGCTGACGCCGGAGCAGGCGGTGCGGGTCTATTCATTCGAGACCGGTGGCACCGGCACTTACGACGTGCAGGCGGGCATCGAGCACGGCGGCAAGCGCGCCATCTCCACCGCGATGGGCTACAACCAGCTGCTCACCACCAACACCGTCGAGCTATTGGCCGAGCAGGGCCATGAATTCGTGCGGGATCTGACCGAGCGGGTTGCGAGAACGCAGGGGCCCGCGCGCAAGGCGATGGAGCACAAGCTCGCGGTGCTGAAGAAGATGGTCGCGTTCACGCGCACCGTGCCCGACGACTGGTCGGCGCATCAACGCCTCGCCGATACGCCGCAGGGCTGGGCGTGTCATGCCATGGTGCTCGACATCGATGTCGGCCCGATGCTGCAGACCCACAAGCTGCTGACCTCGGTGATCTTCGCCCGCAACAAGGGCTACAGCCGGCCGCTGACCGCGGCCGAGCTCGAGATGATGAACCTGACCGGCGACGGCACCGGGCTCGACATGGTGACCATGCCGCAGGCGATGCGCGAGCAGGTGCCGACCTCGAATTTCTTCCAGCGCTCCGGCTACGAGCGCAATCCGGTCGCCATCCGCCACAACACGGTGGCCAGGCTGCTTGCCGTCACCAATGAGCGGATGGACTTCAACAGCAACAAGCCGGGCGCGAAGGAATTGGCCGCGGCGTTCTGATGCTGCCGAAAACCGCTAGAGCTCCGGTTCTGATCGAATCAGAACCGAAGCTCCAGACCTTCCACGCGTTTTCTTCACGCGAACCGGCGTCCACTTCGCTCGAAAACGCTCTAATTCGAGCCGAACTTGAACTTGCCGTCGCCCTCGAGATAGGGCCCGGAGCGCATGTAGAGCTGGCCGTTCTGGCCGATGAAGAACAGCGTCCCCTTCGGCACCTTCTTGGCGCCCTTCAGCAGCGTGCCGGCGTTGTTGGTGCCCATCTTGTAGGACCAGGTCTTGCCGTCCTTGTCATAGGCGTAGCCCATGTCCGGCTTCAGCTCCCAGGGCGCAGCCTCCTGTGCGAATGCGCAGGTCGTCAGCGCGGCAAACGCCGCAGTCGCAATAAAAGTCTTGGTCAGAAAATGCGTCATGATCCACCTCCGGCCGAGAAAACGGCGTCGTCCCCACGTTCTTGAACAAATCACGAACGATGTTCGCGCGTCAATACGACAATCGGCGCGACCGCTCGCGCGGACCGGCGACTTTGTGATTTCCCGCATCAAGCTTGGCGACTATTTTCGCGTTACCGTTTACAAACGCTTTGATTGCCGGAAACACTACCTGGGGATGATCGGGATGAACCACGTCATGAAGATCGGAATCGGTGTCGCTCTGTCGTTCATGACGCTGGCGTCAGTTGCGCAGGCGGACGAGTTCAAGCTCTCCAACAACCAGCGGATCGCCTGCAGCCGCGGCCTGTCCGCCGGCAAGCTCAACACCGCGACCTGCAAGTCCTACGCCTATCTGTTCAACGCCAAGACCTCGGAATACTTCCGCTGCCAGGTCTCGCTGGCGCTGACGCGGGACAACAAGGAGGTCATCAACGTGCAGGCCGACGGCGGCTGCACCAAGAAGCCGCGCATCTTCGAGACCGACGGCAACTACACGTTCGACGCCACCGAGACCGAGCCGCCGAACACCAACTCGTTCTTCGGTCCGGGCGGCTATGCGATCTGGGCGAGCGACGTCAACACCCAGAAGATCCGCGGCTGCATCACCATCTCGTCCGGCCTCGGCTCCGACATCTCGAAATGCCTCGACATGACGTTCCAGTGACGGCGTGATGCGCAAGCTGCGTCCGGCCGCGCTGTGCCGCTCCTGGCTGTTTCTCGAAGGCGCCAACGAGGACGTGCTGCAGCAGGCGGCCGCCAGCGGCGCCGACGTGCTGATCCACGAGCTCGAGGATTTTACCCCGCCGCCGCTGCGCCCGAAGGCGCGGGCCCTGGCCGCCGAGCTCTACGCGGCCTGGCGCGGCCGGGGCGTGGTGGTCGCGGTCCGCGTCAATCCGCTCGACCAGGACGGCATGGACGATCTCGCCGCCGTGATGCGCGGACGTCCGGATATCGTCGCGCTGCCGAAGGTCGCCGAGCCGCACCATGTCGTCAGGCTTGACGAGGCGGTGACGCGGTTCGAGCGCGACTACGGTATCGCCGAGGGATCGACGTCGCTGCTGCCGAATATCGAGTTCGCGCGCGGTCTGGTGCAGACCGGTGCGATCGCCATGGCGAGCCGGCGCATCATCGGTTGCCTGATGGCCTCCGAAGACCTCGCCGCCGATCTTGGTGCCGAGCGCGGCAGCGATGGCCTGGAGCTGGCTTACGCGCGGCAGCGCTTCATCGTCGAATGTCGCGCCGCCGGCGTCGTCGCAGTCGATTGTCCCTACACCTGGAGCGACGCCGAAGGCGTCGAACGCGACACGATCTGGGCGCGACGACTGGGTTACACCGCAAAGAGCCTGGTCGATCCCGCGCATGCCCCGATCGTCAACGGCGTCCTGACGCCGGGCGAGGAGCAGTTGCGCCAGGCGCGCAGGATCGTCGCGGCGTTCGAAGCGGCGCGGACGCAGGGCTTTGGGCGCGTCGAACTTGACGGCTCGTTGCTGGAGGTCCCGACCTATTCCAATGCGAAACGCCTGATCGCGCGCGGCGAAGCGCTGCGCGCGATCGATCGTGACGCATGAGCCTGACCAGAGGCCATGCCTCAGGAGGCCGGCTCTTTCTCCGAGAAGTGCATGCGTGAGCGGGCGAACTTCTTGACGCCCATCGGCTTGCCGAACAGGTAGCCCTGGACCTGATCGAAATCCATTTCGTGCGCGGCGAGAAAGTCCGCGCGCGTCTCGACCCCCTGGGCCACGACCTGCGCGCTATTATCGTGGGCCAGCTCCACGACACGCCGGCATACCGTCTGCTTCAGGCGCTGATCCGCGCAGCCGGTGACGAATTGATGGTCGACCTTGAGCTGGACGAACGGAAAGTTCGGCAGTCCCAGCAAAGACGGCCAGTTCGCGCCGACATTGTCGATCGAGATGCCGATATTGTGCAGCCGAACGCGGCGGGCGACATCGATCGCCAGATCCAGATTATCGACCACCTCGGTGCTGTCGATCTCGATCAAGAGGCCCGCGAAGGCCGCATGATCCGGCATCCGGTAACAGAGCTCGCGTACGGCACGATCGTCGGCGAGGAAGGAGATCGGCAGGTTGATCGAGAGATTGACCGGCCCGATCTGCTCGACGAGATAGCGCCAGTCGTCGATTGCACGCTCGATCACGAACTCGGACAGCGCATGAAAATGCGGATCGCTCTCGTCCGGGATGAAGTAGGCCGGCGGCACGACGCCCCAGGCCGGATGGCGCATCCGGATCAGCGCCTCGGCGCCGCTCGGCACCAGCGTCCGGAGATGAATTTTCTGCTGATACCACAGCTCGAGCCAGCCGGCCTTCAGCGCTTCGGGCACGTCCACCGCCGGGCTCGGCGCGGGTTCAAGCGGCATCAATGACGCAAGACTGTCGCGAAGGGTTCCGGCGCTGAACGGCGTCGACAGCGCCGGCAGCATGGCGATGCCGTACTCATCGCCGATTTGCCGGACCGCCTTGACGATGATCGAGTCCGGCTGCCCGATGACGAGGACCTTGCCGCCATAGTCCTTTCTCACCAAAGTCTCGAGAATTTTACTGACTTCGATGCCGTCCACGGACACGCCGAGCACCAAAAGATCGGGCCGTTCCGCGTCCAGAACGGTGTCGAGCTCCAAAGCCTGGCTGCATTCACTGGTGATGAAGCCGAGGTCTTCCAGCGCCTCGGCGAGGAAGGTCCGAAGGTGTTTTTTGCTGTCCGCAATGCATGCGCGTGGGGTCAGCTTGCGATGTCCGAACCAGCCGGCTCGCGTGCGTTCGATGTGACTGATGTGATTCATGCCCCGCCTTGTCCGTAGTTACCCCGGCTTGACTCGTACATCCTAGAGCGGCGGCAATCATGGAAATTTCTGGTTCATACATTGATTGCCCCGCTAACCTTAAAGGATTCAATTCGATTCAAATGACGCTGGAATCGCGACGTCTCACCGCTGTTACACGTGCAACAAATGCGTCATCTGACATTCATAAGCGCGATCGCGTCCGACTTTGCACATCGGCAGAAGCACTGTGCGCGTGTGTCATCGAGAGACGGCGTTAATGACTGTGTTGTCGCGTCGACGCAGACGCGGAACTGCGTCATTGTCGGACATCGGATCGCATCATGCAGCGTGCTCCCAAGAGCGCCGATGGCGAATCAGATCACCCGTCTTGCGTTGCCGCTCGCAACGTCTCCGGCATCAGCGCGCAGTAGCCGATCAGGCCGGCGCAAGCGACGGCTGCAAGGAACAGAAATGCGGCGTTGTAACCGGCGTTGACGACAATGAATCCGGCGACGGCCGTGCTCAGGCCGCCATCTGGGGCTGCAAGCCGATCTTCGCGGGTTCGTTGCGCATCTCAACCCGCCCGCGCAGGTTCCCGCGCAGGTAAAGTGGTGTTGCTATCAGGGATTTCCGCCGCGCATGCGTCATTTGGATGGGTTGACCCGGCGGGGGTGTCCGGCCAATTTCCGGCCGGCTTAAGGGGAGAATAATACTCATGAATTCCAAGTTGATGGCTGCTGC
This sequence comes from Bradyrhizobium elkanii USDA 76, assembly GCF_023278185.1. Classification (NCBI taxonomy): domain Bacteria; kingdom Pseudomonadati; phylum Pseudomonadota; class Alphaproteobacteria; order Hyphomicrobiales; family Nitrobacteraceae; genus Bradyrhizobium; species Bradyrhizobium elkanii. The sequence continues at coordinate 8,147,604 of NZ_CP066356.1, read as the reverse complement.
GATCGTGGCAGCCAGCGTTTTGTCCGCGCCTGTCGCACAGGCCGAGCAGTTCATTAACGTGCTCACCGGCGGCACCTCCGGCGTCTACTATCCGCTCGGCGTCGCGATGGGGAAGATCTACGGCGACAAGATCCCCGGCGTGAAAACCCAGGTGCAGGCGACCAAGGCCTCGGTCGAGAACCTGGTGCTGCTGCAGCAGGGCCGCGGCGAGATCGCCTTCACGCTCGGCGATTCGCTGAAGGCGGCCTGGGAAGGCGACGCCGAGGCCGGCTTCAAGAACAAGCTCGACAAGCTGCGCACCATCGGCGCGATCTATCCGAACTACATCCAGATCGTCGCGACCGCCGAGAGCGGCATCAAGACGCTGGCCGATCTCAAGGGCAAGAGCCTGTCGGTCGGCGCGCCGAAATCCGGCACCGAGCTCAACTCGCGCGCAATCCTCGCGGCCGCCGGCATGAGCTACAAGGATCTCGGCAAGGTCGAGTACCTGCCGTTCGCCGAATCGGTGGATCTGATGAAGAACCGCCAGCTCAACGCCACGCTGCAGTCCGCCGGCCTCGGCGTCGCCTCGCTGAAGGACCTCTCGACCTCGAGCGAGATCACCGTGGTCGCCGTGCCGAAGGAGACCGTCGACAAGATCGGTCCGCCCTTCGTCTCCGTGATCATCCCGGCCAACACCTACACCGGCCAGGACAAGGACGTGCCGACCGCTGCGGTCGTGAACTACCTCGTGACCTCGAGCGCGGTGTCGGACGATCTCGCCTATCAGATGACCAAGCTGGTCTACGAATCGCTGCCGGAACTCGCCAACGCCCACGCCGCGGGCAAGGAGATCAAGCTCGAGGCCGCCGCGACCGGCAGCCCGGTGCCGCTGCATCCCGGCGCGATCCGCTATTACAAGGAGAAGGGCCTGATCAAGTAGGGCCGGTTGCTTCGAGGATGTTGTGGCCGGGCGCCCGTCCCCGACTTGATCGGGGATGACCCGGCCATCCATCTTTCCAGAGACGGTGATTTTTCGATGGATGCGCGGGTCGAGCCCGCGCATGACGTGCGATGGGGCGCTATAAGCGCCGTAAGCACGGCGGGGGACTTAATTCGATGCAGCAGCAGGCTGAGGGCGAGCAGCCCATCAAGGTTGAATTCGACAATTTCGAGCATGGCTTTCCGGAAGGCTTCGGCCCGGGCGCTTGGGGGTATCTGGCCTATGCCATCGGTCTCGCCTTTGCGGTGTTCCAGCTCTATGTCGCGGCCTTCAACTACCTGCCGAGCCAGGTGGTGCGCGGCGTCCATGTCGGCTTCCTGATCCTCCTGACCTTCGGCCTGATCGGCAATTTCACCGCCAAGACCGATTTCGGCCGCGCGGTGAGCTGGATCGTCGGCGCCGCCGGCTTCCTCTGCGGGCTCTATCAGTGGATCTTCTATGCCGACCTGATCGCCCGCGACGGCGATCCGACCAACATGGATCTCGCGGTCGGCACGCTGCTCGCGGTCCTGATCTTCGAGGGCACGCGGCGGCTGATGGGGGCGGCGCTGCCGCTGATGTGCGGCGCCTGTCTGCTCTACTGGTTCTTCGGCCAATATCTGCCGTCGCCGTTCAATCACCGCGGCTATGACTTCGACCAGATCGTCACCCATCTCTCGTTCGGCACCGAAGGCTTCTACGGCGTGCCGATCTACGTCTCGGCGACCTACATCTTCCTGTTCATCCTGTTCGGCTCGTTCCTGGAACGCGCCGGCATGATCCAGCTGTTCACCGACGTCTCGCTCGGCCTGTTCGGCCGCACCCGCGGCGGGCCCGCCAAGGTCGCGGTGTTCGCTTCGGGCATGATGGGCACGATCTCGGGGTCGGGCGTCGCCAACGTCGTTACCGTCGGCCAGTTCACGATCCCCCTGATGATCAAGTTCGGCTATCGCCGCGCCTTCGCCGCGGGCGTCGAGGCCACCGCTTCGATGGGCGGCCAGATCATGCCGCCCGTGATGGGCGCGGTCGCCTTCATCATGGCCGAGACGCTCGGCGTGCCCTATTCGGAGATCGTCAAGGCCGCGGTGATCCCGGCGGTCCTCTACTTCGCCTCGGCGTTCTGGATGGTGCATCTGGAAGCCGGCAAGCATGGCCTCGTCGGCATGAAGCGCGCGGAGATCCCGAGCGCCTGGAAGGCGCTGGTGGCGCGCTGGTATCTCGTGCTGCCGCTCGCGGCGCTGGTCTACATGCTGTTCGAGGGCTTCACGCCGCTCTATGCCGGCAGCATGGGACTTGCGCTCACGGTCGCGCTGATCCTCGGCGCCAGCATCACGCTCGGCTTCTCCAACACCGTCTTGCGCTACATCTTCTGGATCGGCCTCGCGCTGGTGGTCGCCGCGGTCTCGCGCCACGGCATCGAGATCGTTCCGGTCGCCGGCGTCGTCGCCGGGCTGATCGTGATCGCGGCGATCACTCGCGGCGGCCGCGCCACGCTGAAAGCCTGCCGCGACTCGCTCGCCGACAGCGCCAAGTCGGCGCTGACCGTCGGCATGGCCTGCGCCATCGTCGGCACCATCATCGGCATGATGACGCAGACCGGCGTCGGCACCATCTTCGGCAGCTGGATCATCGGACTCGGCGCCAAGAGCCTGTTCCTGGCGCTGATCATGACCATGCTGCTGTCGATCCTGCTCGGCACCGGCATCCCGACGATCCCGACCTACATCATCACCGCGGCGCTGGCCGCGCCGGCGCTCGCCAAGCTCGGCGTGCCGCTGATCGCAAGCCACATGTTTGCGTTCTACTACGGCATCATGGCCGACCTCTCGCCGCCGGTCGCGCTCGCCGCCCTGGCGGCGGCGCCGATCGCCAAGGAGAATCCGGACAAGATCGGCTGGGAGGCGATGCGGATCGCGCTGGCCGGCTACGTCATTCCGTTCATCTTCGTCTATTCGCCGGCGCTGATGCTGCAGGCCGGGGATCCGATGCAGGCGCAGCTCGGCTTCTACGGCGCGGTGGCGCTGGCGGCCTTCAAGGCGCTGGTGGCGATCGGATTGTTCGGCATCGTCGCGATCGGCTTCCTGTTCACGCGGTTGACCTTCATCGAGATCCTGGTCGCCTTCGGCGCCGCGCTCTGCCTGCTCGGCGATTTCCCGTTCTCGGATACGGCGGGCTTCACGCTCGCCGCTGCTGTCGTGCTGTGGCAATGGCGGCAGCGTCCGCGCAATGCGGTGGCGGCGGCTTGAGCCTCTGCCTCGCTTCCGCGGGTATCGTGAAGGTGCTGTCGATCGCGGCCTTCACGCTCGCCTGGACGCATTCGATCGAGAAGAGCGCCTGGCAGGAGGACTGGCTGGTCACGCCGGCCGGGCTCACGCTGCAACGGGCGCGCGTCAAGGGCACGGGCGCCGGCATGGAGCCGCCGCCGGCGGCGCGCCTTGTCGATGGCTGGTTTCAATGGTCGCCCCCGCCGGTGCCACGGCCGGAGGTCGTGCTCGGCAATTCCGGCGCCGCGGGTGAATGGCGCCTGTGCCAGAAGGGACGCTGCCAGACGCTATCGGAGATTTTCGGCCATCCGATCGGTGCTAATGTCACGACGATGAGTGTTTGCAAAAATCCGTAGCCCGCATGAGCGCAGCGATATGCGGGGGTAGCGCCCCGGATATCGCTTCGCTCATCCGGGCTACGGTCCGGCAGCAAGAACAACAAGGGAGAAAGACCGATGGATCGGCTCAAGGGCAAGGTTGCGATGGTGGTCGGCGCGGGGTCGATCGGGCCCGGCTGGGGCAATGGCAAGGCGACCGCCGTCACCTTTGCGCGCGAGGGCGCCAGCGTATTCTGCGTCGATCGCAATGGCGCCGCGGCGGAGGAGACCGTCGGCATCATCACCGGCGAGGGCGGCAAGGCGGTCGCATTCACCGCCGATGTCTCGCGCGCCGGCGAGGTCGAGGCGATGGTCGCGGCCTGCCTGAAGGCCTATGGCCGCATCGACGTGCTCGACAACAATGTCGGCATCGCCGAGGTCGGCAGCGTGGTGGAAGTAGGGGAAGCCGAATGGGACCGCGTCTTCGCGGTCAACCTCAAGAGCGCCTATCTGTCGATGAAGCACGTCATTCCCGTCATGATCAAGCAGGGCGGCGGCTCGATCATCAACATCTCCTCGATCGCCTCGATCCGCCATGTCGGCATTTCCTATGTCAGCTACAACGCGAGCAAAGCCGCGATGAACCAGATGACACGGTCGACCGCGGTCGAGTTCGCCTCGAAGCATGTCCGCGTCAACGCGATCCTGCCCGGACTGATGAAGACGCCGATGGTCGCGCACTCGGCCGGGCTGGCGCAGAGCTACGCCAAGGGCGATGTCGAGGCGATGTGGCGCGCGCGCGACGCGCAGGTGCCGATGGGGCATATGGGCGACGCCTGGGACGTCGCCAATGCCGCGCTGTTCCTGGCGTCGGATGAATCGAAGTACGTCACCGGCATCGAGCTCGTGGTCGACGGCGGCATCACCTCCAAGTCGGGGGCGTGAAGGCGATCATGATGCGATCGGATGGGACCGCATCATGATCCCACATTCTTGATCGAGCATGGTCTCTTCGGAAAACCGGTTCCCACTCTTCCGGGTCATGCGCTATTGCGCCAGCGCCAGGATGCCGCCGGCAACGGAATGCCACGCCGCCGAGGTGCTGATCGGCCAGTTCAACAGCTTCACCGCGACCAGTGCCAGCCCGCCATAGACGTAGACCGGGTGGGGGCGGCCGCGGGTGCGCCAGTCGAACACGATCGCGACGACCAGCAGCAGATAGGCGACGAGCGCCGGTGCGATCGTGACCGGGACCGGCGGTGGGCCGGGCGGTCCCGGCGGCGCGAGGAAGGTCAGGAACCAGCGCGCGACCGCTGCATCGAGGATGGAGATCGACGCCAGCAGCATCAGCCGCTTGTGGGTTTCGCGGTCGCGCAGGCAGATGATCGCGAGCGCGAACACGACAGCGAAGAACAGGATGCCGCTGAGCGGAACGATCGCAAACGCAAGGCCCTCATTGGCTTGTCCGATCGCAGCCGAACGCTTCATGACGCTGATCGAGGCCACGATGCCCATCATGGTCATCGCGGTCGCCAGCGAGATGCCGATCAATCCGACGCTGCGATGCCGTGCAATCCGCCCCGAGGCGGCAAGCCAGCTCTGGAACACGAAATAGAGCGTCCAGGCGAAGAACAGCAGCCCGTGCAGGTGCACCACGGGAGGCGAAGAGAGCGAGCCTCTCGCCATCGGCATCCAATAGGTCGGGGCAAAGCCGAGAAAGGCGACCGCCATGCAGGACAGCGCCATATAGAAATAGAAGAACTTCGCCTCGACTTTCGCCGAGGCGCGCGGGGAATTGCGATCAATGAGGATTGTCATGATGTTAGGTCTGACAAACCCTGTGATGGTTCAAAGGATATTGCGGCCCGGCGCTACGCCTCCACGCTGAGCTCGGCGCGGTCGAGTTCTTCCTCGACCAGATGGAATGCGTCGTCGCCGATCGCCTCGGTGCGGCGCAGATTGAGCAAGGCCTGACGCGCCGCGGAGATGGCGCGGCGGCGCAGCGGATCCGACGGCAGCTCGCGCGAGGTCAGGCCGCCATCGGGATCATTCTCGGCGCGCAGCAGCACGGCGCGATATTCGAGCCGGAGGATCTCGGCCTCTTCCGACGGGTCGGCGTCGATCTCGTCGAGCGCGGCGCGAAACACCACGCCGCGGGCACGGGCCGCCTCGCGCCCGACCGGATCGTCGTCGGCGAAATTCAACGCCAGGATCAACGGCCGCAGCGTCAGCCCCTGGATCACAAGCGAACCGAGCACCACGGCAAACGCCGTCAGCAGGATCAGATCGCGATACGGAAACCATTCCGGCAGCGCAAACGCCGCCGCCAGCGTGACGATGCCGCGCATGCCGCACCAGGACACGATGAAGCCGCGCTTCAAGGTCGGCACGGCGTCCACCACATGGGCGGGCAGCAGGTTGCGCGCCTTCAGCGTGCGCAGCAGCGCGCCGTAAGGCATCACCCAGAGGATGCGGGCGAGGATCACGACGGCGAGGATCGCGGCGGCAAAGCTGCAATACTTCCACCGCACCTCGTCGTCGAGGCCGGACCAGATCGGGCGCAACTGCAGGCCGATCAGCATGAAGGCGAGCACGTTGAGCACGAACACCACGGTTTCCCACACCGCGTAGGACGACACGCGCAGCCGCGCCGAGGTGCGGGCCGGCGCGGTGCGCGAGATGGTGATCGCATAGGCGATGATGGTGAGAATGCCGGACAGCCCGAGATGCTCGGCGATGATCCACACCATGAAGGTGCCGCCGAACTGCGTGATGATCGCGCTCGGCGCCTCGGTGATGCGGCGCGTGATCATCATCCAGACCTGCGCGAACAGGAAGCCGGCGGCGAGGCTGCCGACCAGCGCGATCGTGATGGACGGCACGAACTCGCGGATCTTCATATGCTCGGCGGCGACGAGGCCGACCGCGACGCGATAGATCAGCAGCGCGCTGGCATCGTTGAGCAGGCTTTCGCCTTCGAGGATCTTCTGGATCCGGTAGGGCAGGTTGACCTGGCGCAGGATCGCGGTGGCCGCGGCCGCATCCGGCGGCGCCACGATGGCGCCGAGCGCGATCGCGACCGCCCACGGCATGTCCGGGCGCAGCCAATGCGCGACCACGGCGACCGCCGCCGTCGTGACGCCGACCGCGACCACCACCAGCGTCGAGACCGGCAGCCAGTTGTTGCGGAGATCGCGCAGCGAGGTGTCGAACGCGGCATCGAGCAGCACCGGCGCGACGAACAGCGCCAGCGCCAGTTTGGGTTCCAGCGCCCAGGTCGGGGCCCACGGCAGCAGCGTCAGCAGCACGCCGCCGAGCGCCAGGAAGGTCGGGTAGGGCACTTTGATCCGCCGCGCCAGCGCCGACAGCGCCACCGCTGCGAGCAACAGGCCGATGATCCATTCGAATGTGAGCAAGCCGAACCCCCGATGCAGCCGATCGTCGCAATTGACGTATAATCCAGCGTGTGGTTTTGCGGCAAATGGCGCGCTGCCGGGCATCAGGGGCCGGCGGTTCGGGAGCAAGAGAGGGATGACTTGTCGGCGACCGGGATGCGACACAAACGCGCAAATCTGGCCGTGATGCTGATCTGCGTTGGCCTGTCGGGCGGGCTGATGTCGGGCGTTGCGCGCGCCACCGGCAGCGAGCCGGGCGAGGATGTGCAGGCCAATGCCGGCCCCTGCATCGCGGCGGCAGCGGCGGCCGATAACGACAAGATCATCGACGTCTGCGGCGCGCTGATCGACAATGAGAAGGCGGCGCGGCCCGATCGCGTCAAGGCGCTGATGGCGCGGGCGGCCGCCTATGACCGCAAGCAGATGATCGATCGCGCGATCGCGGACTACGACACCGTGCTCAAGCTCGATCCATCGCTTGCCGATGCGCATAATGCGCGCGGCGAGCTGTGGCGCCGCAAGGGCGACCGGCCGAAGGCGATCATGGATTTCGGCGCCGCCGTCAAGCTCGCTCCCAATCACGCCGCCGCCAAGTCCAATTACAAATCGCTGTCGCTGGAGCTGGAGCGGATCGGCGCCATGATGGCGGTCGCCGGCAAGCCGAGCTTCGATTGCCGCAAGGCGCGCCGGCCGGTGGAGAAGGCGATCTGCGCCAATCCCACGCTTGCCGATCTCGATCGCGAGATCGGCGCGTCGACCTTCCGCGCGGTGCGCGAAGCGCAGAACCCGGGCCAGGCGCGTGAGCTGCAGCGCGAGCAGGATCAGTTCATCGCCCGCCGCAATGCCGAGTTCGGCAAGCCGGGCTACGACCTGCAAAAGGCGATGCGCGAGCGGCTGCAGCGGATCAACGGGGTCGACGGCTACTAGTGTGCTGAATGCGAAGTTCGTGCGATTTCGCGGCAACCACTTTCACGAACTTCGCATTCATAAAGCACACTAGAATCATAAGTTTGCTAGTGTCCTTATCGAATCCGAAGTTCGCTCCGAAGGTGCGGCAAATGATGCGAACTTCGGATTCGGGACACTAGTGCTAACGTCGGTCAGTTTACGGCTTGAATTATCGGTCGGGCCCGTGACAATGGCCGTTAACTAGAGCTAGCCATTTCAGGTTCGTCATGCCCGGCCTTGTGCCGGGCATCCACGTCTTGCTTTGTCGCCCCAAAGACGTGGATGGCCGGGACAGGCCCGGCCATGACGCGAGAGATGAGCCGGGAGAGACGCTATGAATATACAAGGCAAGAGCCGGTATCATGAGGTGTATGCCCGCTCGCTTCGGGACCCCGAGGGCTTTTGGGCGGAAGCGGCGCGCGAGATCGACTGGATCGAGCCGGCCAAGAAGATCCTCGATCCCTCGGTGGGCGCCTATGGGCGCTGGTTCGCCGGCGCCGTGGTCAACACCTGCTACAACGCGCTGGATCGCCATGTCGCCGGCGGCCGCGCCAGCCAGGTCGCGCTGATCCACGATTCGCCGCTCACCAACACGACCACCAAATTCACCTATTCCGAATTGTTGGCGGAGGTGCAGACGCTGGCCGCGGTGATGCAGGATTTCGGCGTCACCAAGGGCGATCGCGTCATCCTCTATATGCCGATGGTGCCGGAGGCCGTCGTCGCGATGCTCGCCTGCGCGCGGATCGGCGCGGTGCACAGCGTGGTGTTCGGCGGCTTCGCGGCCAAGGAGCTTGCGACCCGCATCGACGACGCCAAGCCGAAGCTGATCTTCTCGGCGAGCTGCGGCATCGAGCCCGGGCGCATCGTGCAATACAAGCCGCTGCTCGACGAGGCGATCCGCCTCGCCGGCAGCAAGCCCGAGACCTGCATCATCCTGCAGCGGCCGCAGCAGGCTTGCGAGCTCACCGCGGGCCGCGATCATGATTGGGCGACGCTGCGCCAGGCCGCGTTCGACGCCGGCAAGGCCGCGCCGTGCGTGCCGGTAGCCGCCACCGATCCGCTCTACATCCTCTACACGTCGGGCACGACCGGAATCCCGAAGGGCGTAGTGCGCGACAATGGCGGTCATCTCGTCGCGCTGAAATGGTCGATGCACAATCTCTACGGCGTGAAGCCCGGCGAGATCTGGTGGTGCGGCTCGGACATCGGCTGGGTGGTCGGCCATTCCTATATCGTCTACGGCCCGCTGATCCACGGCGCGACCACCATCATGTATGAGGGCAAGCCGGTCGGCACGCCGGATGCCGGCGCGTTCTGGCGCGTGATCTCAGAGCACAAGGCGGTCGCCTTCTTCACCGCGCCGACCGCGTTCCGCGCGATCAAGAAGGAAGACCCCGAGGGCAAGTTCATCCGGAATTACGATCTCTCGAGCTTCCGCACCCTGTTCCTCGCCGGCGAGCGCGCCGATCCGCCGACGGTGGAGTGGGCCGAGCAGCAGCTGAAGGTGCCGGTCATCGACCACTGGTGGCAGACCGAGACCGGATGGTGCATCGCCGGCAATCCGGTCGGGCTCGGCCAGCTGCCGGTCAAGCACGGCTCGCCCACGGTGCCGATGCCGGGCTATCAGGTCGACATCGTCGACGAGGCGGCAAAGCCGGTCGGGGCCGGCACGATGGGCTCGATCGTGATCAAGCTGCCGATGCCGCCGGGCTGCCTGCCGACGCTGTGGCAGCAGGACGATCGCTTCAGGGACGCCTATCTCTCGGAATTCCCCGGCTACTACAAGACCTCGGATGCCGGCTACAAGGACGAGGACGGCTATGTCTGGGTGATGGGCCGCACCGACGACATCATCAATGTCGCCGGCCACCGGCTCTCCACCGGCGGCATGGAGGAGATCCTCGCCTCGCATCCCGATGTCGCCGAATGCGCCGTGCTCGGCGTCAAGGACGCGATCAAGGGCGAGGTGCCCTGCGGCTTCCTGGTGCTGAAGGCCGGCGTGACCAATGCGCCCGCCGAGGTCGAGAAGGAGGTCGTGGCGCTGGTACGCGACAAGCTCGGGCCGGTCGCAGCCTTCAAGCTCGCGATCACGGTGGCGCGGCTGCCGAAGACCCGTTCCGGCAAGATCCTGCGCGGCACCATCAAGAAGATCGCCGATGGCGAGTCCTGGACCATGCCGGCGACGATCGAGGACCCGAAAGTGCTCGACGAAATCGGCGAGGCGCTGAAGGGGAAGGCGTAGCTCGACGTCGTGTTGCTGGCTCGCTGTTGAGACAGCACGTCGTGTGGCACCCCTCTCCCCAGCCCTCCCCCGCAAGGGGGGAGGGAACCCTTCCGCCGGTGGCTCCCTAACGTCAGGTGAGCACGGTCGTCAGGCTCCCTCCCCCCTTGCGGGGGAGGGCTGGGGAGAGGGGTGGCCCCGGGCGCGATGGACGATGAGGGCACCATCGCGCAATCCGGCCGCGTACCCTCGAAACCCATCGGAAGCAAAACGGCCTTGATTTTGATGGATTGCCGGGTCATCCCGGCCTTCCCTGTCATATGCCACGAGATACGGACCCCCGGATGCGATCCATTTCCGCACGCGCGCCACTCGCCTTGCTGCTCGCCCTGCCGCTACTTGCAGGCTGTCTCGAGCGCGGCCGATCGCCGATCGCGGAGAGCATGGGTGACGACGATCAGTATTGCCAGGCTGGCGGCAAGGTTGCGGTCGGCTCGCCTGATTACGTCGCCTGCCGCAAGAACCGCGACGTGCAGCGCCAGAACGCCGAAGCCCGCACCGATCGGCGGCAGCGCGATCTCGGCGAATACATGATGAACAATCCCGACCGGCATTGAGCCGCGCCGACGGTGGCCGTCACGCCCATTGCGTGCGCTTCCAAGCAAAAACGCGGCAGGTTGCCCTGCCGCGTTTCGTGTTCTGCTCTTCGCGTCGCGCGATCCGCGCTTACTCTTCCTCGTCGTCGGGCTTCTTGCCGCCGATCGTCTTCAGCTTGGCGAACACGGCGTCGACGTTGAGATCGTCGTGGCGCTCGATCGGCTGGTCGTCCAGCTCGTCCTTGCGCGTGGTCTCGGAGGCCGGCAGCAGCGTGGCGCCGCCGTAGACGGTGGTGGTCGGCTTCTCCTTGGCGGCGCGCTGCACCTCGAAATCGAGCTCGATCTGCGAGCACAGGCCGAGCGTCACCGGGTCCATCGGGGTCAGGGTCGAGGCGTTCCAGTGGGTGCGGTCGCGCACGCTGGCGATCGTGGTCTTGGTGGTGCCGACCAGACGCATGATCTGGGCGTCCTTCAGCTCGGGATGGTTGCGCACCAGCCAGAGGATCGCGCTCGGCCGCTCATGGCGGCGCGACACCGGGGTGTAGCGCGGGCCCTTCTTCTTGGCGGCGGAAGGCAGCACCACCTTGCTCTCCTGCAGCTTGAGGCGGTAGTTCTGGTCGCGCTCGCCGCGCTCGATCTCCTCGCGGGTCAGCTGGCCGTTGGAAATCGGGTCCATGCCCTTGATGCCCTGGGCGGCGTCGCCGTCGGCGATGGCGCGGACCTCTAAGGGGTGCATTTTGGTAAAATCGGCCACCTGATCGAAGGTCAGGGCGGTATTGTCGACCAACCACACGGCAGTCGCCTTCGGCATCAGCGGTGCGTTGCTCATGGCAAATCTCCTTTGTGCTTCGCCCACCTCTGTCGAGGCGAAGCTGGTAGTCATCGGCGATGACGGGAATTATAAGGCCTATATAAGCCCTCCGGGGGGAATGGCGCAATGGGCGAGCAAAATCGCCTTGACAGCGCCCGAAAGCAGTCCCAAGTCGTTACCGTAACTGGCCGTTCCCCGCCCGCCGGCGAGGGGTGATTCGGTCCCGAGATTGCCCCGAGACAGCCCCAAGACAGCCCTATGTCAGCGAAAAAACCCGACCTTAGAATCGTGCTTTGTTCCCCCCGCGGCTTCTGCGCCGGGGTGGTTCGCGCCATCGACACGGTCGAACGTGCCCTCACCATTTATGGCGCGCCGGTCTATGTCCGGCACGAAATCGTCCATAACAAGTATGTGGTCGACAGCCTGAAGACCAAAGGCGCCATTTTCGTCGAGGAATTGGCCGAAATCCCCGACGATACCAATGCGCCGGTGGTGTTTTCCGCCCACGGCGTTCCGAAATCGGTTCCCGCCGAGGCCAAATCCCGCAATTTCTTCTCGCTGGACGCGACCTGCCCGCTGGTGACCAAGGTCCACCGCGAGGCGGCGATCCATTTCAAGCGCGGCCGCGAGATCCTGCTGATCGGACATTCCCATCACCCTGAGGTGGTCGGCACCTTGGGCCAGTTGCCGGCCGGCGCCGTGACCCTGATCGAGACCGCCGAGGATGCCAAGACCTTCGTCCCCAAGGACCCCGACAACCTCGCCTTCGTGACCCAGACGACGCTGTCGATCGACGACACCGCGGAGATCGTGGCGCTGCTCAAGCAGCGCTTCCCGAACGTCAACGGTCCGCACAAGGAAGACATCTGCTACGCGACCACCAACCGCCAGCTCGCGGTGAAGAAGGTGGCGCCGGTGGTCGATGCCCTGATCGTGGTCGGCGCGCCGAACTCGTCGAACTCGCAGCGCCTGCGCGAGGTCGCCGAGCGCGAGGGCTGCCCGATCGCCGTGCTCGCCCAGCGCGCCAGCGACATCGACTGGCAGCGCTTCGATGGCATCAGGAGCCTCGGCATCACCGCGGGCGCCTCGGCGCCGGAGGTGATCGTCGAGGAGATCATGGGCGCGTTTGCCGAGCGCTATGAACTGCACGTGGAGACGGTCTCGGCCGCGGAAGAGAACGAGTTCTTCCCGCTGCCGCGTTCGCTGCGGCCTGACGCTGCCGCGGCGGAATAGACCATATGGCGGTCTACACCGACGTTGCCGCCGAAGACCTCGCGGAATTCCTCAAAAGCTACGACATCGGCGAACTGCTCTCCTACAAGGGCATCGCCGAGGGCGTCGAGAATTCGAACTTCCTGCTGCACACCAGCCAGGGCGCCTACATCCTCACGCTCTATGAGAAGCGCGTGGCGGAGGACGACCTGCCGTATTTCCTGTCGCTGATGGCGCATCTCGCCGAGCGCGGCGTGTCGTGCCCGCAGCCGGCGCGCAACCGCAAGGGCGAGGTCACCAGCCGGCTCGCCGGCCGGCCCGCGGCGATCATCAACTTCCTCGAGGGCGTGTGGCCGCGGCGGCCGAACGTGGCGCATTGCGCCGGCGTCGGCGGGGCGCTGGCCAAAATGCACGTCGCCGGCCGCGATTTCCCGCTGGTCCGCAACAACCCGCTGTCGGTCGCCGGCTGGCGGCCGCTGTTCGATCTCGCCGCCGCGCGGGCCGACAGCGTGCAGGCCGGATTGCACGACTTCATCGCGCGTGAGCTCGATCATCTCGAAGCCTCGTGGCCGGCGGATCTGCCGGTCGGCGTCATCCATGCCGACCTGTTTCCCGACAACGTCTTTTTTCTGGGCGACAAGCTCTCGGGCCTGATCGACTTCCCGTTCGCCTGCAACGACATCCTGGCCTACGACGTCGCGATCTGCCTCAACGCCTGGTGCTTCGAGCCGGATCATGCCTTCAACGTCACCAAGGCGCGCGCATTGCTCAATGCCTATGGCCGCGAGCGCCCGCTGTCGGCGGCGGAAGAGGCCGCGCTGCCGCTGCTCGCGCGCGGTGCCGCGATGCGCTTCCTGCTGACGCGGCTGGTCGATTTCCTCAACGTGCCCGAAGGCGCGCTGGTGCAGCCGAAGGACCCGCTGGAATATGTCCGCAAGCTGCGCTTCCAGCAGAATGTCGCGAGCCTGCGCGATTACGGCATCACGCCGGCCGGATGCGCGGCGTGAGCGACAAGCCGCATGTGATTGTCTTCACCGATGGTGCCTGCTCCGGAAATCCGGGGCCGGGCGGCTGGGGCGCGATCCTCAGATTCGGCGAGGCCGAGAAGGAATTGAAGGGCGGCGAGCCGCACACCACCAACAACCGCATGGAGCTGATGGCGGCGATCTCGGCGCTGGAAGCGCTGAAGAAGCCCTGTGTGGTCGATCTCACCACCGACAGCCAGTATGTCCGCCAGGGCATCACCGGCTGGATCCACGGCTGGAAGCGCAACGGCTGGCGCACCGCCGACAAGAAGCCGGTCAAGAATGTCGAGCTGTGGCAGCGCCTCGATGCCGCGCTGAAGCCGCATGAGGTGCGCTGGCACTGGATCAAGGGCCACGCCGGCCACGCCGAGAACGAACGCGCCGACGAGCTGGCGCGCGAGGGCGTGGCGATGGCGAGGTTGAAGAGTTAGGGCGCGCCGCTTTCTGCTATCGCCATGCCCATAATCGTCATCGCCCGCGAAAGCGGGCGATCCAGTATTCCAGAGACGATGGTGATGAAGCGAGAGGCCGCGGCGTACTGGATCGCCCGGTCAAGCCGGGCGATGACAGTGTGCGTGGGGCGTCGGCTTACAGCTGCCCGAGCAGCGTGTCGCCGCCGGAGACCTCGACCTTGCCCGGGGCGGGCTCGAGGTTGAGCTTCTTCACCACGCCGTCCTCGACCAGCATCGAGTAGCGCTTGGAGCGGATGCCGAGGCCGTTGCCGGAGGCGTCGAGCTCCATGCCGATCGCCTTGGCGAAGTCGGCATTGCCGTCGGCGAGGAAGACGGCTTCGTCGCGCTGGTCGGTGTCGCGCTTCCACGCGTTCATCACGAAGGCGTCGTTGACCGAAACGATCGCGATGGTGTCGACGCCCTTGTTCTTCATGGCATAGGCGTTGAGGAAGATGCTCGGAAGATGCATCTTGTGGCAGGTGCCGGTGTAGGCGCCGGGCACGGCGAACAGGGCGACCTTCTTGCCCTTGAAAATATCGTCGGTGGTTTTGACCTGCGGACCCTCGGCGGTCATCACGCGAAACTTGGCTTCCGGCAGCTTGTCGCCAACATTGATCGTCATCGTTGTTCTCCCTCGGTGAAGCGGAACTGTCTTAGACCCGGCTACAGCACGGCACAATACGGGCTCGCCGAAGAACGGCAATGCCCGACCATCGTCACCGTTCCGTCATCAGCCGGAAAACCCGCCGGTGTCGAGAAAGGCCTGCTCCTCGGCCGTGGTCTGCCGGCCCAGCACGCGATTCCGGTGCGGGAAGCGGCCGAACCGGCGGATGATGTCGGCGTGGTCCTCGGCATATTTCAGGTTGTCGGGATGGCAGTCATATTGCCGGAACATCGTCACGCAGCGCTGCTGGTCGGCGAGGTCCTCCGAATGCTCGAAAGGCAGATAGAGGAATTCGCGCAGCGCGGGGCCGGTCCGCGCATCGACGCCGCGGTCGATGGCGCGCCTTGCCACGTCACGCGCCAGCGCATCGCTTGAAAAGGTCCTGGCGTCGCCTCGAAACAGGTTTCGCGGAAACTGGTCGAGCACGATGGTTAGCGCCAGCGCGCCGTCGTCGCTGGCCTCCCACGACGACAATTCGCCGGCAGCCGCCTTCTGCCAGGTGGCGAGGAAGCGGCTGCGGATCTCGGCATCGAAGGCGTCGTCGTGCTTGTACCAGCGGTCGCGGCCGGCATTCCGCCAGAAGCCAAGCACGTCGGCCGGCGTCGCGAGGCTTGCGTCAGACATCGAAGGTCAGTCCACTCACGCCTTAAGCCGCAGCCTTCTTCTCGTCGCGCAATTGGCGGCGCAGGATCTTGCCGACATTGGTCTTCGGCAGGTCGGTCCTGAACTCGATCTGCTTCGGCACCTTGTAGGCGGTGAGCTGGGTGGCACTGAACTTGATGATGTCCTCGGCGGTGACGTTCGGGTCCTTCTTGACCACGAAGGCCTTCACCGCTTCGCCGGACTTCGCATCGGGCACGCCGATCACGGCGCATTCGAGCACGCCCGGATGGCTTGCGATCACTTCCTCGATCTCGTTCGGATAGACGTTGAAGCCGGAGACCAGGATCATGTCCTTCTTGCGGTCGACGATCTTGGTGTAGCCCTTCTCGTCCATCACGCCGATGTCGCCGGTGCGGAAGTAACCGTCCGCGGTCATCACGCGCGCGGTTTCGTCAGGCCTGTTCCAGTAGCCCGCCATCACCTGCGGACCCTTGGCGCAGATCTCGCCGGCTTCGCCGAGCGGCAACTCATTGCCGTCGTCGTCGCGGATCGAGAGCCAGGTCGACGGGACGGGAAGTCCGATCGTCCCGGAGAACTCCTCGATCGTCGCAGGATTGCACGTCAGGGTCGGCGAGGTCTCCGACAGGCCATAGCCTTCCGACAACGAGATGCCCGTGACCTTCAACCATTTCTCGGCGACCGACCTTTGCGTCGCCATGCCGCCGCCGTTGGCGATCTTCAGCTTGGAGAAGTCGAGCTTGTCGAAACCGGGCGTGTTCAGCAGGCCGTTGTAGAGGGTGTTGACCGCCGGGAAGAAGCTGACCTGGTACTTCGACAGCTCCTTGACGAAGCCCGCCATGTCGCGCGGATTCGGAATCAGCAGGTTGGTGCCGCCGGCCCGCATGCCCAGCAGATAGCAGGCGGTGAGCGCGAAGACGTGATAGAGCGGCAGCGCGCAGACGATGACCATCTGTTCGACGATCGGCGGCTTCGCCAGCGCCGGCTGCAGCCAGGCGTCGTTCTGCAGCACGTTGGCCAGGATGTTGCGGTGGAGCAGGGTCGCGCCCTTGGAGACGCCGGTGGTGCCGCCGGTATATTGCAGGAAGGCGACGTCATCGAGCGTCAGCGTCGGTTTGTTGAGCTTGCCGGCGCGGCCGGCTGACAGCGCCTCGTTGAAGCCGACGGCGCCCGGGATCGACCAGGCCGGCACCATCTTCTTCACCCGGCGCACCACCAGATTGACGATCACGCCCTTGAGGCCGAGCAGGTCGCCCATGCTGCCGACGATCACGTGCTTGACCGCGGTATTGGGAAGTACCTTCTGCACGGTGGTGGCAAAGTTCTCCAGCACGATGATCGCCTCCGCGCCCGAATCCTTGAGCTGGTGCTCGAGCTCGCGCGGCGTGTAGAGCGGGTTGACGTTGACCACGGCATAGCCGGCGCGCAGCACGGCGGCGGTCGCGATCGGATATTGCAGCACGTTCGGCATCATCAGCGCGACCCGCGCGCCCTTCTGCAGGCCCTTGCTCTGCAGGTAGCCGCCGAGCGCCGTCGACATCTCGTCGAGCTCGCGATAGGTGATCGCCTTGTCCATGCAGATGAACGCCTTGCGATCGGCGAATTTCTTGAAGCTCTCTTCCAGCAATTCGACCAGCGACGAATATTGCGTGACGTCGATATCCGCGGGCACGCCGGCCGGATAATGCTTGAGCCAGATGCGCTCCATGATGGTCAATCCCCTCTCTCAAATTTGGCTGATGCCCCGGATTGCTTCCGGGTTTTCCGACCTTTGGCCGCGTTATTTCAGGCAGTATTGAGCGATGCCGCGGCCGATGGCAAGCCGCTGCGCGTTATCGACGCATTGGAGGAAATGACGGTCGGAAATGACGGTCGGAAATGACGGGCGGGCGTTCTGCTAGCCGGCAGGCTTGGCGTCGGCTTTCGGCTTGTCGGCAGCCTTGGGTTTGTCGGCCGCAGTCTTGGGCTTGTCAGCCGAAGTCTTGGGCTTGGCAGCCGGCTTTGCCGCCGCCGGCTTGCCGGCAGGCTTTGCGGCGGCGGGCTTGTCCGCCGCGGCCGTCTTCGCAGCTGCGGCATCCGGCTTGGCATTGGCGTGACGCGCGGGCTTGGCCGCCGCCGGCTTGCTGTCCGACTTGCTGTCCGACTTGGAGGCGCTCTTGGTGTCGGCCTTCGCGTCATCGGCCGCATCGGGCTTCTTGCCCGCGACGCGGCTGTGCTTGCCCTTGGCCCGCTTGACCGGCTGCATCTTCTCGGTGTCGGCCTCGACCGCGGCGATCAGCGCAGCCCCGGTCTTGGTCGGCCCCGTATAAACCACGACCGGTTCGGAGGCCGCGGCCGGCTGCGCCAGCATGTCGGCCGGCTTGGCCGGCATCGCGGCCTGCAGGCCCGAGGCGAAGAAGCTGACGCCGCCGTCGCCATTGGTGCTGGAGCTTCCGGCGCTGGCAATGGTGTCTTCTGCGTCCTCGTCGCTGGCGGGCCGCTTGTGCTTGGGGCCGCACATCTCCTCGCGCAGGTTCGGCGGCGTGGAATCGATCGGCACCAGATTGTCGACGGTGCCGAGCGAGGGCCGCAGCCACGCCAGCCCGTTATTGGCAAAGCCGCGATCCAGAAGCTGCGCGGCGCGGATCGCGCGCATGCGGCCTGACGAGGCGCCGAGCACCACGGCGATCAGCCGCTTGCCGTCGCGCGTCGCCGACGCCACGAGATTGTAGCCGGAGGCGCAGATGAAGCCGGTCTTGAAGCCGTCGGCGCCGGGATAGCGGCCGATCAGCTTGTTGAAGTTCTGGGTGATGCGGCGGCCGAAGCGGATCGAGGGGATGTGGACGAAATACTCGTATTCCGGCAGGTCGCGGATGATGGCGCGGGCGAGGATCGCCATGTCGCGCGCCGAGGTGATCTGGCCATCGGCGGGCAGGCCGTTCGGATTGACGTAGCTGGTTTGCGTCATGCCGAGCTTTTGCGCGGTCTGGTTCATGATTCCGGCAAAGCCGTCGATCGAACCGCCGATGCCCTCGGCCAGCACCACGGCCATGTCGTTGGCCGACTTCACCAGCATCATCTTCAGCGCGTTGTCGACGGTGACCTGGGTGCCGGGCCGGAAGCCCATCTTCGAGGGCGACTGCGAAGCTGCGGTCGGCGACACCGTGAGCAGCGTGTCGAGCGAGACGCGGCCGTCCTTGACCGCCTTCAGCGTCACATAGGCCGTCATCATCTTGCTGAGCGAAGCCGGGTACCACGGCATCGTCGCATTGTCGGCCTGCAGCACCTTTCCGGAATCGGCCTCGACAACCAGCAGCGCCTCGGCTTGCGCCATTTGCGGCGCGGCGACGGCGAGCATCGCGACGGCCAGAATCCATTTCAATGACGGGCGAGGAAGGTGCACGAATCCGGTTCCGGTCCTTTGAGACCCGCCTTGAAAAAAGGAGGTCTTGCGATTGTGACGTACGGGTTTCAAGCGTGTCCGGCGCCGCATTGCGGCGATGCAAACCCTATACCGGCTTGCCAGCAGAGAACAGAGGCCGGGGAATTATATCGTGGACGAAATCGGCTGAATTTCGGCAGCCGCCTCAATTGGAAAGGCGGGAATTATGGTGTCTCGATGCCGGCGCGCGCCTGTTCCTGGACCATGAACTGGGCCCGCGCCAGCTCGGCAAAACGCCCGCCTTTCGCCACCAGTTCATCGAAAGTTCCGCTTTCGATCACCCGCCCCTGGTCGAACAGCAGGATGCGGGTGGCGTGGCGGATGGTGGAGAGGCGGTGCGCGATCACGAAGGTGGTGCGGCCCTTCATCACTTCATCGAGAGCGGCATTCACCTTGGCCTCGGTGACGGCGTCGAGGGCGCTGGTGGCCTCGTCGAGGATCAGGATCGGCGGATCCTTCAGCAGCGCACGCGCGATCGACAGCCGCTGGCGTTCGCCGCCGGACAGCATGCGGCCGCGCTCGCCGGCATGGGTATCGAACTTCTTTTCGCTGCGCTCGATGAAATCCAGCGCCTGGGCGCGCGCCGCCGCGGTACGCAGCTCCTCATCGGTCGCGTCGGGCTTGCCGACGCGCAGATTGTCGGCGAGCGAGCGGTTGAACAGCAGCGCCTCCTGGAACACCACGCCGATGTTTCGCCGCAGCGCCGTCAGCTTCAGCGCGCGTATGTCCATACCGTCGATCCTGATGATGCCCGATTGCGGATCGAACGCGCGATGCAGCAGTGCGATCGCGGTGGATTTGCCGGCGCCGGTCGAGCCGACCAGCGCGATGGTCTGGCCCGGCAGGGCGGTGAAGCTGAGATCCTCGATCGCCGGCCGCTTGCCGTCATAGGAGAACGAGACGTCGTCGAACTCGACGAGGCCGGACAGCCGTCCGGGATCGACCGCGCCGGGCCGGTCGCGCACCGCCGGCACCGCATCGAGCACGTCGAAGAACTCCTGCAGGCGCGGCGCTTCCATGAACACGTTGTTGATGAAGCTCACCACCTGCTCGAGCTTCTGGATCAGCATGGTGGCGAACGAGACGAACATCACGATCTCGCCGACCGTGGTGAGGTTCTGGTTATGCAGCGCGATGCCGACGGTGAAGATCGCGAGCACCGTGATCGTGGTCGAGGCGCGCGTGATCACGGTGACCAGTGCCCACCATGACAGCACCGGCATCTGCACCGCGAGCAGCTTGTCGGCGACGTAGCGCAGGCCCTGCACCTCGGAATCGATCCGCACGAAGCTCTGCACCAGCGCGACATTGCCGAGCGCGTCCGAGGCGCGCGCCGAGAGGTCGCTGTAATAGGCCTCGACCTCGCTCTGCATGCCGTAGGTCTTGCGCACCACCAGCGTGGTCAGCACGGTGAACACGACGCAGAGCCCGAACAGCAGGAGCGCCAGCCGCCAGTTGATGTAGAGCGAAAGCGGCAACAGCACGATCAGCGACATGATCGCGGCGAAATGCTCGCGGAAGAAACCGAGCCAGAGCCGCCACAGCGCGTCGGTGCCGTTCAGCATCACCTTCATCAGCCGGCCGGAATGGGTGCCGGAATGGAAGGTCAGCGGCAGCTGCAGGATGTGCTCGAAATAATCGGTCAGCACCGCCTGGCGCTGGCGGTGCGCCAGCCGGTCGGCCTGCAGCGCCACGATCGCGCTGCAGCCGATCGTGAACAGGCCGAACGCCGCCCAGGCGACGAGCAGCGGCCATGCCGAGGACGTCGCGAACAGTCCGGTGACCGGCCGGCCCGACAGCACGTCGACGATCTTGCCGAACAGCACCGGCTCGGCGAATTGCGCGCCGGCGAGCAGCACGTTGGCGATGGCCAGGATCCAGCCGAGCCGCGCCTCCTTGCCGAGCAGTTCGAGGACGCGGGTATAGAGGCGAAGCATGGACATGCCGGCGGGACTCGCAAGCGGTGGGCGCCCGATCAGGCGGGATGCAATTTAATCAGGGTTCGCGATGCAGGGCCAGCGGGTGAGCGCGTCATCCTCAGGGTGACGGTGATTGTGGCGAGCGGCTCCCCACGCCATCGTCCTGGCGAAAGCCAGGACCCATAGCCACCGAATTTGATTGAGAGCGGGATAGTGGCCCCAGCGTCGCGCAACAATAAACGGCTGGGGTAATGGGTCCTGGCTTTCGCCAGGACGACGCTGAACATTTGGTGCCGCTCATCAGTGATGCATTCGCATGCTCTCAGTTCACCAGCCGGGCGTCGATCGGCGGCAGGAAAGCCTCGTCGAAGATGTCGGCGGCGTGCGGCCGCTTCTGGAATTTGAAGTCCTCCGCGAGCTGGTCGACCGAGCGCTCGAAGCGCTCCGCCTCGATGCCGCCGATGCCGTCGCGCTTCACCTCGCTGGTCAGGATGTTGTCGCGGATGATGGCGTTCAGCCGCTCCAGCTCCAGATCGCGCGAGCCGCCATCCATCCGGCTCGCGACCTCGCCGGCGGCGCGGGCCGGATCCTTGACCGCGAGGTTGGTGCCGCCGATCGCCGCGCGCACGAATCCCTTCACCGCATCCGGCTTCGCGGCGGCAAGGCGCGGGCTGACGATCACGGCAAAGCCGTAGGCCTCGCAGCCATAGTCGGCGAAGCGCAGCACCGCGAGATCGTCGGCGGGCACGCCGCGATCGCGCAAATTGATCGCCGAGAGATAGGAGAAGCCGGTAACGGCATCGACCTGGCCGGCGGAGAGCATCGGCTCGCGCACCGCGGCGCTGATCGTGCTCTGCTTCACGCTCGACAGCTTGATGCCGTTCTGCTTCGCGACCGCGGGCCACAGCCGGATCGAGAGATCGCCCTCGGCGACACCGAGGCTCTTGCCCTGCATGTCGCTCAGCGTCCTGATGCCGCGGCTCTTGCGCGCGATGATCGCATAAGGCGCCTGGTTGAACAGCACGAACACCGCCTTGACGGGCGCAGCACCGGTCTTGTCGCGAAAGCGGATCAGCGAGTTGATGTCGACGAGGGCGAAATCGCTCGAGCCGTCGGCGACGCGCGCGATGGCATCCGCCGAACTGGTCGCGACGTTGGTGCCGACCGCAAGGCCCTCGGCGCTGAACAGGCCGCCGGTCGACGCCATCACGAATGGCGCTGCGGCGGCATCAAGCGGACGGTCGAGCGTGAACTGGATGGTGAGCGGCGGCGGCAGGTCGCTGGCGCGCAGCGGCGCCAATGCCGGCCACACGCCCTCCGCGAGGCCGATCATGCCGGCCAGTATCCAGCGGAGAACGGTGGTCCGACTTACCTGCATCATGACATCCGGGAGGCGAGACAAAGTGCCGCGCCGGCGCGCCTGCTTCATGACATCGAATGCGCCAGAGCAAGCGTCAATTTCAAGCGTTAATTGCAGGCATTTTGCCCCAGGCAAGGTGAACGGTCGATGACTGCCAGGCTTCGGCTTGCCATGTTTTCACCTCAGGTCGTTCAGCTTGCATTCGGTTTGGGGAACCTAATCTGGAGGCAGTGGGTTAGCTAACCAAGGCCCGTCGGGCCGGCTTCCACAAAGGATGACTGCAATGTTTGCGCGAAAAGGTGTTTTTTCGTCCATTGGCCGCGCAGCCACATTGGCAACGGTTGCCGCGGTGGCGTTGACGGCCGTCGAGCCGACGATGGCGTTCGCAGGCTCTGCTTCGGCAGGCAAGGCGACCGCTGTGACGACGTCACAAGGCACGAGCGGCGCGACCGACATCAGTGCCCGCCGTCGCTACTATGGCGGTGGTGGCGCAGCGGCTGCGGCTGCGTTCGCCGGGATCGTCGGTACGGGTCTCGCGATCGCCGCAGCCCAGAGCCGCCGCGACTACTACGACTCCTACGGCTACTATGGCGGCCCGGGCTACTACGGTGGTCCCGTCTACTATGGTGGCGGCCCGGTCTATTACGGCGGCGGACCGTACTATGGTTACCGCGGCTATTACGGGCGGCGGTCGCAACTGCCGTATCAGCCGTACTGACCGCCGTCGGCGGTTCTCAGAATTGTCACAAAGCATCCAATCCACCGGCCGCGGCGCCGGTGGATTTTTTCGTCGTCGCCGTTAACACGCTGGCGACGCGTTTCGACTAGGCTCGAAGCATGAGTGATTCGATCGAGCGGCTTTACCAGGCGGTGATCGCGGCCAAGGATCTTGATCCGGCTACGTCGCGCACGGCACGGCTGTTCCAGCGCGGGCCGGCCAAGATGGCCAAGAAGCTCGCCGAGGAAGCGATCGAAGTCGTGATCGACGCCGTCAGCGGCAAGTCGGACGCCGTCATCCGCGAAAGCGCCGACCTGTTCTACAACCTTGCCGTTCTCTGGGCGTCGGCCGGCGTGAAGCCGGAGGATGTCTGGCGCGAGATGGAGCGGCGCGAACGGCTGCTCGGGATCGCCGAGAAGCTGCCGAAGTCGCCGGTCAAGCTGCCCAAAACGGCGCCGGTCCCGGTGGCTCGGCGCCGAATTGTCGCGCTGGAGAGCCGGCTGCGCAAACGGCAGCCGTAAATCAACCAAATTCGGCCCAATCCCGGCATGGACAAATCCGCTCCATGATGGTTCATCGCGCCCATGTTGAAACGGACTTACGATTGGTGCGTCGACGCGGCCGACAAGCCCTATGCGCTGTGGATTCTCGCGGCCGTCTCCTTCGCTGAGAGCTCCTTTTTCCCGATCCCTCCCGACATCATGCTGCTGCCGATGTCGCTGGCGCGGCCGAAGCGGGCGTGGTGGTTCGCGGCGGTCTGCACGGCGGCGTCAGTTGCCGGCGGCGTGCTCGGCTATGCGATCGGCGCACTGCTCTACGACTCGCTCGGGCAGTGGCTGATCCATCTCTACGGCCTCTCCGACAAGGTCGACGCGTTCCGCGCCTCCTACGCCGAATGGGGCGCCGTGATCATCTTGCTGAAGGGACTGACGCCGATCCCCTACAAGCTCGTGACGATCACCTCGGGCTTTGCCGGTTACAACATCTGGCTGTTCATCCTGTGCTCGATCGTCGCACGCGGCGGCCGCTTCTTCTTCGTCGCGGTGCTGCTCAACCGCTATGGCGATTTCGTCCGCGCCGAGCTCGAAAGGCGGCTCGGCCTGTGGGTCGCGATCGGCGCGATCGTGCTGGTGCTGGGCTTTGTTGTCGCGTTCAAGCTGATCTAGTGTGCTGAATGCGAAGTTCGTGCGATTTCGCGGCAGCCACTTTCACGAACTTCGCATTCATAAAGCACACTAGAATCATAAGTTTGCTAGTGTCCTTGTCGAATCCGAAGTTCGCTCCGAAAGTGCGGCAAATGATGCGAACTTCGGATTCGGGACACTAGCGACGGACCGCTTGCAGCTTTGTCTGCGAGCGGCTTCGGGTTACGCTCGCCGCGATGGCTGATGGAATCGCGGACCTGCTCGATCCTGCCGGGCTCACGCTCGTCAGGCTTACGCGTGCAAAGGCGCGCATTGTGCTGGCGGGTCTTGCGCTGTCGGGTCTTGCGCTGTCGATGACACTGACGACCCTCGACCGCAGCTGGGCCCAGACAGCACCGCCGGCGCTTGGCGTGCAGTCGCCGGCGCAGCAGCCGATCCCGCCTCAGCAGCAGCAGATCGAGCTGCCGCCGGCGCCGGTCGAGCGCGAGAATCCCGGGCTGATCAACGAGATCGGAAAGCTGTTCGAGAAGTCGAAATCGGCGCTGCCGCCGCTGAAGAGCCCCGGCGAGACCATCAACGACCTGTCGAACATCGCGCGCCCTTCGACGGTGGTGACCGGACGCGCGGCCTGCGTGGTGGCCTCGAACGGTGCGCCGGACTGCAAGATCGGCGCCGACCGGCTGTGCCAGAGCAAGGGGTTTCGGGAAGGCAAGGGCATCGATACCGACGCCTCCGAGAAATGCTCGCCGCTGGTCTATCTGCGGGGCCACAAGCGCGGCCCGAACGACTGCAGGACGGAAAATTTCGTGACACGGGCCGTCTGCCAATAGCGGCGGCCAGGCTTTGCGTCTGGGATGCCAGGCACCTGCGAAAACGCGGTTTCAGGATGAGGATTTGTCATCCTTTTGCAGCGCCAAAACGCAATCCTTGACACTGGAAAGATTGCCTTGTTGGTATGACGATCAGCATTCGAGACCAACCAACGACCAACGCTTGAGGATCCGCTTCCAATGTCCATGCCTGCTCTGTTCAAGGGCCGCCTGTCTCTTCCCGTGATCGGGGCGCCGCTGTTCATCATCTCCGTGCCCGACCTCGTTATCGCGCAGTGCAAGGCCGGCGTGGTCGGCTCGTTTCCGGCGTTGAACGCGCGGCCGCCGGAGCTGCTCGACGAATGGCTGTACCGGATCAAGGAAGAGCTCGCCGCCTATGACAAGGCGCATCCGGAGCGGCCGTCGGCGCCGTTCGCGGTGAACCAGATCGTGCACAAGTCGAACAACCGGCTCGATCACGACATGGCGCTTTGCGAGAAGCACAAGGTGCCGATGATCATCTCCTCGCTCGGCGCGCGCGAGGAGCTCAACCAGGCGGTCCATGGCTGGGGCGGCATCGTCTTCCACGACGTGATCAACCAGAAGTTCGCGCACAAGGCGATCGAGAAGGGCGCCGACGGCCTGATCCTGGTCGCGGCCGGCGCCGGCGGTCATGCCGGCACGCTGTCGCCGTTTCCGTTCGTGGCGGAGACGCGACAATGGTTCGATGGGCCGATCGCGCTGTCGGGCACCATCTCCAACGGCCGCGCCATCCGCGCGGCCCGCATCATCGGTGCCGACTTCGCCTATATCGGCTCGGCCTTCATCGCGACCAAGGAGGCGAACGCGGTCGAGGGCTACAAGAGCATGATCACCAATTCGTCCGCCGAGGACATCGTCTACTCCAACCTGTTCACCGGCGTGCACGGCAATTATCTGAAGCCGTCAATCGTCGCAGCCGGCATGGATCCGGAAAACCTGCCGACCTCCGATCCCTCGAAGATGAGCTTCGGCACCGATGCATCCGGCGAGCGCGCCAAGCCGAAGGCCTGGAAGGAGATCTGGGGTTCGGGCCAGGGCGTCGGCAGCATCTCCAAGGTGGTGCCTGCAGCCGAGCTGATCGCCCGGTTCAGAAAAGAGTATGAAGACGCGGTCGATCCGGCGCTTGCCTGATGGAGCCGATCTTTCGCGTCGACGGCGACCGCGTCGTCACCAGTCCCGATGCCGCGGGTCCTTGGGACCCGCGAATGCAGCATGGTTCCGCGCCGGCGGCGCTGGTGGTGTGGGCGGCCGAGGCCATTCCGACGCCGGTGCCGATGCGGATCGCGCGCGTCACCATCGACCTGATGCGCCCGGTGCCGGTGGCGCCGCTGACCGTGCAGAGCGAGATCCTGCGCGACGGCCGCAAGATCCAGCTCTGCGGCGTCAGGCTGCTTGCCGACGGCGTTCTCGTGGTTTCGGCCAGCGTGCTCAAGATCAAGCAACAGACGGCCGAATTGCCGCCTGACATCACAGCGCTTGCCGTCGATCTGCCGGGCCCCGACGAAAGTATGATCGAGCCAGGCAACCTTGCGAACAGTCCGTTCGTGAAATGCATCTCGATGCGGGCCGCGCGCGGCCGCTTCGGCGTGATGGGACCCGGCGCGATCTGGTTCCGCGTCGACCGCCCGCTGATCGCGGGCGCCGCCGTCTCGCAGGCGATGCGGGCAGTGGTTGCCTCGGACTTCTCCAACGGCACCTCGCCGGCGCTCGATTTCAGCCAATGGACCTTCATCAACGCCGATCTCTCGGTGAGTCTCGCGCGCGAGCCGGTCGGCGACTGGATCCTGCTCGACGGCCAGTCCTGGATCGGGCCCGACGGCGCCGGGCTTGCAATGTCGCGGCTCGCCGATCAGCGCGGCTATTTCGGCCAGGCGGTCCAGAGCCTCGTCATCGAGCGGCGCTAGCTCGGGCTATGTTTCTTCGATCTCCCCTGAAAAAGGGGGGGGTCTTTGCCGGCCAGAGCAAAGCGGCTGGGATCAGCTCTCTCGACTTGCAGCATCGCCTGGGCTGCCCCCATCCCGACCTTCTCCCTTTCAGGGGGAAGACGAAGTCCCGTCACGTCTACTGTGCATGGGGTTGTTTCACCGATTCGCGGTGCAGGAGCGCCAAGCGACTGCCCCTGCGGCAAAATAACTCCGCTTCCCGGGAACGGTTGGCGGCACGTGCGAGTTTCGCTCCCGTTAGGGGGTCCCATGATGCGTATTGATCCCGCCGCCGGCATCGTGGCCATGGCCGTCCGGCGATTGTGTGATGTGCCGGCCGGTGTCGACGCCCGGCCGCCGCAGGGACAGACGCGATGAAGCCTGGTCCGTCCTCGGAACGCGCGGTCATTCTCGCCGCGAGCGAGCGGGACGCCGTCAAGACTGCCCACCTGATCAAGGAAGCCGGCTATTACGCCAACATCTGCGCTGACCTCGCCGAGCTCGAACGTCAGATCGCAAACGGGGCGGGCCTTGCCATCATTGCCGACGAGGTGATCAAGGCCGCCGACCTCGCCGGCCTGACGCACTGGCTGAACGAGCAGCCGTCATGGTCGGATTTTCCCATCGTGCTGATCAGCGAGAAGGGGGGACCCGAACGCAATCCCGAAGCCGCGCGGCTCGGACGGGCGCTCGGCAATGTCACCTTCATCGAGCGGCCGTTCCATCCGACCACGCTGGTAAGCCTGGTCGCCGCGACGGTGCGCGGCCGCCGCCGCCAATACCAGACCCGTCAGATCCTCGAGGATCTGACCGAGAGCGAAGGTCTGCTGCAGACTGCGCTCAATGCCGGTCATCTCGGCGCGCTCGAGCTTCATCTGCCGGATTTCGAGCTCGAGGCGTCGCCGACCTGCAAGGCGTTCTTCGGCCGCGGGCCCGGCGATCGCTTCACCTATCAGGATCTGCTCGATGCGGTGCATCCCGACGACCGCGCCCGCCGCAACGAAATCGTCGAGCAGACGCTGCGCAGCGGTGCCGACTACCGGATCGAATACCGCAACATCTGGCCCGACGGCACCCAGCACTGGGTCGATGTGCGCGCCCGCGCGGTGCGCCGGGTGGACGGCAGCATCCGCTCGCTGGTCGGGGTCTGCTCCGACATCACCGCGCGCAAGACCGCGGAGATCGAGCGCGAGGCGCTGCTGGCGCAGCTCGCCGCCGAGCGCACCGCGCTTGCCGAACTCACCGCGACGCTGGAGCAGCGGGTCGAGCAGCGCACCGCCGACCTGATGAAGGAGGTCGCCGCGCGCGAGCGGGCCCAGGAACAGCTCCGCCATGCGCAGAAGATGGAGGCGATCGGCCAGCTCACCGGCGGCGTCGCGCACGACTTCAACAATCTGCTGATGGCGGTGATGGGCAATCTCGATCTGCTGCGCAAGCGCATGCCGGAGGATCCGCGCCTGCGTCGCCTGGTCGACGGCGCATTGCAGGGCGCCGAGCGCGGCGCGTCGTTGACGCAGCGGCTGCTGGCATTCGCGCGGCAGCAGGATCTGCGCGCGG
This sequence comes from Bradyrhizobium elkanii USDA 76, assembly GCF_023278185.1. Lineage (NCBI taxonomy): Bacteria > Pseudomonadati > Pseudomonadota > Alphaproteobacteria > Hyphomicrobiales > Nitrobacteraceae > Bradyrhizobium > Bradyrhizobium elkanii. Next base: position 8,119,221 of record NZ_CP066356.1, on the reverse strand, counting down.
TGCCGGTCGATCTCGGCGCGCTGGTGCGCGATATGAGCAATCTGCTCGAGCGCTCGCTCGGACCGCGCATCATGCTGCGGCTCGACATTCCCGAGGGGCTGCCGCTGGCCTGCGTCGATAGCAACCAGCTCGAGCTTGCGGTTCTCAACCTTGCGATCAATGCACGCGACGCGATGCCGGATGGCGGCCTGATCGAGATCCGCCTCGCGGCCTGGCAGGCGAAGAATGATCCGACGCTGCAGCCTGGCGACTATTTGAAGCTCTCGGTGATCGACAGCGGCACCGGGATGTCGCCGGACGTGCTGAAGCGCGCGATCGAGCCGTTTTTCTCGTCGAAGCCGGTGGGCAAGGGCACCGGGCTCGGCCTGTCGATGGTGCATGGGCTCGCCGTGCAGCTCGGCGGCGAGCTGCAGCTGTCGAGCGCGGTCGGCAAGGGCACCACGGCTGCGCTGGTGCTGCCGGTTGCAACGGCGGTGCCGGAAGTCGAGAGCCCGGCGCCTGCGGCGCAGACGGTCAAGCGCTCGGCGGTGATCCTGCTGGTGGACGATGATCCGTTGATCGCGATGTCCACCATGGAAATGCTGGAGGACCTCGGTCACCGCGTGATCGGCGTCAATTCCGGACCGCAGGCGCTCGAAATCCTCAGGAGCGACCAGGAGATCGACCTGATGATGACCGATCACGTGATGCCCGGCATGACCGGCATCGAACTCGCCGCGGCTTCGCGCAAGGTGCGGCCGCAGCTCCTGGTGCTGCTCGCCACCGGCTATGCCGAACTGCCCGACGGCACCCAGGTCGACCTGCCGCGGCTGGCCAAGCCCTATCACCAGGATCAGCTGCGCGACCGGCTCGATCGGTTGCTCGGGCAGGGGGTGCAGCGGCCGGAGGCGGCTGGCACCGACAGTCCCGCCACACCTTCCGCGCTGTCCCCGTCACCCTGAGGTGCGAGCGGAGCGAGCCTCGAAGGGCGCCGGCCCACTGGTGCCGCAAGCGGAGATAGCGCGCGCTGACACATCGGGCCGTGCATCCTTCGAGGCGCGCGAGAGCGCGCACCTCCAGCGACAAAGGCGAAGCCTTTGCGCGGGGATGACGGGACCAGCAATCGTCGTGCGAGCATCTCATCCCACCATGCGGTCGCGGCCGGTCCAGAAGCGCGCCTTCAGCACTTTCTTGTCGACCTTGCCGACGCCGGTCATCGGCAGCTCCTTGACGAACTGGATCTGCTTCGGCGCGTGTGCCGAGCCCTTCTTCGCCTTCACCAGTCCGATCAGCTCGTCGGCGTCGGGCGTCGTGCCCTCGCGCGCGACCACGACGGCGGTGACGGCCTCACCCCATTTGTCGTCGGGCACGCCGACCACGGCGACCATCGCGACGTCGGCATGTTGCGACAAGACATCTTCGACTTCGCGCGGAAAAATGTTGAAGCCGCCGGAGACGATCATATCCTTCTTGCGGTCGAGGATGAACATGTAGCCGCGCTCGTCCATGCGCGCGATGTCGCCGGTGTGTAGCCAGCCGCTCCTCAGCGTCTCCGCCGTGATGTCCGGCCGCTTCCAGTATTCGGCCATCACATGCGTGGCGCGCACGCAGATCTCGCCGGGCTCACCGGTCGCGACCTCCTGGTCGTCCTGATCGAGGATCTTAACCTGGCAGGCGGCGATCGGGAAGCCGCAGGACAGGAACAGGTCCGGCGTATTCGGGTCATGATCGGCCTTGCGCAGCACCGAGACCGGATAGCATTCGGTCTGGCCATAAAGCTGCGAGAACACCGGGCCGATCCGTTCGATGCCTTCGACCAGCCGGCTCGGCGACATCGCCGATGCGCCGTAGAGCAGGAGCTCAAGCGAGGAGAGGTCGGTCTTGTCGAGCGCGGGATGATCCAGCATCACATAGATCATGGTTGGCACGAACAGCGTGAAGTTGATCCTCTCGCGCGCGATGGTCGTGAACACGGCCTCCGGATCGAACCCTTTCAGCATGTGCACGGTGCCGCCGCGCATCAGCGTCGGCAGCACCTTGGTGCCGGCGACATGGCTGATCGGCGCCACCGTGAGGTAGCGCGGCGTCTCCGGGATCTCGAAATCGGCGAGGACGGCGGCGGCGAAGCCGCCATATTCGCGGTGATAACGCAGCGCGCCCTTGGATTTGCCGGTCGTGCCGCCGGTGTAGTTCAAGGTCGAGATGTCGTCCTCGCGGGCGAAACTCTTCGCGCTCGCGCTGCCGGCATCCTCGGCCACCTGCAACAGGTCGGCGCCGTAATCCGCCGGGCCGAGCGTGAACACGGTCTTGAGGCCCTGTGCCTTCGCAGCGAGCTCGCCGCCGCGATCGCGAAACGTGATGCCGTCGACGATCAGCATCTGCGCTTCGGAATCCTCGATCTGGAACAGCTGGTCGTCGAGCGAGCCCAGCGGATGCAGCCAGGTGATCGCGAGCCGCGACAATTGCGCGGCGACGCCGGCGCACCAGCTGTCGGCGCGGTTGGCGGTGAGCAGCGCGACGCGGGTGCCTGGCGCAAAGCCGAGCCGCATGAACACGCCCTGCATTCGTCCGATCAGGTCGGTCGCGCCCTGATAGCTGAGCGAGCCGCCCGGCCATGCGAAGGCGGTGCGCGACGGATAGCGCGCCAGCGCCCGCAAGGTCTGTTCGCACACCGCCGGAAATGCATAGAGCGGATTGCTCATCTCGTTGTCCCTCCCGCCTTTGTCTTTGGCTTTTGTCGTGCCAATGTTGGCGGCAACGCTAACACAATGATGATGGGAAGAAACAACTTGTCCGCCGATCCTCTCGCGCGTTTTCGCGATCGCCTGCGGCTGCCGCTGATTGCAGCACCAATGTTCTTGGTCTCCGGTGTCGAGCTGGTGGTAGCCGCCTGCCGCAACGGCGTGATCGGTTCGTTTCCGACGGTGAATTGCCGTGAGACGGAACAGCTCGATGCCTGGCTCGGCGACATCGCGCGCCGCCTGCAGGCGCATGCCGATGCAACGGGCCAAGCAGCCGCGCCGATCTGCCCGAACCTGATCGTGCATCGCTCCAACACGCGGCTGGCCCAGGATCTCGCCGTGCTGCTGCGGCACAAGCCGGAGCTTGTGATCACCTCGGTCGGCTCGCCCGCGCCGGTGCTTGGCCCTCTGCACGATGCCGGCGCGCTTGTTTTCGCCGACGTCGCCTCGATCCGCCATGCCGAGCGCGCGGCAGCAGTCGGCGCCGACGGGCTCGTGCTGCTCACCGCGGGTGCGGGCGGGCAGACCGGCTGGCTCAATCCGTTCGTGTTCGTCCGCGCGGTGCGCGGCTTCTTCGACGGCCCGATCGTGCTTGCCGGCGGCATCAGCGACGGCCACGCACTCCGCGCCGCCGAGGCGCTCGGCTGCGACCTCGCCTATATGGGCACCAAGTTCATCGCGACGCGCGAGAGCATGGCGGACGGCAGATACAAGCAGATGCTGGTCGACTCCACCGCCGACGACATCCTGCTCACGACGGCGTTCACCGGCTTGCAGACCAACATGCTGCGGCCCTCGATCGAGGCCGCCGGTCTCGATCCCGACGACCTGCCGGCACGCGGCGCGATCGACATCGGCAAGGACATCGACATCGGCGCCCGCGAAAGCCGCCCCAAACGCTGGCGCGATATCTGGAGCGGCGGTCACTCCACCTCCGGGGTCACCGGGGTGCTCGGCGTCGATGAGCTCGTGGCCCAGACGATCGCGGAGTATGAGGCGGCGAGCGGACGGGTGCGGCTCGCCTGATCCGCCGCGAAACAGCAGCCGCTCAAATCCCGCTCGCCCGCTTAACGCGGCATTAACCATGCCAGCCCCAACAATAGAGCCACGGGCCGCCACGGCTGGCCGCCCGGCAGTTTGTGGGAATGCGACATGGCCCTTGAGGCGCTCTCCAAGACCCCGGCAACGCTCGACGAGCTCCGGACCCGGGTGTTCTACGCCCTGCAGCGGCATCCGCTGTGCCGTCAGGTCGAATTCGACATCGTCAGCACGCCGCGGACCCGCCGCACCAACTGGACGGTCAGCATGCACGCGGTCCAGCCCGGGGCGCTCTGGACGGCGCACGAGATCGTGGCCGACATCCAGGAGGCCTATGAGCTTGATGCCGCGGCCTGATTTTCCGGCCGTTTCGGGACAATTTCACCCATTTGGCGTCGTCACGGCACGGTACCGCCGCATTTCACGCGCAGTTTGCAGCGACACCGGCCGGCAATGGAGTAGTTTTTGACCAGAGCCATCACCCTCGCCGCGCTGACATGCTTCCTCCTCGCCGGCGCCGCGATAACAGCCATTTTGGGCCGTGACAGCCTGCCGGCGGCGCAGGCCGACATTGGCCCGGTCGCCAACCGTGCCAGCAAGCAGGACAAGCTCGCCGTCACGACGCTTGCCGCGGCCTCGTTTGAGGCGCCCCAGCCGATCGAGCCTCCCGCCAATCCGTCTCCTCTCCTGTTGCGGGCGCAAGCCGCGATTCCGGGCGCCACCGACACCGTGCGCCAGGCCTATGCCTCGGTCGAGCCCGCCGACATCGGCCTGCCGAAGATCACCGACCCCGTCGATGCGGCTCAGCCGAAGATCGCCGAGCCCGCACCCGCGCCGGTCGCCCCCGCGCCGCCGAAGCCCAAGGCTGCGGCCAAGCCGGCGCCGCAGAAGAGCTACGCGCTGCTCAGCGACGCCCAGATCGCCGGCATCAAGGACCGGCTGAAGCTGTCGTCGTCGCAGGAATATTACTGGCCGGCGGTCGAGACCGCACTCCGCGCCGTCGCCCGCAAGATCCACGCCAAGCGCCAGGGCGATCCCGCCGTGGGCAACATACCGATCGATCCGGACTCCGAGGAGGTCCAGCAGCTGAAGTCGGCGGCGATGCCGCTGCTGTTCCAGCTCCGCGAGGATCAGAAGAACGAGGTCCGTTCGCTGGCGCGCCTGATCGGCCTGGAACGCGTCGCTGCGATGATCTGAGCGGCAGGGTCCGGCCGAGCCGGTTCTGCGCTCCTTGTGCTCTAGCGGGCCTCCAGCGGCCGCAGCTTGTCCACCTTGCCCTGGGTTTCGACGAGCAGCTGTTTCATGAAGTCCTTGTTGCGCTTCAGCCAGGGCTCGAGCGTCTGCCTGACGTCGCCTGGCGACTTCTTCTCGATCGCCTGCGCCAGCCGGGTCTGGAACGTCCCCCAATCCTTGAACATCTCCTTCAGCAGCGCATCGTCGGAGATGTTGATCGCCGACTTAATGTCGCCGACGGTTTCGAGCTCGCGCATATTGCCCTGTCGCAGGATCGAATCGAGGTTTTCCAGGCATTCGTGGTAGCGCTCAAGCAGATCGTCCCATCGCTTGGCGCTGAAGTCATCGTCCAGGCCCTCGACGGCGTTGTATAGCGGCTCGAGAAACGACCACCGGAAGCGCCGCGCCAGCCGCAGCAGGATCGACAGGAAGACGATGTCCTTCGGCATGTTCTGCGCGACCATCAGGCGAGGATCCTCGCTGAATGGCGGCATCGGCACGAAGATGATGACGATCGAGAACCGCGTGCTGTCGAGATATTCGAGCCGGGCGATGACCGGTTGATACAGCTTCAGATCGCGGAAGATCGGACTGAGAACCTGCTCGCGGCTGCGCCGGCTGGCGATATCCACGTCGGCGAACGAGTTCGCGACATAGCTCGTCAGCTCGTCGAGCCAGGCCCCGCTGTCGTAGCGGTTTTGCGCGCGGAGCAGATCCTCCCAGTCGAGCTCCGCCGTATCGGGACCGGACAACAGCGTGGTGGTGCCGGCATCCGCCTCCAGCACGGCATCCTTCAGGAAGCCGCGCGCGCGATCGGCGGGGGGCAATGGCCTGAGCGTTTCGGCCTTTTGCCGGAACGACAATTCGTCGCTGAACACGATGCGAAGCCGCAGGCGGAACAGCTCTTCCGGGCGGGTGATCTGCAGGAACTGCGCGTGGATGTCTTTCGCCGCCTCATTGAACTTGGGCGCGTAGTTGGCGTTCAGTCGCGGCCGCAGCGGCGCGGGACCGAAGGTCGGCTTCACGAACAGGTCTTCGAGGAATCGCCGGACGTCGTCTTCGCCGATTCCGTAGAACTCGTTCTCCGCCAGCATTGGAAACGAAGGCGAAGAATCGACCGAGAACCACAGCACCTTGGAGATGAGCTTCAGCGCGCGCTTGTAACCGTCGAACTGGGCAATCTCGGATGCGCACCAGGTCCAATTGTGCTCGGCATTGGTGTGGATGAAGATCAGGCAATCGGCCTTCGCCGTGTTGTCGATCATCCATTGCCGCCATTCCGAGCCGCCGGGAATTTCCTCGCAGACGAAGCATTCCACCGGACGCTGGCCGTCCAGGCTGCTGAGATATTCGAGCCGCGCCTTAAGCAGGCGCGCGAGAAATCTGTCTTCGGCGCGATGGCTGATAAAGACCGAGAAATCGTTTGGCATGGCAAAACCCGATCTGCATGAACTTTATGCGACGGTTGGCCGGGTCGGCCGAATTGCGCAGCTGCATCTCTCGCCGCGGCGTGAATGATAGCGCGTCTTTGCAGCTTGCAATCGCCAGGCGCGAAAAAGAAAATCCGCTCGCCAGTGAAATATCTCACTATACCTAAGGGTGTATGACGTGCAAGATGCTTGCCGGAACCGGCGCGCGAGCGTGCTCCGGCATTGAACGAATGAATTGTCAGCAAGCCGATGTGCCGACCCCGGCGCGTCGGTTCATTTTGAAGATGGTGCCGTTCGCGCTTGAACGCGCGGCCAATTGAGGCCTCGGCCGGGATTGATCGGCCGTCTCGAAATCAGCGAAAGTCATCGTTCCGCGGGGGCAGTTATGCCGAAGACCAAGCAGCAGCATCTCGATCGTGCACTCGGGCCGAAGCGGATACTGGCGCTCGATGGCGGCGGCATCCGCGGCATCCTGACGCTCGAATATGTCAGCGCCATCGAGGCGATGTTGCGCAAGCGGTTCGACAACAGCGATCTCCTGCTTTGCGATTATTTCGATCTGATCGGCGGCACCTCGACCGGATCGATCATCGCTGCCGGACTGGCGTGCGGAATGACGGCCGACGCGTTGAAGCAGCTCTATCGCGGCATCGGCACCGACATCTTCCAGGGCTCGTTCTGGCGGCGCGGGCTGCTGGCGCCGAAATTCAAGTCGGATGCCTTGCAGCACGCACTCGACGCACAGCTCGGCGCCGACACCTCGCTCGGCAGCGATCGCATCCGCACCGGCCTGATGATCATGACCAAGCGGCTCGATACCGGCAGCCTGTGGCCGCTGCACAACCATCCGGACAGCCGATATGCCCGTCAGGACGGCGGGTTGCGGCTGACCGAGGTGGTTCGCGCCAGCACGGCGGCGCCGACCTATTTCAGTCCCCAGAAGATCACGATCTCGGCGCGCGACGGCAGCACCGTCAGCGGCGCTTTCGTCGACGGCGGGGTCAGCCCGTTCAACGATCCGGCGCTGCAAATGCTGATGCTCGCGGCGCTCCAGGGCCACGGCTTCCAGTGGCGAACCGGCAAGGACGATCTGCTGCTGATCTCGGCCGGCACCGGCGTGTTCAAGTCGACCTACACGACCGACGAGATCGTCCGCATGCCTGCGGCCGAGCAGGGCCTGCGGTCGCTGCAGTCGCTGATGGACGATTGCGGGCAGCACAATCACGCCATGCTGCAATGGCTGACCAACTGCCTGACGCCATGGACGATCAACCGTGCGGTAGAGGACATGGCGACCGATGGTCGGAGCGGACCGCAACTGGCGACCTATGCGCGCTATAACGTGTTGCTGGAATCTGCCTGGTTGAAGGATACGGTCGCGATCGAGCGGACGCCGGAGGTGCTCGCAAAGATCGCCGCGATGGACGATCCGAACAACATGGACGAGCTCGCCAGGATCGGGGAGCTGGCGGCGGCCCGGCAGGTCAAGTCGGAACACTTCCCGCCGGACTTCGATCTCATGTGATGAGCGGACAGGGTTTCTCATCACGTCAACGCTTCGCCCATCAGGGGACATGAGTCATGGCAGCCACGCGCGCCTTTATCGTGCGACCGTTCGGTACGAAGGATGGCATCGACTTTGATCGGGTGGAACGGGAGCTGATCGCTCCTGCGCTGCAGAAGGCAGGCATCGAGGGACGCACGACCGGCGAGATCACGCGGCAGGGCAACATCCGTGAAGACATGTTTCGGCTGCTGGTGCTTTCGGATCTCGTGATCGCCGACGTCTCGATCTACAACGCCAATGTGTTCTACGAGCTTGGCATTCGCCACGGCTTGCGGGATCAGCACACCCTGCTGATCCGGGCCGAGGGAACGAAGGACAAATATCCCTTCGACCTGCAAACCGATCGCTATGGCTCGTATGATGCCGCGAATCCCGCCGCCGCGCTGCCGGGCTTTGCGGCGGCGTTAAGGGCTACGCTGTCCTCCACCATCAAGGATAGCCCGGTCTTCCAATTGTTGCCTCGCCTGGTGCCGCACGATCGCGCGGCCCTGATGGTCGTGCCATTTGATTTCCAGGAGGACGTCGCGGTCGCACGACGGGCGGCGCGTGCCGGCGACCTGCGCCTCTTCGCGGAGGAAGTGCGCGGCCTCGAATGGGGCAGCGGCGGGCTGCGGGTTGTCGGCGATGCGCAGTTCCAGATCAAGGCGTTTGGCGGCGCGAGAGAGACCTTTGAGGGACTTCGCGAGCTCGATCCGGTCGATCTTCAGGCCAATTACCGTCTCGGGACGGTCTACCAGAAGCTGGCGGGATCGGCTGTCGGTCCCGGCGCAAAGCTCGACTACCTGACCCGTTCCGAGCAGGCGATCCAGCGCGTCCTCGACCGCACCATGCCGCCGACCGATCACGTCGAGACGCCCGCGGAAGCGGCGGAGCGGCGATTCAATCGCGCGGAAGGCCATTCCCTGCTCGGAAGCAATGCCAAGACACGATGGATCGACGACTGGTCCGCCGCCGCGACGGACGCGCGGCGGACCGCCGCGCTGCGTTCGCCGAGGCTTGCGGACTCCATTCAGCACTATCTCGACGGCTTCGCCGAGGATCTCGACAGCTTCTATCCGGCGGTCAACGCGCTCGCGATGCTGACGATCCAGATCACCCTCGCCAAGGCGCTCCCGGATGTCTGGGCCGAGAGCTTCGACGACACCGAGGCGGCATTGGCCGATCTCAAGGCGAGCGAGCGCCGCGCCGGCCGCATCGCCGCCACGCTGCAACTTGCGCTCGGCAATGACGACAAGGTGGTTCGGGACGGCGAGCAACCCAACACCTGGAGGGATGTCAGCCGCGCCGATCTGCTGTTCCTGACGTCCGACCGGCCGGCCCAGGTCGGGGCCGCGTATCGGAAGGCGCTTGCCAACGCGCGGCCGCTGGAAGTGGATTCGGTCCGGCGCAATGTCCTGATCTGTCGCGATCTGGCGGTGCTGTCGGCGAACGCCGACGCCGCGCTACGCGAGATGGGGCCGCAGATGGACGGAGCGCCGCCGACGCCGGCGCGCGTCATCCTGTTCACCGGTCACATGCTGGACGCACCTGGTCGCCCCGGCAATGAAGCGCGCTTTCCTGCCACGCCCGAGGCCGTCGCGGAGGCGCGCCGGTTGATCATGGAGGCGGTGAAGAACGAACTCGGCGAGGCTGGCGGCGTCGCGGTCGGCATCGCAGGCGGCGCCTGCGGCGGCGATATCCTGTTCCACGAGGTCTGCGAGACGCTCAATGTCCCGACGCGGCTTTTCCTGGCCCTGCCGGAGGCACAATTCCAGGAGGAATCGGTCAATCGCGGCGGGCTGGAATGGGTGACGCGTTATCAGCAGCTCTGCCAGAGCATCCCGCCGCGTATCCTCGCCGATTCCAGCGAATTACCGCGCTGGCTGCGCGAAAAGAAGGATTACGACATCTGGAAGCGCAACAATCTATGGATGCTGTTTAACGCCCTTGCCGAAGGCGCGCGCAGTCTCACGCTCATTGCCCTCAACAACCGCGACGTCGACCCCGACGGCGCCGGAGGCACGGCCCATCTGATCGGCGTGGCGGCGAGCAAGGGCTTCAAGATCGTGGAACTCGACGCCCGGCGGTTGCTCCACGTCGGTCGTCCCTGAGGCGCGATCCGTCTCCGCCATCCATGGGGGTTGCCGAGCTTCAGCCGCAGCCAGGGGTATCGTAGTTAGATCGCGGCCATCACGGCTCCATTCCGGTCCAGACGTCATGCTGTTCAGGTTTTGACGAAGGAGGGCGCGCAGCGCTTCACCACGGCGCGCGTGGCCGAGAAGGCCGGCGTCAGCGTCGGTTCGCTGTACCAGTATTTCCCGAACAAGGCCTCGATCCTGTTCCGGTTGCAGAGCGACGAGTGGCGGCAGACCACCCGCCTGCTGCGTGGCATTCTTGAAGACGCCACGCGGCCGCCGTTGGACCGGCTGCGCTCGTTGGTGTACGCCTTCATCCGCTCCGAATGCGAGGAGGCCGCGGTGCGCGTCGCACTCAGCGACGCCGCGCCGCTCTGCCGCGATGCGCCCGAGGCGCGGGCATCCGGCGAGCGCATCGCCGAGGCCTTCATGCGCGAGGCATTGCCGAAGACGTCAGACGCCGTACGCGCGACGGCGGGCGACCTGATCACAACGACGCTGAGCACGGTGGGCAAGGATTTTTCGGAGAGCCCGCGAGCGCCCGCCGAGATCGCGACCTACGCCGACGCCATGGCCGACATGTTCGGCGCATATCTGAAGAGTCTCGGAAAGCGCTGAGGTTCACAGATAGTGCTTGGCGACCAGCAGAAACCCGAGCACGCCGCCGGTCACGGCGAAAACCGTCACGCCGTTGCGGAAACTCACGTAAGCGGCCGACCAGTAAGAAACCGTATGGGAGGTCGTCGCGACTTTTTTCGACTTCTGGGGCAAGCCAATTCGCTCCTGAAAAAAGGCGCCGCCACCTGGTCAACACAGATGACGGCGCCCGTCTGAGGGCTTCAGGGCGAAACCCCGCTTCAGCGTAAGCTGCGATCATGAACGGTTCGTATACCGCCGGGTGTCGCAAGCTCGCATGTCAGCTGAAGCGTCGAGGTTCCCTAAAGCATCATCCGGAAAAGTGCGCAGCGGTTTTCCCTCGCGACAAACGCGCAGCGTTTGCGCGGAGATCATGCTCAAACAAGAAGCTAAAGCGCGATGACGATTCGACCCAATCTCATCGCGCTTAGAACGAAGCATAAGCATTTCGAAATGCGATGGCGCCAGCCAGCGAGCGCGGCCGCGTGCGCACGGCGTGCCCGTCGTTGCCGCTCTGCACGATCCACTGGCCGTTCTCTTGACCCACGATCTTGCCGACGTGGTGACGCCAAACGACGATGGTGCCGACCGAGGGGCCGCCGGCATTGCTGCCGTAGCTTGCCCAGGATCGGGCCAGATTGAATTGCGGACCGGGATCGCTGCCGACCTGGGTGCGCATGAACCAGCCGCACCACGCAGCTGGGCGACCGGAATGTGCATAGTGCCGATGGTGATGGTGACGGCCGCGGGCTTCGGCAGTTGAAGCGAACGCCAAAAGAACCGCCACAGCGGCGAGAAGTTTACGCATTACAAAGTCCTTCTTGCTGTTGGCAGACCATCCATGTTGTGGGAGGAAGCGCAGCGATGATCTGCGATTGGCTTGCGAAGCGACCGCATCGGTCAGGCGACGCAAAACGAAGGCGGGGCATGGCCCGCGCAGGCGTTTAAGAAACGGGCTATGGCCAAAATATGGCCGGTACGTCCCGTCCGGCGGCCGCGACACTGCCGAAGACTTCAGGCGTGGTCCGCGCAATGGCTGCTAATTTGATCACCGCGGTTGTGTGGTGATTGTAAACGTCCGTCTTCGCTTTCGCGTTGCTCAAGCTTCGCCGGACACGCTTCGCCCTTGCAGGCTTCGCGGCCGCGCCATGCGAAGCCTGCAAGGCGAAGCGTGGTGCACCATTCAGAATACAATTGCGCACCACTACCTAATTTAAACACCTATATAATTCTGCTGCGGACAAGGTCGAAACGTTTCCGACCTATCGCTTCGTCTTGCGAAGGATCAATTTGCCCTGTGAAGCGACATCACCCCACCTCGCGGACCAATTGAGTTCCGAGGCGGAGGGTCGCTCAGTGCCTTTCTGATCCCAGGCTCCCTGTAGCGCAAATAGAGCCCCTTGGGGATCGGCACATCGCAAGATCCAGCAACCGTCGGGCAACTCGATTGGACCTTGGAGGACCCGGCCCCCGCCAGCATCAACGCGCTTGGCAGCCGCACCGATGTCGTCGACATTGAAGTAATAGAGCCAGCAGGGTTGCGATACGCTCGGAAGTTTGGTGAGCATTCCGCCGATCGTCTGGCCGGCCGCCGAAAACAATTCGTACAGGTCGGCCGGCCCGGTTTCAGCGTGAGCCTTCTGCCAGCCAAGAAGCTCGCCGTAAAACGGGAAAATCTTGTTCCGGTCTTCAGCCAGCAACTCGTGCCAGCCCACGCGTCCAGGCTCGTCCAATCCGCTGGACTGCCGTTGGCCATATGTCAGCCCGGAAACCAGTGCAAACGTCGCTCCTTGCGGATCGGCGACCACCGAAATTCGGCCAATATTGCTGGCGGTTGGTGTTACCAGAATGGCGCCCCCACGACGGCGGATCTGCACGGCTTTCGCATCCACGTCATCGACGGCGATGTAGCCGACCCATCTCGGCCTCGCTCCCAATCGCAGCCCTTCTTCCGGGAGATGCATGAGTCCAACTGCCGGGGCGTCGCCTGCAGTAAGCAGCGTGTAGGCGAATTCCGGAGTGGACGCATCTTCCACCGCCCAGCCGATGACCTTGCCATAAAATGCGGCTGCTGCCGACATGTTCGTCGTCAGCAACTCATACCAAGCGAAGCGTCCGAGTTGATCGACCAAGCTAATTTCCCCGTTCAAGCGGGCCGACGATTGCGCACTGCATCATGTTGCACCCGTTGCAATCCGCTCCACGGGCGCGGATTCTCGATTTAATCGACCAAATCGCGCGATATCGTTCACGAAGATGAATGCAATCTGAACGAGCTCTATTACATTTTGTGTATACCGTAATTCTTGTCTGCCTCGTTCGCTCGGCGTAAGATCGTGCTTCGGAAGTCCCTCTTCCAAACTGGGAGGATGCGGCCATGCAGCGAGCGAAGCAAGCTTCGAGAAAGAAGCGAACGACCAATGCCGCGGTACCGGCGCTGGGATTAGCCGGTCTGACTTTTTCGCTGGCGGGCAGCGCATATGCCTCCGCCGTGCCCACCGGCGACGTTCAACACAAGCCGAGCTTCGCGCCGGGCCATATGACGACGCTCAGTGAGGAAGAACTCGCCGACGTCAGTCTCGCCACCTTCCACCTCAATCTCATCGACGATGAAAGCGTCGGAGGCCGCGTGCTGCTCGCGCGGGGATGCGGTGGTTGCCGTGGCTGCGGAGGCGCCAGAGCTTGCGGAGGCTGCAGGGGTTGCGGAGGATGCAGGGCCTGCAGAGGCTGCCGCTGCGGTGTCGGTTGCGGTGGATGTGGCGGCTGCGGCGTTGGTTGGATCGGCGTAGGCGTGCCATTGGTCTCATGCGCAGGCTGCTGTGCATCCTGGGGCCGCTGCCGCTGGTGCTAGTGCTCACTGACTGGGCGTCGACACGTCGCGATTTCATTGGCCGGGCGCCCGAACGACCCGGCCAATTTTTTGCTTTCGTTATACATTCGCCGCGCCTGGCTGATCAGCTTGCCGACGGTGGGCGAGTGTGATCCAAATTGCTCGCAGAATGCCGGTGGCCGAACGCGGCGCACAAGTCGCGCAATGCCATGGTTTGCCGCGCTCCGGCGATCGGAAGTGACTGCAACAGGATCAGCGTGCCGCCCCGATGACAGTCAATGGCAAGAGCCGCACCGCGAGGCAGAGCCGCAAGGGCATTTTGCGATTCGCGCCGAACTTTACCGCTTATGTGATTCCTCCCGATGTGGTCTGCCTCTACTCCGAGAACCGCAAATTCTTCCTGCATGGTGATCTCTATTGTGCGGTGGCCGCGGCGATCGGCAAAAATGGTAAGGCTGCACGAGAGATCGTTCGGCAGCTCTCAAAGAATTTTCCCGCCGACAAGATCGAGGAAGCGATCAGGCGGCTGCTAGAGCGCCGATATGTCGTAAGCGGCGCGCCGCACGCGTTCGCAAGCGCCGTCGATGGATATTGGGCGAGTCTCGGCCTCCCCCCCGAGGTCGCAGAACAGAATCTCCGCGATTGCCCCGTGCGGGTCGAAGCCATCGATGTCAAAGGCGCCAACGAACTTGCCGCGGCCTTGAGCAAGCTCGGTGTTCGGATCACCAAGCGGTCGCCCAAGCTCACGATCACACTGGCGAACGACTATCTTGACCGGCGGCTCGTCGAATTGAACGGAAAGCGCTTTGGCGATGGGACGCCCTGGCTGCTGGCGCAGCCGTCCGGCGTGTTTCCGCTGGTGGGACCCGTGTTCAAGCCGGGCGAGAGCGCCTGCTGGACTTGCCTGTTCGATCGCATGATACGCAATCGGGAGATCAAGGGATTTCTCGATCGCAGAGCGGCGCAGGTGGTCGCCGTATCGCCCCTGGTCGGCGACGCCGTCGGACAGATCGGCATCCACTTCGCTGCTGTTGAAATTGCAAAAGCGATTGCCTCGGGATTTCGTACCGATCTGCGCGATCACATCGCAAGCTTCGACCTGACCGGTGCCGTCATTGCCAAGCATTACGTCGCGCGACGCCCGCAGTGTCCTACCTGCGGCAGCAGGAAGCTGCAGAGTCCGCGCCGGGCGGCAGCGCCGATCGAGATCGCAGAGGGCGGAAAGCTCGTCATGACCAGCGGCGGTTACCGCGCCGTGACGTCGCGAGCCACCGTAGCACGGTTCCGCAAGCACGTCAGTCCGCTGACCGGCGTCGTCTCGCGGCTCGAGCGGATCGAGGCCGATCTGCCGATGAACACGAATTTTTTCGCCTACCACAATTTCTCGGCGCCGGCCTGGAACGTCGACCAGCTCAGATCCGGATTGAGCGGCGGCAGCTTCGGCAAGGGCTCCACAGCCGAGCAGGGCGAGGCCAGCGCGTTGATGGAGGCGATCGAGCGCTATTCGGGCATTTTCCAGGGCGACGAGATCAGGACGAAGCGCCGCTTTGTCGATTTCGCTCCCGGCGACGCTCTTCTTCCCAACGAAGTACAGCTTTTCAGCGACGCGCAGTTTCAAAACAGACATACCTCGCAGCCGGACGATTCACATCTGGTGCCTGAGCCGCTCGATCCCTCGACCAAGACGGAGTGGTCGCCGGTCTGGTCGTTACGGGACAAGCGTTTCAAACATCTTCCAACGGGCCTCTTGTACTTCTTCTATGGCGGCTTCCACACGGATTCCAACGGATGCGCGGCCGGCAACACCCGGGAGGAAGCCATCGTTCAAGGCTTCCTCGAACTGGTCGAACGCGACGCCTACGCGATCTGGTGGTACAACCGGCTGCAACGTGCAGAAGTCGACCTCGCGCAATTCGAAGATCCCTATGTGCGGGATCTGCAAGCCCAGCTTGCCGATGCGGGGCGCAGGCTTTGGGTGCTCGACATCACCAGCGATCTCGGCATTCCCTCTTACGTGGCGATCATCCATTGGACGCAGAACGGGCACGAAAATATCGAATTCGGTTCCGGCTCGCATTTCGATCGCCGCATAGCCCTGCTGCGTTCCCTCACCGAGCTGACCCAGTTCATGTCGATTGGCATGATGGGCGGCGGAAGTGGCGAGAAGCCGACGCTGGACGGTGTCACGCCGCTGCGACTGGACGATTATCCGTTCCTGATCCCCAGCGAGAATCCGATCGTGCCGTCGGCGCCGAGCCTCAAGGTTCACGACAACGCGCGCGACCAAGTCAATGCCTGCATCGAGATTGCCACCGGCGCGGGATTTGATTTCCTCGTGCTCGACCAGACGCGGCCCGATGTCCAGGTGCCCGTCGTCAGAGTGCTCGTTCCGGGGTTGCGACATTTCTATCGCCGCTTCGCGCCCGGCCGACTTTACGATGTTCCGATGAAGCTCGGATTGCTGAATCGTCCGCGACTGGAAAGCGAGCTCACGCCATTCCTTCCGCACACCTGAAGGCTGGCTCGTTGCGCAACTTCCGGAAAACGAAGCTCAGGAAGATCGCACCCGTCATCGTCGCCCGATTGAACGGTCGTTGCTCCCTTCACATGCAGGCGGACGGAAGCATCGCTGCAGGCTTGGGCGGCTACTCGATCAATCTGGGACAATTCAGTGCAGCAGCGGTCGACCGTGCGGGACATCTCACCAGCGGCCTGCCGCTCGCCTCCTTTGCGGGCAAAGGCGTCCTCGCGAGGCAGGTTCATGCCCTCGTGCGGCGACTGGCAGGGCATGGATTTCTCGAATACCGCTTATACTCTCCGCGTGACGAGCAAGACCTCGTGGTCATCGAGCCGCAGGTCGCCGAATACTGGCCACAACGCGCAAAGCTGGGGAACGGTGATACCATTGTGTTGTCGCGCTTCGCCTATCTGCGCCGGCGCGGCAGCGAGATGGTGTTGGAATCGCCGCGCGCCGGCGCGCTGTTTCGGATTTTCGATCCCGCCATCGCTGCCACCCTCGCTGCCCTGTCGCGGCCTCAGAAGATCAGTAACCTTCGCCGCCATGCGGCCTCCGCGAACCTCGATCTGCTCGGATTGCTGATCGACAGCAAGATGCTGATCAAGCTCAATGCGAAAGACGGCGACGGCCTTCGGGTGAATGAAGGCGACGGCAATCTCGTTCTCTGGGACTTCCACGATCTGGTGTTTCATACGAGGAGCACGGAGGGCCGGCACACCAATCCAGTTGGCGGCGCGTTCACCCATGCGGGCGTCGTTCCACCGCTACCCGCGGTGCGTCCGCCTTGGCCCGGCAAGAAGATCGACCTCGGCAAATTCTCCACGTCGGGGTCCGTCTCGCACTTCGCGAAGCTGTTGCGCGAACGCCATTCAATACGAGATTTTGACGACCAGCATCCGGTCACGCTCGCCGAGCTCGCGCAGTTTCTCGACACGACAGCCCGCGTGCTGTCGGAATGGAAGATCGGCGCAGATTTTGACGGCGTTCCCGAGGCCACCTACAGCGCAAGACCCTATCCGTCGGCAGGCGGCGCGTACGAGCTGGAACTATACTTGGCGGTCTTGAACTGCGGGGAGCTTGCACGTGGACTTTACCACTATGACGCGGGCAGCCACGCGCTTGTCGCGATCGACACCTCCGCCCAACAACTCCAAGCGCTTTCTACGGCGGCCGAGTTTGCCATGGACGCATCCGGTCCACCGCAGGTCTTGATCACGATCGCCGCGCGCTTTGGGCGGATCTCCTGGAAATACAGCTCAATCGCATATTCGCTGATCCTGAAGGACGTCGGCAACCTGATGCAGACGTTCTATCTGACGGCGACCGACATGGGCCTTGGTGGCTGCGCAATCGGCACCTGCAACATCGATCTGTTCGCAAAAATGACGGGGCTTGAATTCCACGTGGAGAGCCCGGTCGGTCAATTCGCGCTCGGGCGCGGCAGGAAACCGGCCTCCTCTAGCTAGAGCGGAGGTCTTTCGAATGTTTACGGCCTGGATCGCACGCGAATGGCGCCCAGGGGCGGAATTGGGCTTCGCCCTTCGGGCTACGCCGGGACGAGCCTTCGTGCGGATGGCTTGTCGGCTACGGCCGCGCTGAATGGTGCCCCTGGCCGGAATCGAACCAGCACTCCTTGCGGAACTCGATTTTGAGTCGAGCGCGTCTACCAGTTCCGCCACAGGGGCATTCGCAATGGTCCCGGCCGGGAAGGCCGGGGTCGCGAAGCGCGGCGGACTATAGCGGGCGGCCCGTCACGGTCAACCCGCGCGGACCGGATGTCCCGCGCCCCGGCAGCGGAATTTCCGGCGGGTGTGATCCCAGGGACGACGCAACGCCGTCGCCCGTCCGCATGGCGGTCACGGAAGAGTTTGCCCGGCGGCGGCCTCCGCTGCCACCGTCCCCAAGCCTAGCCACGGCTGCGGCAACCTACTTCTGGGCGGAGGCGCGAGCGTAACGGTATTGTCCGGTTCGTCGATCTCGATGACGCACATGAACGCAGGCTGCTCAATCCGAGTCTTCTCTTTTCCGATGAGTTGCAGGCGGCGATGACCCAGTGGGGCCTGCGCGTTCCCACGCATCATCGACTGAACGCGATCTGACCGCGGCGGACGGCGGCCGTCACGGTCAACCCGCGCGGAAGTGATTGTCCCGCGCCTCGACAGCGGTATTTTCACGCGATACGACCGCAATCGACGATCTTGGAGCAGGGCCCATGACCCTCCCGAACGATGCCCGCAGGAGGACCGACGTGACGATTGCCACTGCCCATCCGTCGCATGCTTCCGCCGCCGGCAATCCGGCGCTGACCTCGGCGCTGGCGATTGCGGTGATCGCGGCGGCGACCCTGGCCGGCGCCTGGTTCTTCCAGCTCGTGCTGGAGATCATGCCCTGTCCGCTCTGCCTCGAGCAGCGCTATGCCTATTACCTTGCGGTGCCGCTCGGCGCCGTGGTGGCGCTCGCGGCCGCCCGCGGCGCGCCGCGGCCGGTGCTGCTCGCGGGCCTCGTGATCCTCGGCCTCGCCGCGTTCGCCAATGCCGGGCTCGGCACCTATCACGCCGGTGTCGAATGGGGGTTCTGGCCGGGACCGACCGATTGCACCGGCCCGATGGTGGATTTCGGCAAGGCCGGCTCGCTGTTGGACCAGCTCGACAAGGTCAAGGTGGTCCGCTGCGACGAGGTGCAGTGGCGCTTCCTCGGCATTTCGCTGGCCGGCTACAACGTGCTGATCTCGCTCGTGATGGCCGCGATCGCCGGTTGGGGCGTGATGAAGGCCGTGAGGGCCTGAGGTCGAAAGGCACGCTTCCCGTGATCCGTCATGCCCGCGCAAAGGCTTCGCCTTTGTCGCTGGAGGAGGCCGCCTTGCGGCCGTCTCGAAGCATGCACGGCCACCAGCGGGGCCGTTGATCCTTCGAGACGCGCTTCGCGCTCCTCAGGATGACGGGATCAACAGATTCGCCATCGAGTTAATCGTCGACGTCGTCCTGCGGGCGGCCGAACAGATGGATGATGCCCGGCGTCGAGATGGTGACGAATAGGAAGCGCGACAGATGATGCGCGCCGACGAAGATCGGGTCGATGTGCAGCGTCAACGCCAGCGCCAGCATCGCGTCCATCGCGCCGGGGGCAAAGGCGACCACGACGTCGGCGAGCCGCACATGGGTGGTGAAGCCGATCACCGCGACGAACACGGCCGAGATCAGGATGGCAATCGCAAACGAGCCGAGCCCGGCATTGACATGACTGAGCAGGGTCGAGGTTTTCATCCGCGCGAAGCGGGTGCCGATGATGGCGCCGATGCCGACCAGCGCGACATTGCGCAGCCAGGGCGGCAGGCCGCCATCGACCAGCCCGGAGCCGTGCAGCAGGCTGGAGGCGAGCATCGCGCCGAACATCCAGCTGGCGGGGAATTTGATCCAGCGCAGCAGCAGCGAGACGCCGATCGATAGGGCGACCAGCGCGACGAGGCCGAACGGCGAGGCGACCGAGGTCGGCAATGGCGGCGGTGCGGCATGCGTCACCCCGGTCAGCGCCAGCACCAGCGGCAGCGCCGCGGTCAGGATGATGACGCGCATGGTCTGCACCACGGCGATCGCCGCGACGTCGGCGCCCTTTTCCGCGGCCAGGATCGTGATCTGCGACAGCGCGCCGGGGCTGCCGGCGAGGAAGGCCGAGGTCTGGTCCCAGCCATGGATGCGTTGCAGATAGAGGCTCGAGCCGAAGGTCGAGCAGAACGTCGCCAGTGCCAGCAGGCCGATGGTGAGCGGATAGGAGCTCATGTGCTGCAGCAATTGCTGCGACATCAGCGATCCCAGAGAGATGCCGAGCAGCAGCAGCACCGACTGCGTCAGCACCGCCGGCACCGCGAGCGGCCGTCCGGCCAATGCGGCGATCGCGACCGCGACCATCGCTCCCGAGATCAGGCCGCCCGGCAATTCTGCCCACAGAAACAGCAAGCCGCCGACGGTGCCGATGACGAGGGTCTCGAGCCCGTTCAGGACTTTGCTGCGGTCGGGAATGGCCGTTGCCATCGAAGCGCGGATCAGGGTCACGCCGCCTTATGGCAAATTCGCGTGAACGCGACAAATGCATCTCGCGATTGCAGCATTGCACCGGAAAACGCGACGAATCCTGCTTCACCCTCCCCTGGAGGGGGAGGGTCGCTTCGCATGAAGCGAAGCGAATGCGAGGCGGGGTGGGGTGATCTCTCAGCACGGGCAGCACCAGATGCGAGAGACCGTCACCCCACCCCGCCAAGCATCTTGCTTCGCGCGATGCTTGCCGACCCTCCCCCTCCAGGGCAGGGCTATCGCATGTGACCGAGGAGTTCGAAGAGGAACGCATCGTTCCATCCGGCGCGTTTGAGCTTGCCGCGCAGGGAGCTTGTCGTGTCCGGGTGGGCTTGGGCGACGTTGAGGGCCAGGCGCCTGAGCACGGCCAGGTTGGCCGGCCCGTTGTCCTTGCGGTTGCGGGCGAGGTCCTCGTCGAGGGTGACGTCGAGCGGCCAGTGCAGGTTATTTTCGATGCCCCAATGAGCGCGGACGATACGCAGGACGTCTTTGCGGCTGTAGGGGCGGCTCATCAGGAAGTAGCGCTCGACCGTGTCGTCCTGTCCACGCTTGCTGGTGATGCGGGCGACGGCTTTGAGGCCCGGGAAGTCGTGCTTCTTGGCCATGCCGGGAGCCGGCGCAACGAGAGCAACACGCTTGTCGGTGCGTCCATGGTCCGCATCGGTGGTAGTGAGCGAAGTCTTGCCCTTGCGTTTGACGGCGCAGATTGCGGCTTTGGCATCCTCCAACAGAGCGGGCTGGTTCGCCTTCACCGCCAGCACGTAGTCACCGCCCCGTGCCACGATCGCTTTGGCCATCGCGCGGTGGCAATGCAGGGCATCGGCCGTGACTACGCAGCCCTTGAGCTGCAGGAGCTCAAGCAACTGCAGGGCGCCATCGACTTCGTTGTTGTTCGGCGCCAGCACATTGGCAAGCGCCATGCGCGTCTGCGCCGCCCAGGCGGTCACCATCACCGGCGGCATGTGGCTCCTGCCGCGTTCGTAGCCGCGTCGCAACGCTTTGCCGTCGAGCGCGATCACACCGCGCGGCCGCTTGATCTTCGCGCCTTGCGCAAAATCCTTCATAAAACGCCGGAACGCGACCTCAAACGCCTTCGGGTCGAGCATCCGGAACACCCGACTGAACGTGTCGTGGCTCGGCAGGCCGTTCCTGAGCACCAGAACATCCTGCCAAAGGTAGGCCTTCATCCGGGCAAACAGCGCCATATCCGTGCAACTCGTCGCCCCACACAGCGTCGCCATCAGCGCGATGAACAAGATCTCGGTCAGGTCATGCAGCGCGTTGTCGGCCCGCGGGTCCGGCAAATCCTCAAAGCACTCGGCAAATCGTTGCATCGGCCGCTCCCTTCAGATCAGGAGCTGCCTTCAGAATCCCTTTCCTTCGATTTGGCAACTACTTGCATGCGCACCACATGCGATTCCCCTGCCCTCCAGGGGAGGGTGGCCAGAGCGTGCGTATTACTTCGTCGCCGCGGGCGCAGCGGCGCCGCCGCCGCCCGACTTCTCCTTCTTGCACTCGGCGCGGAATTTTTTGCGCTCCTTGCCGTGCAGCCCCTTGGCGTCCGCTTCCTTCGAGCATTCCAGCGATTCGGCGGTGCGCGGCTTCTTCTCGGCCGGCGCCTTGGTCTCGGCCTTCGGAGCGGCGTCCTTGGCGGCGGGCGCGGCCGTTTGCGCGAAAGCGCCGCCCATCAGCAGCAGGGAGGCAAGGGCGGTTGCGGACGCGAGCGTGGAAATCGTCTTCATGGGGCACCTCGTGAGGGAAAGAGGGCCGAAACGTCGCGCGACGATGCTGAACCGTGGATGAACATGCAGCGGTCCCGCCGCCACAATATTTTAACGCGCAGGCGCGCTGGTGCGTTGTCGCAAGTCGGGGTTGCGCTAGGATAATGGTCTTACGCCAATGCCCCCCAAGGGAAACCAACCAAGGGAAACCAAGGGGAAACCAGGGATGACGGGAGACCAGGGATGACCATTCAGACCAGATTGTTGTGCGTGATTGCGGTGTCGGGCTTTGCAGCCTTTGCGGCGAGCGCGCCGGCGCAGGCCCTGACCGCGCAGGAATGCAGCGCCAAGTACCAGGCGGCCAAGTCGGCCGGCACCCTCGGCGGCCAGAAGTGGAATGATTTCCGCAAGGCGCAGTGCGGCGCCGACGCGACCCCGGCCGCAGCGCCCGCTGCTCCGCCGCCGGCAGCCGCCGCGCCCGCTCCGGCCGCGCCGAAGGAAGCCAAGCAGGCGCCCGCCGCGGCACCGGCGGCGCCGTCAGGACCCGCCGTGTTTCCGAATGCTATCGATCCCAAATACGCCAAGGAGTCCGAAGGCAAGGGACGCATGCACACCTGCGTCGACCAGTACAATGCCAACAAGGCCACCGGCGGCAATGGCGGCCTGAAGTGGATCCAGAAGGGCGGCGGCTATTACAGCGAATGCAACAAGCGCCTGAAGGGCGCCTGAGTCGGCCTCCGGGTTCGGCGAGCGGCCGGCGTTAGCCGGCCGCTTTCCGTTTGCACCGGCTCTATCGGCTGCAGCCCTTTACTGCTTTTCCGCCAGCAGCTTGTCCGCCGACTGCGCCAGCAATTGCGCGCGCTTGCGCGGGCCGCGCTCGAGGAACAGCAGGCTCTGGCCGAAGATGAAGCAGTAGAACAGGAAGGCTTGCGCATCGGCCTCTTCAGTCGGCAGCCCGGTGGCGCGATAGAGCTGGGCGACATTCTTCAGCCGCGCGGCATCGACGCTCGCGGCGGCGGCGGCAGCGGCCCCATCGGTGCGCGCCCATTGCCGGATCGCGAGCTCGACCGCCATCGCCTCGGTGTTCATGCGCTCCGAATACAGTGTGATGATCGCCTTCAGCCGCTCGCGCGCGCTGGCGCCGTCGAGTGCGGTCTGCTTCTCGATCGATGCGATGCGGCCGTCGCGCCAGCGCGTCAGCATGGCCTCGAGCAGCGCGGCGCGATCCCTGAAGCGGCGGTAGAAGCCGCCCTTGGTGACGCCGAGATTCTTCGCCAGCACCTCGACCCGTACGCCGTCGACCCCGCTATGCGCGAGTTCGGCAAAGCCCGCCGCGACCCAGACGTCGCCCTTGCTTTCAGTCATGTGATCTCCGCGTACCTGGTGCGCGATCGGATCGTTATCGCGCACTAGTCGCTTGTTTGAGCATGATCTCCGCGCAAACGCGTTGCGCTTGTCGCGAGGGAAAACCGCTTCGCACCTTTCCGGATCATGCTTTGATACGGTACCGTATTGCTAGCCTGCCTCGATCTTGATACGCTACCGTATCAGCAATCGAGGAGCGGCAGGATGGAAGGCGAGGCGACCTATCGCGGCACGGTCTATCCCTGGCACTGCGACCACATCGGCCACATGAACGTCATGTGGTATGTCGGCAAGTTCGATGAGGCGAGCTGGAACATGTTCGCGCGGCTCGGCCTGACGCCGAGCTATCTGCGCGAGTCCGGCCGCGGCATGGCCGCCGTGCAGCAGAACATCTCCTACAAGCGCGAACTGCTCGCCGGCGACCTCGTCGAGGTCAAGAGCCGGCTGGTCGAGTTCCGCGACAAGTCGATCCGCATCCTGCACGAGATGCGCAATGCGGAGACCGGCGAAATTGCCGCGACCTGCGAGATCGCGGCCGTGCATATCGATCGCGCCGCGCGCAAGGCGGCGCCGTTTGCGCCGGCGATCCGCTACGCCGCGATGCCGCATCTCGTCCCGTCAGAACCCGTGAGTGCGTGACCGCGATGCCCCGCTTCGAGCCGAAGAATCCCGATTATCACGCGGTCGCGACCGATACGTTCGCGCGCCAGCGCGCGATGCAGACGCTTGGTATCTCGATCGCGCGCATGGAGCCCGGTGAAGTCGATCTCGCGATGCCCTATGCACCGGAGTTCTGCCAGCAGAACGGCTTCGTGCATGCCGGGATCATCACCGCGGGCCTCGACAATGCCTGCGGCATCGCCGCCTTCACGCTGATGCCCGAAGGCTCCGACATCCTCACCGTGGAGTTCAAGACCAACCTCTTGGCGCCGGCCCGCGGCGAGCGGTTCGTGTTCCGCGGCGTCGTGGTCAAGCCCGGCCGCACGCTGACGGTCTGCGACGGCCGAGCCTATGCGATCCAGGACGGCGTCGAGACGCTGGTCGCGACCATGAGCGGCACGCTGATGGCGCTGGCACGGCGGGAAGGGTAGAAGCCTAACTCTGCGCGCGTTGCTTTCGCAGGGACGACGATTGTGAATGCAGGTCGCGCCACACACCCCGTGTCGTCCTGGCGAAGGCCGGACCCATTACCCCGAATCTCAATTGTTGCGCTTGCTGGGGCCACGATCCCGGTCATCACCGAATGCGGTGGTTATGGGTCCCTGCTTTCGCACTAGGGCATGCACATATCTCTGAGGCTCCATCCTGCTGCGACGGCCAGGAAGTATTCGAGGCCATTTTTGAAGGTGATGGGGCCTGGAGGTTTAGACGACGGGTAGCCGTCCCAACCGCCAAGGCGGCCGATGATCCAGGCTGCCCAGGTGAGGCTGTCGGGCGGATGTGGGTTTTTCAGTCGCTTGCTCCTGGCCTCGAGTTGCCGGTTGAGGGCGGCAAGCGCGTTGATCTCGTTGTCGTTGAAGGCAACGCGAATGGGCTGCTGACCGCCATCGCGCGCTTGCAGAAGCTGGATGGTGATGACGGCTGCCTTGGCGGCGATAGCGACCAGTTTGAGGAGACGATCGGCGGTTCCGATCTGGCTGTCTTCGAGCTTGAGGCCCTGCGTCTTCAGGACGCGGAAGAACTGCTCGATGATCCAGCGCTGCTTGTACCATTCGACGATACGCCAGGCGTCGTCGACGGTGGCGATCTCGTGAGAGGTGATCAGACGCCAGTGCAGCGGCTCTGCGCCGGGCCCGGCATTGATCTCGCACACGTCGACCACCGCCAGCGGCAAGCTTTTCGGCAAATGGCGCAGGAACTTGCTCTGCGGGCGGGCAAGCTCGATTGCGCCAAAGCGGAGTTCGAGATGGGCCTGACGTGCCGGTCGCGCCGCGCGCGCAGGCAGTTGGATCGCCCTCCGATCCACCACAGGCATGGCGTCGGTGGCCTCATACAGGCCGGTGCGGTCGGCAAGCTTGCGATCATGCATGCTGCGCGCGATGACATGGAAGTGCTGCTCGGCCGAGCTGGCATAAAGGGCAAAGATATCGCTCTCGCGATCACCGAGGACCGTCACCGTTCCGGCAGCGGTGAGCAGCGGCTTGGCCGCAATGGCGGTGGATATCCAGCGTTGCGATTCCTTGTCAGACAAGTCACGTGCGTCATGCGTCGTGGTGCGACGCCCCTGGCGCGTCCATACCTGCCCACTCAAAAGTCCAAGACAGCTGCCATCGTCGGCATCCACGGCCAGCAGCGGATGCAGCAGCACGCCGTGGTTATTGCCCTTGCCGATTTCGCCGAGCCCGCGCCGGCGTTGCGGCGTGGTGTTGAAGTGGATCTCGCTGGTGTCCTGGATCGCCAGCACATGGCGGCCCTCTACCGCGGCAACCGTGCTGTCGCCCCAGCTTTCGATGATCCGCTCCGCCGTCACCTTGTCGTGGCCGAGAAAGCGGTTGAACCGCACCTCCAGCGCACGATCACCCCTGGAAAGCCGCCGCAGGCAGACCGTCTTGCCCGCAACCATGCGTTCGACGAGCGCCGCCCCCCTTTATCGAGACGACGATCCCCGAACCGTCCTAACGTCCAGTCAATTCGTAACAACACCCGACACCCCCGTCCAACCTGGAGCGTCGCAATAGAAATCACACGGATCGCCGATTCTGGAATCCCCTGTCTCCATCCCGAGTCAATCCGCCGCACCAAATATGTGCATGCCCTAGTGCGAAAGCAGGGACGACAAGCGGGGATGATGGTCTGAGAAGGTGTGACGGATTTGAAAGCAGCGGCGCCCAAGATCTGCGCACGCATCCAAGACCGGCGCATTGACAAGCCATCGCCACACCGACCTGATAGGCGGATGTGTCGCGTGAGCTTCCTGCCATGATCGCCAGCCTCAGCCTGATCCTGCTCTGCCAGCTGGTCGGCGAGGTCGCCGTGCGCGCGCTGGCGGTGCCGGTGCCGGGTCCGGTGGTCGGCCTCGTGCTGCTGCTGTTGCTGCTGTTGGCGCGCGACCGCTTTCCGGCGCTGGCGCGCGGGCCGCTCGGCGATGACGGCGTCGAGAGCGCGAGTCGCGGCATGCTCGCCAATCTCTCGCTGCTGTTCATCCCGGCCGGCGTCGGCGTGGTGCAGAAGCTCGATCTGCTCGCCGAGCACGGCATCGCCGTCCTGGTGATCCTCGCGGTGTCGGTCATCGTCACCCTGCTGGCGACGGTTGCGACCTTCGTTGCGGCGAGCAGCCTGCTTTCGCGCGAGGAGGAGCGGCCGTGAGCGACAATCCGTTCTCGCTCTGGGTCTACCTCTCGCAGTCGCCGCTGCTCTGGCTGACGGTGACGCTGTTGACCTATGCGGTGGCCGACGCGGTGTCGCTGAAGACAAGGCGGCACCCGCTCGCCAATCCCGTGCTGCATTCGGTATGGATCATCGGCGTGTTCCTGCTGCTGACCGGGACCACCTACACCACCTATTTTGCCGGCGCGCAGTTCGTGCACTTCCTGCTCGGGCCGGCGACGGTGGCGCTCGCGGTGCCGCTCTACGAGAACCGCAGGCGGGTCGCGGCGGCGATCCTGCCGATGCTGGTTGCGCTCGCGATCGGCTCGCTGACGGCGATCGTCTCGGTGGTGCTGCTGGCGCAGGCGTTCGGGCTGCCGCGCCACGTCATCCTGTCGTTGGCGCCGAAATCGGTCACGGCCGGCGTTGCGATGGGCATCAGCGAATCCCTGCATGCCGATCCCTCGCTGACCGCGGTGTCGGTGATCCTCACCGGCATCATGGGAGCGATCATCGTCACGCCCCTGATGAACTTCACCGGCATCACCGACTTTCGCGCCCGCGGCTTTGCGGCGGGCATCGCCGCCCATGGCATCGGCACCGCGCGCGCCTTCCAGGTCGATGAGGTCGCTGGCGTGTTTGCCGGGATCGCGATGAGCCTGAATGCGCTGGTCACCTCGCTGCTGGTGCCGCTGGCTGTGACTTATCTGCTGCGCTGAGCATGATCCGGACCCGGAGGGCCGCGTTAGCGCAAAGTGGGAACCGGTTTTCCCTCGCGACAAACGCAACGCGTTTGCGCGGAGATCATGCTGATATAGAGAGTCCGGCTGCAGGGCAGTTTTGTGCTATTGGTATGGCGTTGAGCAGCAAATCCTTCTAGGGTCGCCGCCTCAAACGCGAGTCTGTTCCCCTTGGTCTTCACCGCAACTCAAAGCATGCTTGGGCTGGCATCGGGCATGCTGGTCGGTTTTTCGCTGGGCCTGGTCGGCGGCGGCGGCTCGATCCTTGCCGTGCCGCTGATGGTCTATGTGGTCGGCGTGCCGGAGCCGCATGTCGCGATCGGCACCTCGGCGATCGCGGTCGCTGCCAACGCCGCAGTCAATCTCTCCAACCACGCCCGTGGCGGCACCGTGATCTGGTCCTGCGCGCTGGTGTTCGCGCTGTCAGGCATGCTGGGCGCATTCGGCGGCTCGATCCTCGGCAAGATGCTGGAGGGGCAGAAGCTGCTCGCGCTGTTCTCGCTGGTGATGCTGGTCATCGCGGGCCTGATGCTGAAGAGCCGCGCGCGGGTCGGGCTGACCGACGTCAAGATCTCGATGTCCAACATGCCCGCGATCATCGGCCTCGGGCTTGCCACCGGAACCATGTCCGGCTTCTTCGGCATCGGCGGCGGCTTCCTGATCGTGCCGGCCCTGATGCTGGCGACCGGGATGCCGATCATGAACGCGGTCAGTTCCTCGCTGGTGGCCGTCACCGCCTTCGGCATGACCACGGCCCTGAGCTATGCGTGGTCCGGGCTGGTGTCGTGGGGCCTGGCGGGGCTATTCGTCGCCGGCGGCATCGCGGGCGGTCTGCTCGGCACACGCAGCGCCCGCCACCTGTCGGAACGGCGCGGCGCCCTTAATATCGTGTTTGCGACTGTGATTATCGTGGTGGCGATCTATATGCTGCTGCGTAACATCGATGTGTCCTGAACGTAGGAGGGCGAGGAGCCCTTGCGAAAGCCAGCCATGACCCAACTGACGAAATCGCCTCGGATCAACGCCGGTGCCACCCGCCGCGGCGCGCTCGGCCTGATCGGTGCCGGCATCGCGCTCATGGCTGCGGGCGCCGCGCGCGCCGAGGATGACAATGTCCTGACCGAGGAACAGGTGCTGCGCGATCCGGACATTCCGGTGATCGGCAACCCGAAGGGCGACATCACCATCGTCGAATGGTTCGACTACAACTGCCCGTATTGCCGCAAGCTCGCGCCGGAGCTGCGCCAGGTGGTGCAGGACGACGGCAAGGTCCGCCTCGTGCTGAAGGATTGGCCGATCCTCGGGCCGGTCTCCAAGGTCGCGGCGCGGATGGCGCTGGCGGCGAAGTACCAGAACAAGTTCGACGTCGCGCATGAGGCGATGATCTCGGTCAATTCGCGCATCACCGAGCCGCGCATCGCCGAGCTGCTCTCGGGCGCCGGCCTTGACATGGACCGCCTGAAGAAGGATCACGACGCCAACGCCAAGGCGATCGACGCGATCCTTTCGCGCAACAACGAGCAGGCGCTGGCATTCGGCTTCAACGGCACGCCGTCATTCATCGTCGGCAAGTACCGCGTGCCGGGCGTGCTCAGCATGGATCAGTTCGAGCAGGTGATCGCCGACGCCCGCAAGGCCAATATGGGCCGCAAGACCGAGCAGAATTGATCGCGCGTCCTGCGACGAAAATGGCCCCTCCGGCGCCGGAGAGGCCATTTGTTTTGTGTCGGCTTGAAAACAATCGTTACTTCGCCGCGATCTTGTCCCACTGCTCGCGGGTGCGCGTCTTCAGCAGGTTCCAGTCATGCGCCGCGACGTCCCAATTGACGATGGTGCGCGTGTCCTGCGCCACCTCGCCATTGGCGACGCTCGACGTCCGCATCGAGTCATAGACATAAACGCCGCATATCAGCAGCAGCGCGCCCAAAATCATGCCGAAAAAGGTCCGCATCGCCTAATCCCTCCGGTGTCGGAAGCATAACGTTGTGGGGCTCGCTGTGGTTCCGGCGATCGATCAGCTTCGCGCGAACGCCCGCATCACGTAATCGATGAACACGCGCACGCGCGGCGAGAGCTGGCGGTTGCGCGGATAGAGCAGGTTTACCGGCACCGATGGCGGCGGACATTGCTGCAGCACCGCGACCAGCGTTCCATTGGCAAGATCGGTTTCGGCATGGAAGCGCGGCACCTGCACGAGGCCGAGACCGAGTTTGGCGCTCGCCAGATAACTCTCGGGGCCGGTCACCGACATCGGCGCCGGCAGCGGAAACTGCTTCAGCGCGCCGTCGATCACGAATTCCATCGGCCGCAGGCGTCCCGTGGTCAGCGAGCGGATGCCGATCATGCGATGGCCGTCGAGTGCGAACGGGTCGACCGGCGTGCCGAAGCGCGCAAGATAATCCGGCGTCGCGCAGGTCAACCGCTCCAGCATCGTGACCTGCCGCGCGATCATGTCGCTGTCGGGCAGCTTGCCAAAACGCAGCACGCAGTCGACGCCTTCGCGGATCAGATCGACCCAGCGGTCGCTCTCGCTCATGTTGATCTCGATGTCGGGATATTCGGCGAGGAAGCCCGGCAGGTTCGGCAGCAGGAAGTGCCGCGCCAGCGTGCCCTGCACCTCGAGCCGCAGCAGTCCCTTCGGCCGCGCGCCGCCGAACGCGCCCTCGGCGTCCTCGAGGTCCGCGATCAGCGACAGGCAGCGGCGGTAGTGCGCCTCGCCGTCGAGCGTCGCGCGCACCGTGCGCGTGGTGCGCTCGAGCAGCCGCACGCCGAGCCGCGCCTCCAGCCCCTTCACCGCGTCCGTCACCGTCGAGCGCGGCAGCCCCAGATCCTCGGCGGCCAGCGAAAAGCTGCGCCGCTCGACCACCCGGGTGAACACGCGCATCGCGTCGAAACGGTCCATCTATTATCCGGATGTAACGAATAGTGATGCCAGAAGATGCATGATTATCCGGCATACGCCAAGGCATAGTGTCCTGCCATCGAACGCGGCGCGGCCGCACCACCAGATGGGAGACTGAAAATGACCAACCAAACCAACAAGGTGGCCCTGGTGACGGGCGCCTCGCGCGGGATCGGCGCGGCGGTTGCCGAACGCCTTGCCAGGGACGGCTTCACCGTCGTCATCAACTACTCCGGCGACGCCAAGTCCGCGCAGGCGGTGGCCGACAGGATCGAGGCCGCCGGCGGCCGGGCACTGACCGCGAAGGCCGATGTCAGCGATGCCAGCGCGGTGCGCGGCATGTTCGACGCGGCGGAAGCCGCCTTCGGCGGCGTCGACGTGCTGGTCAACAATGCCGGCATCATGAAGCTCGGCAAGATCGCCGACAGCGACGATGCCGCGTTCGACCAGCAGGTCGCGGTCAATTTGAAGGGCAGCTTCAACACCATGCGCGAGGCGGCGCGCCGGCTGCGCAACGGCGGACGCATCGTCAACTTCTCGACCAGCGTGGTCGGCACCAGGCTCGAGACCTACGGCATCTATGTCGCGACCAAGGCCGCGATCGAGTCGTTGACCGCGATCCTGTCCAAGGAGTTGCGCGGCCGCGGCATCACGGTGAATGCGGTCGCGCCCGGGCCGACCGCGACCGATCTGTTCCTGCACGGCAAGTCGGACGAGCTGATCGACCGCTTCGCCAAGATGGTGCCGCTGGAGCGGCTCGGCACGCCCGACGACATCGCCTCTGTCGTGTCGTTCCTCGCCGGGCCCGACGGGTCCTGGATCAACGGCCAGACGCTGCGCGCCAATGGCGGCCTGGTCTGACGCCCGCACATCTCCAACCCAACGCGCATTCAACCGATTTCACAGGGATATTTGTCATGAAACAGGTCATCGTCATCACCGGCGCTTCGAGCGGCTTCGGCCGCCTCACCGCCAACGCGCTCGCCAGGGCCGGCCACACCGTCTACGCCTCGATGCGTCACACCACCGGCCGCAACGCCGCCGCGGTCGCCGATATCGAGGAGTTCGCGCGCGACAACACGGTCGACCTGCGCGCGCTCGAGTTCGATGTCGGATCGCAGGCGTCGGTCGATGCGGCGATTGCGCAGAAGCGCGTCTCGGCCCCGATGCAGCCGCGCGGCCGCAGCCGGGCCGTCGACCCTTCGAGACGCGCTTCGCGCTCCTCAGGGTGACGGAAGAGATTTCCTCAGGTGTCGCCAGTAGCTGCTCCATTCAGCCACTGCATGATCTCCGCATTGATCTCGCGCGGGTAGGTGTGGCTGAGATCGTCGATCTCGCGATAGGTCACCCTGGCGCCGGCGGCCGACAGCAGGCCTTGGGTCTGCCGCGCGGTCTGCACCGGAAACATCCAGTCGAGCCGGCCATGGGTGATGAAGATCGGCAAGCCGCGCAGCCGCTCCGCGTCGGCCATCTCCGCCATCAGCGGATGGAAGGTCGCCGCAACCGGCGCCAGATGCGTGAAGCGCGAGGCGCCGTCGAGCCCGCTCACATAGCTGAAGGTGCCGCCGTCGCTCATGCCGGTCAGCAGCAGGCGCGTCTCGTCGATCGTCCAGCGCGCCCGCACCTGGTCGAGGATGCGGTTGAGGTTTGGCGTGTCGGTGTCCTCGCCCATCAGTGCCCAGGTCTGGCCGGTCGCGGTCGGCGCCACCAGGATGGCGCCGCGGCTGCGCGCATCGCGCAGCC
The DNA here is from genome assembly GCF_023278185.1 of Bradyrhizobium elkanii USDA 76. Lineage (NCBI taxonomy): Bacteria > Pseudomonadati > Pseudomonadota > Alphaproteobacteria > Hyphomicrobiales > Nitrobacteraceae > Bradyrhizobium > Bradyrhizobium elkanii. The sequence continues at coordinate 8,087,291 of NZ_CP066356.1, read as the reverse complement.
AGCTCCACAGGAAGCCGCGGCCGTTGCCGCTGCCGCCATGCAGCGCCATCACCAGCGGCCAGGCGCGATCGGGCGTGTAGTATTCCGGCACGTACATCGAGAAGCCGCCGCGGCTGCCCGGCTCGTTGCGCTCATGGAAGATGCCGGTGTCGGCGTTGGGCTTGGCCGCGAGCTTCGCCTGCAACTCGGTATTCTCGCGCAGATCGGGCGCGATGAAGAAACCGCTGACCGGCGGCAGCTCGGTCAAGGGATAGAGCGCCTCCTGCGCCCGCGGCAGATAGCGCAGCGCGCGGAACACGCTGACCAGGTCGCCTTCGCCGTTCTGCACTGCGCGCAGGCCCGCATAGCCGGACAGCGCCGGTTCGATCGCAGCTTCCAGCGCGGTCTTGATGTGCGCGAATTTCTCCGGCCATGCGGCAAGCCGCGGCCGCACCGCCTGCAAGGCCTCCTCCGGCTCGCCCGCGATCTGCATCACCCGATCGAAGTCCGGCGGATTGAGGTTGCGCGCGACAAAGGACAGCGACTCCAGCGTCTGCAGCAGCGTCTGCAGCACGGCCACGATGTCGTCAACCACGGCCTCGCTCATCGCTGCTGCCTCTTCTGTTTTGTATTAGTGTAGCCGCGGCGCCTTCAACAGCTTCATGCGGTCGATCGAGGTCAGCGTGACGTCGAAGGTGACGCCCTCGTGATAGATGGTCAGCGGCACGTCGACGCCGGCCGCGCCGAGCGACCAGAGCTTGCGGTAGAAGCCGGCCTGGCTCGTCACCTTGTCGCCGTCGACCGCGAGGATCACGTCGCCGGTCTTCAGTTCGGCGCGCGCCGCGGGTCCCTTGCTGGCGACGCCGACCACCACGAGGCGATTGTCGATCTCGGTCGTGTACATGCCGAGCCACGGCCGTGCCGGCTTGTCGACCCGGCCGTACTTGCGCAAATCGTCCAGCACCGGATTGAGCAGATCGATCGGCACGATCATGTTGACGTGCTCGGCGTGGCCCGAGCGCTCGCGTTCGAGCTGCAGCGAGCCGATGCCGATCAGCTCGCCGGCATTGTTGATCAGCCCGGTGCCGCCCCAGTTCGGATGCGACGGAGAGGTGAAGATCGCCTCGTCGAGCAGATACTCCCAGTAGCCGGCGAATTCCTGCTTCGCCGCGATCTGGCTTGCGACCGAGCGCGTGCGGCCGCCGGCGCCGCCGAGCACTACATTGTCGCCGACCTGGGTCGCCGCCGACGAGCCGATCCGCAGCGGCTCGAGATCGAGCCGGCCGAGCGCCTGCACCAGGCCGAAGCCGGATTCGAAATCGAAGCCGAGCGCGTGGCCCTCGACCGCGCGGCCGTCGCCGAGATGCAGCCACACCGTGGCGGCTTCGGTGATCAGATAGCCGATCGTCAGCACCAGCCCGTCGTCGATCAGGACGCCATTGCCGGCGCGCTCGGTGCCGAGCGTCTCGGCGCTGAAAGCATCCGGCGGAATGATCGAATGCAACCCGACCACACTCATCAGCGCGCGATCGAGATCGTAACGGTAATCCTCGGGGCGAGGCTGAAAGGCCGCGGGCACTTTCCATTCGGTCGCGGAGGGCATCAAGGGATCTCCTGGCGTGCAGGGCGCTGGAACCTCAAGGTAGACCGAGGTTCTGCCGGCAGGGAAGATGGAATGATATACCTTGCAGGGCCGCCTGCACAGCTCATGTGGCGTGCAGACCTGCTCCTCGCAAGATGATTGAACCTATTCGGTTTTTGCCGCACGCGCCGGCATGATGCGGAAGGCGCGGTTGTCCTTGATCCACGCGGCGCGCTCGTCGCGCAGCATGGTGCGGCGAACCTTTCCGGAATCGTCGCGCGGCGCGGTGCCGACGCGCTCGAAACTTTCCGGATGCTTGTAGCGGCTGAGCCGGTCCTTCAGGAAATCGCCCATGCCGTCGGCGATCGCTTGTGCATCGGCGCTGTCGGCGAGCTCGAGGATCGCGTGCACGCGCTGGCCGAATTCCGGATCGGGCAGTCCGACCACGACGCAGGAGCGCACCTCGGGATGCTCGCTGACAGCGGCCTCGACCTCGGCCGGATAGATGTTGGCGCCGCCGCGCAGCACCATGTCGGCGAGCCGGTCGCCGAGATAGAGATAACCCTCTTCGTCGAGCCGGCCGATATCGCCGAGCGACTCCCAGCCATCCGGCCGCCGCTTCGGCGTTGCGCCGAGGTAGTGATAGGTCGAGCCGGCGCCGTCGTTGGGCAGGAAATAGATTTCGCCGGTCTCGCCGGGCGCGACGTCGTTGCCGTCCTCGCCGATGATGCGCAGCTTTGCCGTCTCGCCGATCTTGCCGACCGAGCCCTTGTGCGCCATCCATTCGACGCCCGAGATCACGCAGGCGCCCTGCCGCTCGGTGCCGCCATAGAGCTCCCAGATCCGCTCGGGGCCGAGCCATTCGATCCACTTCTCCTTCAGCCAGGGCGGCATCGGAGCCGCCATGTGAAACACGATCTTCAGACTGGAGACGTCGTAGCGGCTGCGCACCTCCTCGGGCAGCGCCCAGATCCGGTGCATCATGGTCGGCACGAAATTCACCCACTGCACGCGCTCGCGCTCGATCAGCCGCAGCGTCTCCTCGGCGTCGAACTTCACCATGCCGGTGACCCTTCCGCCCCCGAACAGCGCAAAGTGCGAGAGGATGAACGGCGCATTGTGATAGAGCGGCCCTGGATTGAGCAGCGAGGTGTCGCGCGCAATGCCAAGCGTCGCCTCGGCCGTGGTCTCGATCACCGCGGGGTTGTGATCGAGGATCACCTTCGGCCGTCCCGTCGAGCCGCCGCTCGTCATCGCCTTCCAATAGCGCGCGACCGGCGCATCGAGCGGCTCCTCGGAGAATCCATCCGGCACGAAATTCACCGGCAGCGAATTCGGCGCATTCCAGTCGGCCTCGCCGCCGACCACCAGCGACGGTTTTAGAATCTCGAGCACCGCGGCGGCCTCGCCGCGTGGCAGCCGCCATGACAGCGAGGTCGGCGTCGCGCCGCACTTCCACACCGCGAAGGTCGTCTCGAAGAACGCGTTGCTGTTGGGCAGCCCGATCGCGACGAAGTCGCCGGGCTTGACGCCCTTGGCGGCGAAGACGCGCGCCCGTGCGTTGGCGCGGCGCTCGAGCTCGAGCCAGGTCAGCGCATCCGCGCCATGACTGATGGCGATCGCATCCGCAGGCTTGCGTTCGGCATACCAGCGCGGCACGTCGGCGAGGGGGATCAGCATGGGTCGTTTCCGTCGGAAAAGGCGGCTTGAAGCGCTCTTGTTGCAGGGATGTGGTCAACGCCACGGCCGCCACTTCACCAAGAGTGCAGTCCCCGTGTCAAGCCGGCGCATGTGGCCGGTATCCCGCTGATGGAATTGCAGAATCCCTGTTCGCTAAAAGCCGGGTCAAGATTCCGGTAAAGTTCAAGCGATCGCGCTAAGCCGGACTTTACGGGGGGCCGGCATTGTGACCGCTGCGGTTCTGTGCCGGGCGCGTCGATCGACGTGCGCGGTGTGCAATGTCTTTCAATGACCAATGGCTTCAAGGACGGCGACGATGGCGAGCAATGGAGCACGGATCAAGGTCAGTCGCGAGCCGCGGCGCCAGCTCAACAATCGTGCGGCCTGGATCACGGTCGACGACGGCGCGACCGAGAGCCAATGCGCCGTGGTCGACATCTCGCCGGGCGGCGCCAAGATCACCACCGAGGTCGAGTTCGAGGTGAATGACCGCCTCGCGCTGACGCTGCTCGCCGATCACGCCAAGCGCTACCCTTGCAAGGTGGTCTGGCGTCGCGGCAAGACCTACGGGCTCAAATTCGTGACGGCCGAAGTCGAGCCGGTTGAGCCGGCCGCGGAGCCGGCCGGCGCGGTCTAGCGCGGCGTTTCATCAATCAATGTTCGAATGGACGTTCGGCGCAGACCATCGCCGATCGGATCGGGCGCGCGTTCAATGGCTCACGCGAGGACGTCCCGCGCAAGCGTGGCTCGCGTCATCGCCGCTGCGGGTTGTCGGCATTGCCGGTGGTGGTGCCCGTCGGGCCTCCCGGAAGCGCCGGTGCGGCGCTGCCGCCGCCGGTGCCGGAAGACGGTGCGACGCGCTGGCCGGACTGGGTCGGGAGCGCTGTGCCGCCGACGCCGTTCGACGGCGCGGCGCGGTCGCCCGGCCTGGGCGGCAGCGGCGTGCCGCCGGTGTTTTGCGCGAGAAGCTGGGCCGGTGCGAGGACGAGGCCGGCGGCGACGACGATGGCGAATTTGGTCTTGAGCATGCGCTGGTCCGAGATGGCGCGGTGAGGCTGGAGCGATGGGCACAGCCGCGACGGAGACGAGATATCCGCCAAGCCCGCGAGATTACGATACCAGCATAACGTCAGCCGCATTTGATGCGTTCCCGGACGCCTCGCCAGCGAGGAAGCACATATCCGTGTAATGGAAGGTCTCGACCGATCGCGGCGACGCCTCGCCGGTCGTTGCAGATCCTTCGACATGAAGTTTGGACATTCATGTCGCGAGAATGCGGATGTGTGACTCACGGACCGCGCCACACACTCAATGTCGTCCTGGCGAAAGCCAGGACCCATTACCCCAAATCCCAATTGTTGCGCGATGCTGGGGTCACGATCCCGTCCAGGATCAAGTGCGGTGGCTATGAGTCCTGGCTTTCGCCAGGACGACGAACGGATAGTGCCGTGTGCCCGTCCCACAGGTTCACGCAAACACAGTCGAGCCCGGCAATGACGATTGGTGGGCCGGACGCCGTCGTCCTAGCGTTCCGTCAGCTTCAGCTCGATGCGGCGGTTGCGCTTGTAGGCCTCTTCGGTCTGCGCGGCGTCGAGCGGCTGGAATTCGGCGAAGCCGGCGGCGACCAGGCGCTGCGCCGGCACGCCGAGCGAAACCAGGTACTGCACCACCGAGATCGCGCGCGCCGAGGACAGTTCCCAGTTCGACTTGAACAGCGGGCTGTTGATGGGCCGCACGTCGGTGTGGCCGTCGACGCGCAGCACCCAGGCGATCTCGGGTGGGATCTGCTTGTCGAGATCGATCAGCGCGCTCGCGACCGTGTCGAGCTCGGTCTTGCCCTCGGGCAGCAGCGTCGCCTGGCCGGTGTCGAAGAACACTTCGGACTGGAACACGAAGCGGTCGCCGACGACGCGGATATCGGGACGGTTGCCGAGGATCGCACGCAGCCGGCCGAAGAATTCCGAGCGGTACTTCGATAGTTCCTGCACTCGCTGCGCCAGCGCGACGTTGAGGCGCTGGCCGAGATCGGCGATGCGGTTCTGCGATTCCTTGTCGCGTTTCTCGGAGGCGTCGAGCGCCTCTTCGAGCGCGGCGAGCTGGCGGCGCAGCGCGCTGATCTGCTGGTTCAGCAGCTCGATCTGCGCCAGTGCGCGCGACGATACGGCCTTCTCGGACTCCAGCGCCTTGTTGAGCTCGTTGGCGCGGCCCTGCGCGTCGCTGCCGGAACTCGCGAGCCCCTCATAGAGTCCCTTCATGCGGTCGCGCTCGCCTTCCGCGGAAGCGAGGCCGGCGCGCAGCTGCGCCACCTGGTCGTCGAGCGTCAGCTTGGAGAGCTTCTCCAGCGACAACAGGTCGTTGAGCTGGGCGATCTTGGCGGTGAGCTGTTCCAGCGCCTTGTCCTTGCCGGTGACCTCCTGCGACAGGAAGAATTGCACGACGAGGAACACCGACAGCAGGAACACGATCGACAGCACCAGCGTCGACAATGCATCGACAAAGCCGGGCCAGTAGTTGAAGCCGGATTCGCTGCGGCGCGAGCGGGCGAGGGCCATGGGTCTCTCCTTGGGCTTGCTCTCCGGCTAGCTCTTCTCGGGTTGGCGGGCGAGGCGTTCGAGCAGCCGCTTGATCTCGCGGTTCTGCTCGCCCTGGCCGTCGGCCCATTCCCGGATCATCTGCTGCTCGGTGCGCATATGCGCAACCAGCCCCTGGATCGCCTCGGCAAGATTGGCCATCGCGGCCGTGGTGCTGCGGCCGCCGCCGCCTTCCTCGAGCGCGGTGCGGAGCCGGTCGATCGCGCCCTGCATATTACCGGAAACGCCGGCTTCATCGCCGGAAATGCCGCGCACGGTGCCGGCGAGCCAGTCCTCGAGGTCGGTGTAGAAGCGGTTCTGGGCCTGGCTCGACTGCAGGTCGAGGAAGCCGAGGATCAGCGAGCCGGCAAGGCCGAACAGCGAGGACGAGAACGAGATGCCCATGCCGCCGAGCGGCGCGGCGAGGCCCTCCTTCAGCGTATCGAACAGCGCGCCGGCGTCGCCGCCGACCTTGAGCCCGTCGATCACCTTGCCGACCGAGCCCACCGTCTCGATCAGACCCCAGAACGTGCCGAGCAGGCCGAGGAACACCAACAGGCCGGTCATGTAGCGCGAGATGTCGCGGGCTTCATCCAGGCGGGTTGCGATCGAATCGAGCAGATGCCGCATGGTCTGCTGCGAGATCGACATCCGCCCCGAGCGTTCGCCGCCGAGGATCGCGGCCATCGGGGCAAGCAGCGTCGGGCGGCGCTCGATCGCAAGGCCGGGGTCGGCGATGCGGAAATTGTTGACCCAGGCGACCTCGGGATAGAGCCGGATCACCTGGCGGAACGCCAGGATGATGCCGATCAGCAGCACTGCCCCGATCAGGGCGTTCAGCCCCGGATTGGCAAAGAAGGCGGTGACGATCTGCTTGTACAGCACGACCCCGACCAGGCCGCAGAGCACCAGGAACACCAGCATCCGCACCAGGAAGATCCGGGGCGAGGACAGCTTGCTCAATTCGATCTCCATGTCGGAGCGGGAAGGGGGCATTGCCGGGTCATCCGTTCGCGAAGGCCGCATCTGCAAGCAATATGGCACAGCGGCAGAGTGAGGAAAGCCGATTCCAAGGGCAGCAAACAGCACGTTGGGTTGGAATCTCGCGGGCCGTTGCCGCTTTGCACGGCTTTCCGACCGGTCGGCGCATCGCCATCCACCGGGCTGCGCGTCCCACCCGCAGATCGCGAGATGAGCTCGGTTTGCACGCACCCTCGGATGAGGCGCGCGGCCCGCGGTGATTCGGTCCGATCGTCTCGGTGTTGCGAGGTGCGGCATTCCGCGCAGGCAAAATGGCGGGGTTCCCGCTCACGCAGACCTTAATGCATTCCCACAGCCTGCGATGGAACCCGCTCACAATGCGGTGACAAGATAAAAGATGCCGCAAAATCAGGGTGATAGCGTTCTGTGACATTGAGCCGCCGAAAAACGCATTGCGTCGCAGCAAGCAGATTTTATTTTCATCGCAGCAACACGAGCGGTGTCGTCGTGACACCGCCGTTCGTTTGTTCAAACCTTTCAGGGGCGATTATCTCAATGTCTGGACTTCGCGCGCAATCGGCATGCATTGCTCTGATGCTGGCCGTGACGGCGCCACTGCTTGCTAGCTGCGACGAGCCGAACACCGCAACCGCCGCCGTGCAAGCACCCGAGCCGGACGTCAGTGTCGTCACCGTGAAACCGCAGGCGCGCGCGATGCTGCGCGAGCTGCCGGGCCGCATCGCGCCGACCCGTGTTTCCGAGGTTCGCCCGCGCGTCTCGGGCATCGTCGTCAACCGCATGTTCCATCAGGGCAGCGAGGTGAAGGTCGGCGATCCCCTGTACCAGATCGATCCGCGCCCGTTCGAAGTCGAATTGCAGTCGACCGAGGCGGCGCTGGCGCGCGCCAAGGCCGTGCTCGAGCAGGCCGCGCTGCAGGCCCGCCGTATCGCCACCTTGACCAGCCAGCGCGCGGCGCCGGAAGCCGAGAACGAAAAGGCGATCGCGACGCTGAAGCAGGCCGAAGCCGACGTGCAGGGCCGCGAGGCCGAAGTCGCGCGCGCCAAGCTCAATCTGGATTACGCCACGATCCGCGCGCCGATCGACGGCACCATCGGTGCGGCGCTGGTCAGCGAGGGCGCGCTCGTGGTGCAGAACGACGCCGCGAGCCTTGCGACCATCCAGCAGCTCGATCCGATCTACGCCGACTTCCAGCAGTCGGTGACAGAGATGAACCAGCTCCGCCGCGCCTTCGAGAGCGGCGACCTCGATCGCATCGCACCCGACGCGATGAAGGTGCGCCTCGTGCTCGACGACGGCTCGATCTACCCGCTGCCGGGCAAGCTGCTGTTCTCCGACGCCAAGGTCGACGCCTATACCGGGCAGGTGACCCTGCGCGGCGAGTTCCCGAACCCGCATCGCATCCTGCTGCCGGGCATGTATGTGCGCGTGCTGATCGAGCAGGGCATCGACAGCGATGCGATTGCCGTGCCGCAGCAGGCGATCCAGCGCAATGGCGGTGGTGGCAGCGAGGTGTTCGTCGTCAAGGCCGACAATCACGTCGCGGTGCAGCCGGTGCGCACCGGCTCGCTGCAGGGTGGTTCCTGGTTCGTGACCGACGGCCTGAAGGCCGGCGACAAGGTCGTCGTCGAGGGGTTCCAGAAATTCGCCGCCGGCGACAAGGTCCGGCCGCAAGCCTGGCGCGAGGTCGACGCAGCTGCAGCACCGACGGATCCGCACCAGACCGCGCACGCCGTGCGGTGATCCGACATGCCTAGCTTCTTCATCGACAGGCCGATCTTCGCCTGGGTCGTCGCGCTGTTCATCTGTCTGATCGGCGCGATCTCGATTCCGCTGCTCGCGGTCGCGCAGTATCCGATCATCGCGCCGCCCTCGATCTCGATCTCGACCAGCTATCCCGGCGCGTCGCCGGAGAACCTCTACAACAGCGTGACGCGGCTGATCGAGGAGGAGCTCAACGGCGCCGCCAACATCCTGAACTTCGAATCGACCTCCGACTCGCTCGGCCAGGTCGAGATCATCGCCAACTTCAAGCCGGGCACCGACACCAGCCAGGCCTCGGTCGAGGTGCAGAACCGCCTCAAGCGCGTCGAGGCGCGGCTGCCGCGCGCCGTGATCCAGCAGGGCATCCTGGTCGAGGAAGCCTCGTCCGCCGTGCTGCAGATCATCACGCTGAACTCGACCGACGGCAGCCTCGACGAGGTCGGCCTCGGCGACTTCATGATCCGCAACGTGCTGGGCGAGGTGCGACGCATCCCCGGCGTCGGCCGCGCCACGCTGTACTCGACCGAGCGGTCCTTGCGGATCTGGATCGATCCGGCCAAGCTGGTCGGCTACGGCCTGTCCGCCGACGACGTCAACAAGGCGATCACGGCGCAGAACGCCCAGGTCGCCTCCGGCAGCATCGGCGCCGAGCCGAGCACCGATACCCAGAAGATTTCCGCGCAGGTGCTGGTGAAGGGCCAGCTGTCCTCGCCCGACGAGTTCGGCGCCATCATCCTGCGCGCCAACAATGACGGTTCGACGGTCCGCCTGCGCGACGTCGCGCGGATCGAGGTCGGCGGCCTCAGCTACCAATTCAACACGCGCCTGGACGGCAAGCCGACCGCCGGCCTCTCGGTGCTGCTGTCGCCGAAGGGCAATGCGCTGGCGACCGCGAGCGCGGTCGAAGCCAAGATGAAGGAGCTGTCGCGCTTCTTCCCGGCCAACATCTCCTACGAAATCCCCTATAACATCACGCCGGTGGTCGAGGCTTCGATCAAGAAGGTCCTGACGACGCTGGTCGAGGCCGTGGTGCTGGTGTTCGTCGTGATGTTCCTGTTTCTGCAGAACATCCGCTACACCATCATCCCGACCATCGTGGTTCCGGTGGCGCTGTTGGGCGCCTGCGCCACGCTGATGATCGCGGGCTTCTCGATCAACATGCTGACCATGTTCGGCATGGTGCTGGCGGTCGGCATCCTCGTCGACGACGCCATCGTCGTGGTCGAGAACGTCGAACGCATCATGGCGGAGGAAGGCCTGCCGCCGAAGGAAGCCACCAAGAAGGCGATGTCGCAGATCACCGGCGCCATCATCGGCATCACGCTGGTGCTGATGGCGGTGTTCGTGCCGATGGCGTTCTTCCCCGGCTCGGTCGGCATCATCTACCGGCAGTTCTCGGTCACCATGGTGGCGGCGATCGCGTTCTCGGCGCTGCTCGCGCTGTCGCTGACGCCGGCGCTGTGCGCGACCTTGCTCAAGCCGGTCAAGAAGGGCCACGGCCATGCCAGTAAGGGCGTGTTCGGCTGGTTCAACCGCGTGCTCGACACCAGCCGCGCCGGCTATACCCGCACCGTGCAGGGTTCGCTGAAGCGAACCGGCCGCCTGATGCTGATCTACCTCGTGCTGTTCCTCGGCGTCGCCTACGGCTTCGTGCGCCTGCCCGGCGGCTTCCTGCCGGTCGACGACCAGGGCTTCATCACGACCGACGTGCAGACGCCGTCGGAGTCGTCCTATGCCCGGACCGAAGCTGCGGTCGAGCAGGTCGAGAAGTACCTCAAGGACCGCGCCGGCATCGAGAATGTCACGTTCCTCACCGGCTTCAGCTTCCTCGGCCAGGGCATGAACACCGCGCAGGCCTTCATCACGCTGAAGGACTGGTCGGAGCGCGGCCCGAAGGATTCCGCCGCCGCCATCGTCGCCGACATCAACCGCGATTTGTCGTCGATCCGCGACGCCAGGATCTCGGCGTTGCAGCCGCCGCCGATCGACAACCTCGGCAACTCCTCGGGCTTCTCGTTCCGCCTGCAGGACCGCGGCCAGAAGGGTTATTCGGCGCTGATCGCCGCGTCCGATCGCCTGATCGCGGAGGCCAATGCCAGCCCGATTCTGCAGAAGGTCTATGTCGAAGGCCTACCGCCGGCGCCGCAGGTCAACCTGATGATCGACCGCGAGAAGGCGGGCGCGTTCGGCGTCACCTTCGAGGACATCAACAACACGATCTCGACCAATCTCGGCTCGAACTACATCAACGACTTCCCGAACCGCGGGCGCATGCAGCGCGTCATCGTGCAGGCCGACAAGACCAGCCGCATGAACGCGGACGACATCCTCAACTACAACGTCAAGAACAGCCGCGGCCAGCTGGTGCCGTTCTCGGCCTTCGCCACCATCGAGTGGACGAAGGGGCCGACGCAGATCGCGGGCTTCAACTACTATCCGGCGGTGCGCATCTCCGGCGAGGCGCGACCCGGCTTCACCTCGGGCGATGCGATCGCCGAAATGGAGCGGCTCGCCGACAAGCTGCCGCGCGGCTTCGGCTATGAATGGACCGGCCAGTCGCTGCAGGAGAAGCTGTCGGGCTCGCAGGCGCCGTTCCTGCTTGCGCTGTCGGTGCTGGTGGTGTTCCTCTTGCTGGCCGCGCTCTATGAGAGCTGGACCATTCCGCTCGCGGTGCTGCTCACCATTCCGCTCGGCATTCTCGGCGCGGTGGTGGCGGCGACGGTGCGCGGGCTCTCCAACGACGTCTATTTTACGGTCGGCCTGATCACCATCATCGGCCTTGCCGCCAAGGACGCGATCCTGATCATCGAGTTCGCCAAGGATCTGCGCGCGCAGGGCAAGCCGCTGGTCGAGGCGACCATCGAGGCCTGCAGCCTCAGATTCCGCCCGATCCTGATGACCGGTCTGGCCTTCGTCTGCGGCGTGCTGCCGATGGCGATCGCGACCGGCGCCGGCGGCGCCAGCCAGCAGGCGCTCGGCACGTCGGTGATGGGCGGCATGATCGCCGTCGTGATCCTCGCGCTGCTCCTGGTGCCGGTGTTCTTCGTCAGCGTGCAGCGCGTGCTGGCCGGCGATCGCGAGACGGCGCCGGGGCAGGGTGAGGTATATGGCCCGCCCGCGCCGGCGAGGATCGGTCACTGACATCAGGCACCGACGCTGGTCAGATCAGCGGCTTGCTTTCGCAAGCCGACCAATCCAGATTGCAGCTCTGGATTGAGCGGGATGCGCTTGGGCAACCCGGGGATTGAGGGCCTGCGATGCGGCCGAGCGATATTGCGATCTCGAATTATCGCTCGATCCGGCGGCTCTTCATGCCCATCCAGCCGCTGTCCGTCTTCGTCGGCGAGAACGGTGTCGGCAAATCCAATCTCTACAAGTCCCTGTCGCTGTTGCGCGACGCAGCGACCGGCCGGATCACGCGCACGATCGCCGACGAGGGTGGATTGTATTCCGTCTTCTGGTCCGGCAATCGCAGACGCGGAGACGATGCGCGTCTGCGGTTGGCTGTGAGATTCGACCACGTCAGATATTCCATCGAGCTCGGATTCCCGAGCCCGGTCGTGGCGGCATTTCCCGGTGAGCCGATGATCAAATCCGAAACGATCGAGGCGACCCACGGCAAGAAAACAATATTGATGATGGAGCGCACCAACTCACTCGTCAGTGTCCGCGATGAGAACGGCACCTGGAGCCAGCACAAGGAAGCGGTGCTGCCGTCGGAAACCGCGCTGGCCGGATTTTCGGATGGTAAGGGAAGTCCCGAGATCGACCTGATCCGAAATGCAATGCTGAGTTGGCGATTCTATCACGACTTCCGGACCGATCCGGCGTCGCCGATACGAAAGCCGTGTCTCGCGATCACGACACCTTCGCTGAGCGCCGATGGCCACGATCTGGCTGCCGTGTTGGCAACCCTGTTCACGATCAGGCAGGATGCCGGCGATCTGCAGGATGCGATCGAGGACGCATTCCCGGGTGCCGAACTGCGGGCATGGGCGGAAAACGGACGGTGCGAATTCGAGCTGCAACAGGCTGACATGCCGCGTCCGTTCAAGGCGCACGAGCTATCCGATGGGACGCTGAAATATATCTGCCTGCTCGCGGTGTTCATGGGCTATCGGCTGCCGCCGTTCATCGCGCTGAACGAGCCCGAGTCCAGCCTGCATCCGTCGCTGCTGGCGCCATTGGCGAGGCTGATCGCCAAGGCGTCGCGCCGCGCCGACATCTGGATCGTCACCCATTCGGAACATCTGATGGAGGCGTTGCGCAGCGAGAGCTCGGTCCCGCTGCGCCGGGTGATCAAGGCAAAGGGCGCCACGACCATCGAGGGCCTGTCCCTCGGCGGTGAATTTCGTGACGGGGAAGACGACGAGGACGACGACGATTAGATCGCGCCGCCGCCCTATTGTCCGAGCGGCTTCAGGATCCTGATCAGTTCGCCGTGCACGAACTCGTTGCCACAGACGATATGGCCGGTCTGCAGCGGATCGTCATTGCCCTGGATGCCGGAGACGGTGCCGCCGGCCTCGCGCACCATCAGCAGGCCGGCCGCGACATCCCAGGCCTGCAGATTGCGCTCCCAATAGCCGTCGAGGCGGCCGGCGGCGACGAAGGCGAGGTCGAGCGAGGCGGCGCCGAAGCGGCGGAAGCCCGCGACCTTGCTCTGCAGCGCGGCCATCTCCTGCAGCGCCAGCTGGTGATTGCCGCGGCCGATATGCGGCAGGCCGCAGGCCACCACGCATTCGTTGAGCTGGCGGCGGCCGGCGACGCGCAGCCGCTGGTCGTTGAGGAACGCGCCCTTGCCGCGCTCGGCGATATAGAGCTCGTCATTGGCGGGATTGTAGATCACGCCGGCGATCACGGTGTCCTCGCGCTTGAGCCCGATCGAGATCGCGAATTGCGGGATGCCGTGCAGGAAGTTGGTGGTGCCGTCCAAGGGATCGACGATCCAGGTGTGGCTCTTGTCGCTGCCTTCGCGCTTGCCGCCTTCCTCGCCGAGGAACCCGTAGCCGGGCCGGGCCTTCTCGAGGTCGGTGTAGAGCATCTCCTCGGCGCGCTTGTCGGCAAGCGAGACGAAGTTCGCCGGCCCCTTCAGCGACACCTGGAGATGTTCGATCTCGCCGAGGTCGCGCTTGAGGCTGCGGCCGGCGCGGCGCGCGGCCTTGACCATGACATTGATGAGAGCGGAATAGAGCATGATGGAAGCTGGTGGCTTTCGAGCGTTGGAAATCGATCGGGCAGCGTGGGCAAGACCCTGCCCGTCATCCTGAGGAGCGCGGAACGCGCGTCTCGAAGGATCGACAGCCCGCTCCGGGGCCCGTGCATCCTTCGAGGCTCGCTCCGCTCGCACCTCAGGATGACGGGAAACGGCCTGTGGCGCTCTGGGTTTCGGACTGGGTGCCCTCTGGAAGTGGCGCCGTCAAGGCGTCATTTGACGTTGTTTCCGATCCATTTTCGCGCGGCTGCCTCGCCCTTGGCGCGGTCTTCCGGGCTCATATCGGCGAGGATGTCGTCGAGATCGGGGTCGCCCTTGCCGGCGGTCTTGGCGACCGTGTGCCATTTCAGCGCCTCGACCTTGTCCACCGGGGCGCCGGCGCCGGTCGCCAGCACATGGGCGAGGCGATTTTGCGCGATCGCGCTGTTCTGCCGGGCCGCCTTGCGCAGCAGCGCCACCGCCGCCGGCACGTTCCGCGGCGTGCCCGAGCCGTTGTAGAGCGCGATGGCATATTCGACCTCGGCATCGACATTGTCGGCCAGCGAGGCGGCCTGCAGCAGCCGCGCCGCCTTCTCGAGGTCCTTCGGCACGCCGGTGCCCTCCTTGTAGAAGGTCGCGAGCGCGTATTGTGCCTCGGGGCTGCCGGCGTCGGCGGCCATGCGCAACAGCTCGGCGGAGCGGCGGAGGTCCTGCGGCAGGGTCTGGCCGTCGAGATAGAGCAGCGCGAGATTATAGGCCGCCTTGGGCTCGCCGAGCTTGGCCGACGACGCCAGCAGCTTGACCGCGGCATCCTTGTCGACCGCGCCGCCGCGGCCCGCGATCTTCATCATGGCGAGCGCGAACATCGCCTCGCGGTCGCCGGCATCGGAGGCGCGCTTGTACCACTCGTCGGCCTTGACGTAGTCGCGCTTGACGCCGAGCCCGTTGGCATAGAGCTCGCCCAGCATCGTCATGGCCTTGGCATCGTTGCTGTTCTGCGCGCGCGCGGTCGCGAGGTCGAACGCGGTCTTGTACATGCCGCGCTGATAGGCGCCGTAGACGAGGTCGACATTGGGATCGTCGACGGTCTGGGTCGGGGTCGGCGAGGGCGTCGGGGATGCGGCAGGCTTCGGCGTCGCCGAGGCGGCGGGCTTGGGCGTCGGCTTCTTCGCGACCGGCGAATGCACCTTCGGCTTCGGAGCCTCCTTCTTCGCACGCGGCGGCGTCTGGGCCGGCGGCGTGATCGAGAGCTGCGCCATCGCGCCGCTCGCCAGCATCGTGCAGCCGAGCGCAATACCTATCGGACGCAGGCATTTCATTCCGGCGTCATCCCTCGGCCTTTCCGTCGGCCTTGGCCTTGCCGAATGTGCCGGCATGCGCCCGCGCAATCGCGTCGCCGATCTCGACAAGCGCCGCCTTGGCGCCGCGCGGATCGGACCAGATGAAGTCTCCGACCAGCACGAAATCCGCGCCTGCCGCCGCGAACGCCTCGGCCTCCTCGCGCGAGGTCGCAAAGCCGACGCAGGGCGGCTCGAACAATTCGTCCCACCATTCCAGCCGCTCGGCGATGGCCTCGCGCGAGGGCCGCTGTCCGTTGGCGTCGGGCTCGCCGAACAGCACATAGTCGGCGCCGGCTTCGCCCGCGGCCATGGAATCGTGGCGGGTCGCGAGCCCGCCGACGCCGACAATTCGGTCGGGTTTCAGCGACGGCACCGCCTCTTCCATCGCGGCGATGCCGGTCAGATGCGCGCCGTCGGCGCCGGCGCGCGCCACGATATCGGGATGGCCGTCGATCAGCAGCGCCGCGCCGGCGTTCTGGATCGCAGGCGTCAGCGCCTTGATGGTGGAGATCATGCTGCGCGGATCGCTCTCGCGCAGCCGCACCAGCACGGCGGCGACATCGGCCGCGCCAAGCAGCTCGGTGAGCTCGGCCACAAGCCGCGCGGGCTCATCGACCGGCGGCGTTGCCAGATAGAGGCGCGGCGCCGGCCGCGGCGGAACGGGCTTGGTCGCCAACTATGCCGCCTGTTTCTCGAGGCCGGCTTCCCAATTGCCGGTGCTCGCGAGTCCGTTCATCCGGGCGCGATGCGAGAAGGCGCGCTGGCCGGCGGGGACGTTGTCGGGCTTGCCGGACCACGCCTTCTGCGGCGCCGCCTGCAGCGCGCGGCCATAGGAGAAGGTCAGCCGCCAGGGCAAATTGCCGATCTTGTTCATGGCGTCGAGATGCGCGGTGGCTTCCTCGTCGCTCTGGCCGCCGGAGAGGAAGGCGATGCCGGGCACCGCGGCCGGCACGCAGCTCCTGAGCAGGCGGATGGTCTTCTCGGCGACTTCCTGCACCGGCGCCTGCTTCGGGCACTTCTTGCCCGAGATCGCCATGTTCGGCTTCAGGATCATGCCTTCCAGCGCGACGCGCTGCACTCGCAATTCCTGGAAGGTTCGGTTCAGCACGCGCTGCGTCACCTCATAGCAGCGGTCGATGTCGTGATCGCCGTCCATCAGCACTTCCGGTTCGACGATCGGCACGATCTGCGCGGCCTGGCACAACGCGGCGTAGCGCGCCAGCGCATGCGCGTTGACGCGGACCGCGGTCTGGGTCGGGATTCGCGGCCCGATATCGATCACCGCGCGCCACTTCGCAAAGCGCGCACCGCGCTCGTAATATTTCTTCAGCCGCTCGGCGAGCTTGTCGAGGCCGACGGTGACGAGTTCGCCCGGGCAGTTCGGCAAAGGTTGCGTGCCTTCGTCGACCTTGATGCCGGGGATCGCGCCGGCCTGCTCGATCAGCTTGACCAGCGGCGTGCCGTCCTTGGCATTCTGCCAGATCGTCTCGTCGTAAAGGATGACGCCGGAGATGTACTTGCTCATCGCCTCCTGCGAGCGGAACAGCATCTCGCGATAGTCGCGGCGATTGTCCTCGGTCGAATCGACCTTGATGGCGTCGAAGCGCTTCTTGATCGTGCCGGAGGATTCGTCGGCGGCGAGGATGCCCTTGCCCGGGGTGACCATGGCAAGCGCGATTTTGTTGAGGTCGGAGAGGTTCATCGGGGCGTCCTCCAGAGCCATTGCCTTTGCAAACCAAAATAGGCGGTTCTCGGGCAAATGCCTAGAAAACGTTCGTCGCGGCCGGTGTTTGGACGTTCCACCTCTCCCATTGGGAGAGGTCGCGCCGAAGGCGCGGGTGAGGGGGTACGCTCTATCGAGGGACCTGAACCCCTCACCCGGATCGCTGGCGCGATCCGACCTCTCCCCGATGGGGAGAGGTGATCGCAGTCCGCGGCGAGTGAAGAGCGCTCAGGCGACCTTGGGGTCGAGTTGGCCCGCGGCGTAGCGCTTGGCCATTTCCGCCGTGGTCAGCACCTTCTTGATCTTGCTGGCCTGGCCCGCGGTGTTGAACTCCTGCAGGCGCTGCTTGCACAGCTTGGTCATCGCCTCCATCGCGGGCTTCAGGTACTTGCGCGGATCGAACTCTTCCGGATTGTCCTTCAGCACCTTGCGGATCTGGCCGGTCATCGCCATCCGGTTGTCGGTGTCGATGTTGATCTTGCGCACGCCGTTCTTGATGCCGCGCTGGATCTCGGCGACCGGCACGCCCCAGGTCGGCTTCATCTTGCCGCCATTGGCGTTGATGATCTCCTGCAGCTCCTGCGGCACCGACGAGGAGCCGTGCATGACCAGATGCGTATTCGGCAGCTTGCGATGGATTTCCTCGATCACGTTCATGGCGAGGATGTCGCCGTCGGGCTTGCGGGTGAACTTGTAGGCGCCGTGCGAGGTGCCCATCGCGATCGCCAGCGCGTCGACCTTGGTTTCCTGGACGAACTTCACGGCCTCGTCCGGATTGGTCAGCAGCTGGTCGTGCGACAGCTTGCCCTCGGCGCCATGGCCGTCTTCCTTGTCGCCCATGCCGGTCTCGAGCGAGCCGAGCACGCCGAGCTCGCCTTCCACCGAGATGCCTCCGAGATGCGCCATGCCGGTCACGGTCCTGGTGACGCCGACATTGTAGTCCCAGTCGCCGGGTGTCTTGCCGTCGGCCTTCAGCGAGCCGTCCATCATGACCGAGGTGAAGCCGGCCTGGATCGCGGTCATGCAGGTGGCGGGCTCGTTGCCGTGGTCGAGATGCACGCAGACCGGGATCTGCGGGTAGATCTCGGTGACGGCGTCCATCATGTGCTTGAGCATGACGTCGTTGGCGTAGGACCGCGCGCCGCGCGAGGCCTGGATGATGACGGGCGCATCGACTTCGGAGGCGGCCGCCATGATCGACAGCGCCTGTTCCATGTTGTTGATGTTGAAGGCAGGTACGCCGTAATCATGCTCGGCCGCGTGGTCGAGCAGTTGCCGCAACGTAATGCGAGCCATTCCATTTCTCCCTGTAGTGCAAGTTCGCGGATGTGACCTAAATCAACCTTTTTTCAGAACTTCGACGCCCGGCAGCGGCTTGCCTTCCATCCATTCAAGAAACGCGCCGCCCGCGGTCGAGACGTAGGAAAAATCACCGCCGACGCCCGCCTGGTTCAGCGCCGCGACGGTGTCGCCGCCGCCGGCGACCGAGATCAGCTTCCTGGCCTTGGTGCGTTCGGCGGCATGCTTGGCCGACACCACGGTGCCGCGGTCGAACGGCGTCAGCTCGAAGGCGCCGAGCGGGCCGTTCCAGACCAGCGTCGCCGCGTCGTCGATTGCGGCATGGATGCGCGCGATCGATTGCGGACCGACGTCGAGGATCATGCCGTCGGCCGGGATCGCATCAAGGCCGTAGGCATGCGACGGCGCGTTGGCGGCAAACTGGTTGGCGACGACGGCGTCGACGGGGAGGATGATGGCGCAGTTGGCGGCGTTGGCCTTCTCCATGATCCGCAGCGCGGTCGGGGCGAGATCCTTTTCGGCGAGCGACTTGCCGACGGCGACGCCCTGCGCGTGCAGGAAGGTGTTGGCCATGCCGCCGCCGATCACCAGCGCGTCGACCTTGTTCACGAGGTTTTCCAAGAGGTCGATCTTGGTCGAGACCTTGGCGCCGCCGATGATCGCGATCACCGGCTTGGTCGGCGCTTCCAGCGCCTTGCCGAGCGCGTCGAGCTCGGCCTGCATGGTGCGGCCGGCATAGGCCGGAAGCTTGTGGCCGAGGCCTTCGGTCGAGGCGTGGGCGCGATGCGCGGCGGAGAAGGCGTCGTTGACCCAGATGTCGCCGAGCTTGGCGAGCTCCGTAACGAAGCCGGCGTCGTTCTTCTCTTCCTCCTTATGGAAACGTGTGTTTTCCAGGCAGAGGATGTCGCCGTCCTTGAGGGCGGCCACCGCCTTGGCTGCGGCATCGCCGATGCAATCCTCGGCGAAGGCCACCGGGCGATTGATCACCTTCGACAGCGCGTCAGCGACCGGCTTCAGCGATTCCTTGGGGTCGCGTCCCTTGGGGCGGCCGAAATGGGCGAGCAGGATCACCTTGCCGCCCTTGTCGGAAATTTCGGTGATGGTGGGGGCAACGCGCTCGAGCCGTGTGGCGTCGGTGACGCGGCCGCCTTCCATGGGGACGTTGAGGTCGACGCGCAGCAGCACGCGCTTGCCCTTCACGTTGACGTCGTCGAGGGTGCGGAACGATTTTGTCATGAGCGTTTCCTGTGCAGCCGGACACCACCGTCCGACGGACGGCGTCGCTTTCGCTTGCCGATGTCGCGGCCGTTGAGGTCGCGAACGCGGGGGGCAAACACGCAGATGCCCGGCGCTGGGCCGGGCATCACGAACAGTCGAACTTAAACCAGCTTGCCGATCGCGACGGCGGTGTCCGCCATACGGTTCGAGAAGCCCCACTCATTGTCGTACCAGGACATCACGCGCACGAAGTTGCCGTTCTGCACCTTGGTCTGGTCCATGTGGAAGGTCGACGAGTGCGGATCGTGGTTGAAGTCGATCGAGACGTTCGGCGCGTTGGTGTAGCCCAGGATGCCCTTGAGCTGCTGCTCGGACGCACGCTTCATCGCCTCGTTGATCTCCTTGACGTCGGTTGCGCGCTTGGCGACGATCTTGAGGTCGATCACGGAAACGTTCGGGGTCGGAACGCGGACCGAGACGCCGTCGAGCTTGCCCTTCAGCTCGGGCAGCACGAGGCCGATCGCCTTCGCGGCACCGGTCGAGGTCGGGATCATCGACATCGCCGCGGCGCGGCCGCGATAGAGATCCTTGTGCAGGGTGTCGAGCGTCGGCTGGTCGCCGGTATAGGCGTGGATCGTGGTCATGAAGCCGGTCTCGATGCCGACGGTGTCGTTCAGGACCTTGGCGACCGGCGCGAGGCAGTTGGTGGTGCAGGAGCCGTTCGAGATCACCAGGTGATCCTTGGTCAGCGTGTCGTGGTTGACGCCGTAGACGATGGTGGCATCAGCGCCATCGGCGGGCGCCGAGACCAGCACGCGCTTGGCGCCGGCTGTGAGGTGCGCGGAGGCCTTGTCCTTCGCGGTGAAGATGCCGGTGCATTCCAGCGCGACGTCGACGCCGAGCGCCTTCCACGGCAGCTTCGAGGGATCGCGCTCGGCCGAAACCTTGATCTTGTTGTCGCCGAGGCTGATCGTATCGCCGTCGACGGTGACGGTGCCGGGGAAGCGGCCATGCACGGAATCGAAGCGCAGCAGGTGCGCGTTGGTCTCGACCGGGCCGAGGTCGTTGATGCCGACCACCTCGATGTCCTTGCGGCCGGACTCGGCGATGGCGCGCAGAATGTTGCGGCCGATACGTCCAAACCCGTTGATCGCGACGCGGATTGCCATGCTCGTCTCCTCTAATGCTGTTGTCAGCCCCGCGGGAGGGGCTCCCACGAGGTTTTTACGGCGGAACGCCCGGTTCGGCCGGGCGCATACGGAAAAGATGGAGCTTAGGTAATCCTTTTTTGCGACAAGCTCAACCTTGGCCCGCGGGTGTCAGGCCAGCGTCAGACGCGCTTCGTGGCAGCGTTAACGACGGCTTCAGCAGTAATGCCGAAATGCCGGAAAAGGTCCTTCGCCGGGGCGCTGGCGCCAAATCCGTGCATGCCGATGAATTCGCCGTCATGGCCGATCACGGCATCCCAGCCCCAGCGCACCGCGGCCTCGATCGCGATCTTGACCGGAGCGTTGCCGATAATGGCATTTTGCCGCTCGGCGGGCTGTGCCAGCAGCAATTCCAGCGACGGGACCGAGACCACCCGCGTCGCGATGCCGCGTCCGGCGAGCTGCTTCTGCGCCTCGACCGCGATCTGGACCTCGGAACCCGACGCGAACAATGACACTTTTGCGTCACCCTGCGCCGCGACCAGCTCATAGGCGCCGTGGCTGCACGGATTGTCGTTCGGCGCCGTGGTGCGGAGCTGCGGCAGGTTCTGGCGGGTCAGCGCCAGCACCGTCGGTCCGTCGACGCGGTTGAGCGCCAGTTCCCAGCACTCGGCGGTCTCGACCGCGTCGCAGGGACGGAACACGCGCATGTTGGGCATCGCGCGCAGCGCGGACAGATGCTCGACCGGCTGGTGCGTCGGGCCGTCCTCGCCGAGGCCGATCGAGTCATGGGTCATGACATAGACGACGCCGGTGCCCATCAGCGCCGACAGCCGCATCGCGCCGCGCGCGTAGTCGGTGAACACCAGGAAGGTGGCGCCGTTCGGCGCGAAGCCGCCGTGCAGGAAGATGCCGTTGAGGCACGCCGCCATGCCGTGCTCGCGGACGCCATAATGGATGAAGCGGCCCTTCGGCGTCTTGGCGCCGAACGCCGTCGCCGACTTCGCCTTGTTGTTGTTGGAGCCGGTGAGGTCGGCCGAGCCGGCCACGAATTCCATCGGCATCGCAGCCGCAATCACCTCGATCGCGGCTTCCGACGATTTGCGGGTCGCGACGTTGAGCGGATTTTCCAGCAGCCCCTTCTTGAAGGCGCGCAGCCCCTTGGCCAGCGACTGCGGCCGCTCGTGGCGAATGCGGCGTTCGAACTCGGCGCGCTTGCGGCTGCCGAGCTGCGCGAACTGCTCGTCCCACGCCTTGTGCTCGGCGGCGCCGCGGGCGCCTGCCTCGCGCCAGGCGTTCAGCACATCGTCGGGCACCGAGAACGGTTCGAGCGAGATGCCGAGCTTCTCCTTGGCCGCCTTGAGCTCGTCGGCGCCGAGCGCCTCGCCATGCACCTTGGCGGTGCCGGCCTTGTGCGGCGCGCCGTACCCGATCGTGGTCTTGCAGGCGATCATCGAGGGCTTGTTGGATTTCTGCGCGCGGGTGATTGCAGCGGCAATCGCCTGCGGATCGTGGCCGTCGATCAATTCGGCGGCCCAGCCTGCGGACTTGAAGCGCTTCACCTGGTCGACGGAATCGGAGATCGAAGTCGGGCCGTCGATCGAGATGCCATTGTCGTCGTACAGCACGATCATCTTGTTGAGCCGCCAGACACCGGCGAGCGCGATCGCTTCCTGCGAGATGCCTTCCATCAGGTCGCCGTCGGAGGCGAGCACATAGGTGTGGTGGTTGACGATCTTCTTGCCGAACTCGGCGGCCAGCATCTTCTCGGCGACCGCCATGCCGACCGCGGTCGCAATGCCCTGGCCGAGCGGACCGGTGGTGGTCTCGATGCCCTTGGTGTGGAAGTTCTCGGGGTGGCCCGGGGTCAGCGATCCGAGCTGGCGGAAATGCTTGAGCTGGTCGAGCGTCATGTCCTTGTTGCCGGTGAGGTACAACAACGAATAGAGCAGCATCGAGCCATGGCCGGCCGAGAGCACGAAGCGGTCGCGATCGGGCCACGCCGTGTCGGCCGCATCGAATTTCAGGAATTTTGTGAACAGGACGGTCGCGATGTCGGCGGCGCCCATCGGCAGGCCGGGATGGCCGGAATTCGCCTTCTCGACGGCGTCCATGGCAAGGCCACGGATCGCATTGGCCATACGGGTGTGATCGACCTGCGTCATGATGAAGAGTCCGCCTAAAATGAGGAGCTGATTGCTGGACGGATCGGGGCGGGCAGCCGCGATACGCGCGTGGATGGCCTTACGGGTTGGGGGTGGATTAGCACCTCAATTCCGCAAGTCCAAGGCGATGAAACCCCTCAAAACGGGGAAAAGTTGCCCGAAATCGCCCTATTTCATTCAACGGTGCATAGTTCTGCGCCGCCGTTGCGCTGGGCTCGCTTGCCACGTAAATTTCGTCCCGTAAACGCTTGCCGAACCGCCAGTTTTGCCGTGCGGGAGGCTTATCTGCAGCAGGCTACCAAGCCAACCGAAAGGTCCACGCCGCGTGTCATGAGTGATCGTCTCGCCAACGGGTCTGGCAATACCGAGGCACCGCTTGCCGATATCGATGCTGCGACAAAGCGGCTGATGGCAGCGCTTGATGCGCTGGAGAGTTCGGTGGAGCGGCGCCGCGAGGCCGACCGCGACGAGAACGAATTGGCGAGCCGGATCCAGGCGCTCGGCGCCGATCGCTCGCGGCTTGCCGACGAGCTCGACGGATCGCTGGTGAAGACGCGCAAGCTCGAGCGCGCCAATCGCGAGATTGCGGAAAAACTCGACGCGGCAATCGGCAGCATTCGCGCCGTGCTCGACGGCGGAGACAGCAGATGAGCCACATCAACGTCACCATCAATGGCCGGCAATACCGGATGGCCTGCGAGGAGGGCCAGGAGGTGCGGCTGCTGAAGCTCGCGGAAAATCTCCAGCAGCGCGTCGAATCGCTGCGCGGCAAGTTCGGCGAGATCGGCGATGCGCGGCTGACGGTGATGGCGGCGCTCACCGCCTGCGACGAACTGGTCGACGCCAGCGCACGCATCCGCAGCCTCGAGGAAGAGCTCGAGCAGCTGCGCAATGCGCGCGTTGCCGCGATCGACCGCGCCCGCGCGACCCAGACCGCGGTCTCCAACGCGCTCAATGCCGCCGCCGAGCGGATCGAGCGCACCACGCAGGTGCTCAACCGCACCATCGGCGGCGGCATCGCGATCGGGTGATCTTCGTTCGTCCCTGTTGGTCTCGGTGTTTCCACACATTCGTCATGCCCGGGCTTGGCCCGGGCATCCACGTATTTGTCTCCTTGAAAAGAAAGCCGTGGATGGCCGGGACAAGCCCGGGCATGACAGTTTCTTCCAGGAGCCAAGGCTGCGTCTTCCTTACCGCTGGCGGATTGCGGCAACGATGGCTAGATTAGCCCCCGCGAAGCTGCGTCGTGCGTCAGGAGCCATATATCCCCGGGGCCTTATCGATCCTTTAGGGAACTGTCCCTGGCCGGGTCCGTGGACCCGGACATATGGTGCCCACCTACTTTCGTAGGGAACTCCGGGATCGAGCGCTCCAACGGCCTCTGCGGCTTCGCACTGATTTTTGCTGTTGCCTTGTCGTCGCGCTGCGGCGGTTGAATTGTCTAGCAGTGTTGTGCCCTGCGATTCGGGGCGTCCAGCGCGCCGCGGCGGTCTTACGAAAGCTCTGGCCTTAACGAAAGCTAGCGTCTCTGGAATGATGGATCGTCCGTTGTCGCGGACGACGACAGCGGAAGATGGATCATGCACGCATCTCCATCGAAGGCCGAGCTCCGGGCACTTGCTCTCGCCAAGCGCGATGCGCTGAGCGACGAGCAGCGCGCGACGGCTGCCGAAGCGCTCGCCAAGCGCGGTGCGCCGTTCGAGATCGCGCAGGGCATGATCGTCTCGGGCTATGCGCCGATCCGCAGCGAGCTCGATCCGGCGCCGTTGATGAAGAAGCTTGCCGACAAGGGCGCGCGGCTCGCGCTGCCCTGCATCAACGCGCGCGGCCAGTCGCTGATCTTCCGCAACTGGTCGCCGAAGGACCGGCTGATGCTCGGTCCGCTCGGCATTCCCGAGCCGTCGCCGGCCGCCGCCGAGGTGCATCCGGACGTGATGCTGGTGCCGCTCGCGGCATTCGACAAGCTCGGTCACCGCATCGGCTATGGCGCCGGCTATTACGACTATACCTTCGCGCATCTGCGCAAGGCCAAGCATGTGATCGGGGTCGGACTTGCCTTTGCTGCACAGGAAACCAAGGCGATTCCGGCGCTGTCGCACGACGTCCCGCTCGATTTTGTGCTAACGGAGCGCAAGACGTTCGATTTCCGGAGTAGCTAGCCTTGCGAATTCTCTTTGTTGGTGACGTCGTCGGCAGGACCGGCCGCACCGCCATCGCAGACCACCTTCCCGGCATGATCAGGGACTGGTCGCTCGATCTCGTGGTCGTCAATGGCGAGAATTCCGCCGGCGGCTTCGGCATCACCGAGGCGATCTATCAGGAGCTGCTCGACGCCGGCGCCGATGCGATCACGCTCGGCAACCACGCCTGGAATCAGAAGGAGGCGCTGGTCTTCATCGAGCGCGCGCCGCGCCTGATCCGCCCGCTGAATTTCCCGCGCCATTCGCCCGGCCGCGGCGCCACGCTGGTCGATACCAAGAGCGGCAAGCGCGCGCTGGTCATCAACGCGATCGGCCGCGTCTTCATGGAGCCGTCCTCGAACGATCCGTTCAGCGCCATCGAGCGCGAGCTCGAGGCCTGCCCGCTGCGCGAAGGCTGTGACGCCATCGTGCTCGATTTCCATGCCGAGGCGACCAGCGAGAAGCAGGGCGTCGGCTTCTTCTGCGACGGCCGCGTCAGCCTCGTGGTCGGTACGCATACCCATGTGCCGACATCAGATCATCAGGTGCTGCCCGGCGGCACCGCCTACATGAGCGATGCCGGCATGACCGGCGACTATGACTCGGTGATCGGCATGCAGAAGGAGGAGCCGCTGCAGCGCTTCCTCACCGGCATTCCCTCCGGCCGTTTCGAGCCGGCGGGCGGTGTGGCCACGCTGAGCGGCGTCGCGGTCGAGACCGACGATGCCACCGGGCTCGCGGTGAAGGTCGCGCCGGTGCGCGCCGGCGGGCGGCTCGAGCCTGCGGTGCCGGGATTCTGGACTTAGTGAAGTTACCGTAGCCCGGATGCAGCGAAGCGTAATCCGGGTCTGTCTTTGAGCTTTGCGAGATTCCCGGATTGCGCTTCGCTTCATCCGGGCGACAAGTCATTTCGGAATAATAGAAGAGTACTTCTGAGTTGCCCGACGTGTCAAGTGCAGTGTCGAGGGCCGACAGTCGCCGGCTTACTTTGCATGGGGTTGTTTTCCATATTTTGGTATTGCATCCCCCGTCCCGGCCAAGGGGCTGGCCTAGCTCTGCCGAAAACCCATCCGGAATGCGCCCCAGTGGCGGCCGTTCACCACGATCGGCGACGACAGGTCCTTCATCAGCACGAAATTGCCGCCGCCCATGTCGCGGCGATAGGTCTGCAGCAGGAACGGCTTCGTGTTGGCCGCGACCTTGCTCACCGCGCGGTCGTTGAACAGGCGGCGGTTGCGGCAATTGGCGTTGTTCCAGACCGGGTCCGGCCCCTGCGGCTGCCGGTAGTTCGGATTGTGGGTCGGCAGATAGCCGCTGCGCGCCCAGGCGACGCAGAACACGATGCGCGGGTCGCTCTTCTGGATCGGATCCTGGATCGCGGGCAGCACCCGGTCGGTGAAGGCGACGTAGTCGGTCAGATACTGCTTCGGATTGGTGCCGGCGATCTCGCGATAATTCTCGTCCATCAATTGCGCGAGCGTGATCTCGCCGCGCGCGACGGCAGTCCCGAACAGCTCCGAGATCTGCCTTGCGGTGTCGATCACGATGCGGATCAGCGGCGTGTCACTGGTCTCGACGCCGCTGTCGGCGATGGTCACGATCAGGCTCTCGGAGAGCTCGAGCAGTTTCGCGACCCGGCTGTCGGCGTGCTTGAGGTCGCGCGAGGAGAGATCGACGCCCTTGGCCAGCTCGTTCAGCTCGGCGATCACGCTGTCGCAATGGCCGAGATTGGAGGTCGCGGCGCGCGCCACGCTGCCGATCTCGGCGCCGACCGATGAGAAGCCTTCCTGCACGCGCATGATGATGCCCGAAATCTGCTGCGCGCCTTCGCCGGCGCTCTTGGCGCGCAACGAGGCATCGCTGCTCTCGCCGATCA
This sequence comes from Bradyrhizobium elkanii USDA 76, assembly GCF_023278185.1. Classification (NCBI taxonomy): domain Bacteria; kingdom Pseudomonadati; phylum Pseudomonadota; class Alphaproteobacteria; order Hyphomicrobiales; family Nitrobacteraceae; genus Bradyrhizobium; species Bradyrhizobium elkanii. The sequence continues at coordinate 8,060,574 of NZ_CP066356.1, read as the reverse complement.
GGCTGCCGATCTGGCCGTCGAGATCGCGCACGGTGTCGGAAATCTGATGCGTCGCCTGGCGGGTCGCTTCCGCAAGGTTCTTGACCTCGCTCGCGACCACGGCAAAGCCGCGGCCGGCGTTGCCGGCGCGCGCCGCCTCGATGGTGGCGTTGAGCGCCAGCAGATTGGTCTGCTTGGCGATCGCCTCGATCGAACCGGAGACCTTGGCGACCTGGCTCAGCGCGGAGCCGACCGCGGCGAGCCGCGCCTCGATCCGTCCGACCGCTGCGACGAGCTCGGCAATATGGCTGACCGCCGTCTCGACCACATGGCGGGACTCCGCGATCTGGCCGACCGCGGCGGATGCGGTCGTTTGCACCGCCTGCGATGCGTTGGCGATGTCGTGATTGGCGGCGACCATGGTCTCGGCCGTCGTCTGCAAATGATGGAAGCGCTCGGACTGGCTGCTGACGCGGTTCGCGACCTCCTGGACGTTGCCGGCGATGTCGGCGAGTTCCACCCCGAGGCCGCCGATGCGGTCGGCGAGCTGGTCCACCAGCCGCTCGGCCAGCGTTCGGTCCGATGACGTATCCAGAACTGCAAGCTGCGCGGCCGACATATCAGCACTTCCTCTGTCACAGCGGCCCGCTGGCCTGCCAATGCATTCCCATTTCAAAACCAAAGCGTGATTCGCGCTGGCAGTCTTGCCTGAGCGTGCACTGCGCAGCCCGGATGCAGCGCAGCGAAATCCGGGGCTCCTGCCCGTGGAAACACGTGTCCCGGATTACGCTTCGCTTCATCCGGCTACGAAGCGATCAAAGCTTGTAGGCGGTGCGGAACCCGCCCCAATGCCGGCCGCGCACGCGGACCGGTACGTCGATCTCGCGCATCATCACCGTGTTGCCGCCTCCCATGTCGCGCGCATAGGTCTGGATCAGATAGGCGCGCTGGTTGCGGCCGGCGGCAAGACCCGCGGCGTCGTTGAAGATGCGACGGTTGCGGCTGTTGGCGGTGTTGTATGCCTCATCGCCCGGCCGCTGCGGCTGCGAGTAGAGCTTGTTATGGACCGGCAGATAGCCGTTCTGGTCGATCATCACGCAGAACGCCATTCGCTTGTCCCTGGCGAGGAACGCCTCCTGGAACGCGGGCAACGTACGCTCCGCCCAGTCCAGCATTTTGGTGCGGTACTGCACCGGGTTGGTGCCTGCGATCTCGACATAGTCGGTGTCGAACATGTCGGCGATCGCGATCGCGCCGCTCGCCAGTCCGTTCTCGAACATCTTGCTCAGCGCGCTGCCGGCTTCGATCGCGCGGGTGACGAGCTCGGCGTTCTCCTCGTGGATCGCCCACATCCGGTCTTCGATTTTTTCGCGCAGCTCGGCGGTTGCCGCCTCGAAGCGGGCCTGGCTGCCCGCCTTGGAGCGCTCGCCGATCCGGATCCGGCACGCGCCGATCTCCTGCAATGTCGCGTTCAGGGTCTCCTGCGCCGGCAGCTTCTCGGCATCGGGTCCGCCGATCAGGATGCCGTCCATCGCGATCTCGTAGACCGGCGCCGTGACGATGCCGCGCGCGGTCGTGATCTCGATCTTTAGGCTGCAGGGCAGGCGCTCGTTCTTGCGCGGATCGCCGCGCTCGTCCTGGCGCAGCAGCACCGCGCAACGCGCTTTCAGCTTCTGGGCGAAGGCGGTCACCGCCTTGCCAGCCTTGGCGACATTGTCGCCATGCGCGGCGGCTTCGCGCGTTGCCGAATCGATCTCGCCGGCGCTGGTGCCGACCGAGACGATGAAGTGCGATGCGGAGGCGGCGTTCCGGCCCATCTCGCCGGTGATTTCGTTCTGCTCGGCGACCGCGCCGTTGACGTTCTCGAACACCGGGCGGATCTTTTCGATCGCCTGCGAGATGCGGTGCACCGCGTCCGCGGATCCGGTGGCGTCCTTCTGCAACGCCTCGATCTTGCGGGTGATCTCCTCGGTCGCGCTCTGAGTCTGCACCGCCAGCGCCTTGACCTCGGTTGCGACCACCGCAAAGCCCTTGCCGGCGGCTCCGGCGCGCGCCGCCTCGATCGTCGAGTTCAGTGCGAGCAGCGTGGTCTGCCGCGCGATCTGCGCGATCAGATTGACGACGTTGCCGATCGCGGCTGAAGACTCGCGCAGGCGATCGACATTGGCGGTGGCCTCGCGCGCCGCGGCCGCGGCGTCGTCGGCGAGCTGGCTCGCGCTGCGCACCTGCGCCCCGATGCCCTCGGCGGAGTGGGTGAAGCGGTCGGCGGCTTGCGAGAACGTCGTCGCAGTGCCCTGCGCATCGCTGCTGCGGCCGGTCAGCGCGTTGGTGCGGGCGCGGATGGTCGCGAGCTTGGCTGCCGTCGCCTCGGCGCCGTCGGCGACCGAGCTGGCGGCGCGTTCGAGCTGGCGGATCATCGCGCCGAGCTCGAGTTCCAGCAATTCCAGGATCTCCTTGGACGAATCCTCGGCCGAATCAGTCTCGGTCGAGACGTCAGGGGCGGCGGCCGCGGTTGGAACCTGCGGGGCGACGGCCGGCGCAGCCGGCTCCGGCACTTGCTTTCGAAACAGACCGAACGCCATGTGGGCTCTTTGGGGCTCTGGAAAGTTGCGGCGGGACGGGCGATCCTCGCACCCGGGCATGAAGTCATGGTTAACAAGTGCCTCATATTCCGGCTTGCGGTAGTATTCCTCCGCCGGAGGGCCTCGCCGATCCTTTGATTTTGACCGTGAGGGGCCTATAAGGCCGCGTTTTCCATCCCTGTTCAGACCCTAAGCTCCGAAGAGACGTCGCATGGCCGGCCATTCCCAATTCAAGAACATCATGCACCGCAAGGGCCGGCAGGATGCCCAGAAGTCGAAGCTTTTCGGCAAGCTAGCCCGCGAAATCACCGTGGCGGCCAAGCTCGGCACCCCGGACCCGGCGATGAATCCGCGGCTGCGCGCCGCCGTGGTCGCGGCCCGCGCCGAGAACATGCCCAAGGACAATATCGACCGCGCCATCAAGAAGGCGGCGGGCAATGAGGGCGAGAACTACGACGAGATCCGCTACGAGGGTTATGGCCCCGGCGGCGTCGCCGTGATCGTCGAGGCGCTGACCGACAACCGCAACCGCGCCGCCTCCGACATCCGCTCCTTCTTCACCAAGTCCGGCGGCAATCTCGGCGAAACCGGCTCGGTCGCCTTCATGTTCGACCGCACCGGCATCATCGAATACGACGCCAAGGTCGCCTCCGACGACGCGATGCTGGACGCCGCGATCGAGGCCGGCGCCGACGACGTGGTCTCCAGCGAAGGCGGCCACGAGGTCTACGCCTCGCAGGACACTTTCCGCGAAGTGGCAAAAGCGCTGGAAGCGAAGTTCGGCGAGCCGCGCAAGGCGGCGCTGACCTGGAAGCCGCAGAACACCGTCGCGGTCGACGACGAGACCGGCGAAAAGCTGCTGAAGCTGATGGACCTGCTCAACGAGCACGACGACGTGCAGAACGTGTTCGCCAATTTCGAGGTGTCCGACGCTCTGATCGCGAAGATGGGCGGCTAGTCGCTTGCACTGCTGTCGTGTCCGGCTGGACCGGGCGAGCCAGTATTCCGGAGACCTGCATTCGATCCGAGAAGCCGCGGCGTGCTGGATCCCCGCTCCCGTGCGCAATTGCGCACTAGGCAGGGATGACGAGTGGGCCCAGTACAACGACCGCGGCAGGGGATGAGGCTCTGTTTGTGTTTCGTTCTCCCGGCGCAGGCGGTATCACTAGCCCATGACATCCCAGCCGATTCGCTCTCCCGTCCGTATCATCGGTATCGATCCGGGTCTCCGCCGCACCGGCTGGGGCGTGATCGAGACTGAAGGCAACCGTCTGGTCTACGTCGCCTGCGGTTCGGTCGAGCCGCCGGACAACCTGCCGCTGGCGAGCCGGCTGCTCGCGATCCATGAGGGGCTGGCTGCTGTGCTCGGCGACTACAAGCCTGCGGAGGCGGCGGTCGAGCAGACCTTCGTCAACAAGGACGGCGTGGCCACCCTGAAGCTCGGCCAGGCGCGCGGCGTCGCCATGCTGGCGCCCGCAATGTTCGGTATCTCGGTCGCCGAATACGCGCCGAACCAGGTCAAGAAGACCGTGGTCGGCGCCGGCCATGCCGAGAAGAACCAGATCCAGGTGATGCTGAAGATCCTGCTGCCGAAAGCCGAGCCGCCGTCCGCCGACGCCGCGGACGCGCTCGCGGTCGCGATCACCCACGCGCATCACCGCCAGAGCACCGCGCTGCGCCTCAGGGTGGCGAGCCTATGATCGGCAAGCTGAAGGGCCTGATCGATTCCTATGGCGAGGATTACGTGATCCTCGACGTCGGCGGCGTCGGTTACCAGGTGCATTGCGCTGGTCGCACGTTGCAGGCGCTGCCGTCGCCGGGCGGGGCCGCCGTGCTCTCGATCGAGACCTATGTCCGCGAGGATCAGATCAAACTGTTCGGCTTCCGCTCGGATCATGAGCGAGAATGGTTTCGCCTGCTGCAGACCGTGCAGGGGGTTGGCGCCAAGGTCGCGCTCGCGGTGCTCGGCACGCTGCCGCCGACCGATCTCGCCAACGCCATCGCGCTGCGCGACAAGGCGGCGGTGGCGCGCACGCCGGGGGTCGGGCCGAAGGTCGCCGAGCGCATCGTCAGCGAATTGAAGGACAAGGCGCCGGGCTTTGCCGATGTCGATCCCGCGGTGGTGCACCTCTCGGGCGCGATCGACAACAATCGCGCGCCGCGCCCGGTCACCGACGCGATCTCGGCGCTGGTCAATCTCGGCTACGGCCAGCCGCAGGCCGCCGCTGCCATCGCCGCCGCCTCGCGCAGCGCGGGTGAGAAGGCCGAGACTGCGCAGCTGATCCGGCTGGGCCTGAAGGAATTGTCGAAGTGAACACGCCCTCGCGCATGGTCTCGCCCGAACGCCGCTCCGATGATGTCGGCGACACCGCGCTGCGGCCGCAGTCGCTGACGGAGTTCGTCGGCCAAGCCCAGGCGCGCAAGAATCTCTCGATCTTCATCGAGGCTGCGAAGAAGCGCGGCGAGGCGCTCGATCACGTGCTGTTCGTCGGTCCGCCCGGCCTCGGCAAGACCACACTGGCGCAGATCGTCGCGCGCGAGCTCGGCGTCGGCTTTCGTGCCACCTCCGGCCCTGTCATCGCCAAGGCCGGCGATCTCGCGGCGCTGCTGACCAATCTCGAAGAGCGCGATGTGCTGTTCATCGACGAGATCCATCGCCTCAGCCCGGCGGTCGAGGAAGTGCTCTATCCCGCGATGGAGGATTTCCAGCTCGACCTGATCATCGGCGAAGGTCCGGCGGCGCGCTCGGTCAAGATCGAGCTGTCGAAGTTCACGCTGGTCGGCGCGACGACGCGCGCAGGCCTGCTCACCAATCCGTTGCGCGACCGCTTCGGCATTCCGATCCGGCTCAACTTCTACACCGAGGAAGAGCTCGAGAAGATCGTCACCCGCGGCGCCCGCGTGCTGAACATCGGCATGAGCCCGGATGGCGCCAACGAGATCGCGCGCCGCGCTCGCGGCACGCCGCGCATCGCCGGCCGCCTGCTGCGCCGGGTGCGCGACTTTGCCTCCGCGGCGGACGCCGATTCCGTCGACCGCGGCATCGCCGACCGGGCGCTGAGCGCGCTCGAGGTCGACAGCGCCGGGCTCGATGCGATGGACCGGCGCTATCTCACCACCATCGCCTTGAACTATGGCGGTGGACCCGTCGGCGTCGAGACCATGGCGGCGGCGCTGTCGGAGCCGCGCGATGCGATCGAGGACATCATCGAGCCCTATCTGATCCAGTGCGGCTATCTGCAGCGCACCCCGCGTGGCCGGCTCCTGACCTCGCATGCCTTCCGCCATCTCGGCCTCGCCGAGCCAAACCGCGACCCCTCGCAGTTCGGCCTGTTCGGCGGCAACGGCGACGAGGACTGACGCATGATCCGGAAGAGCGCGAAGCGGTTTTCATGCTCGAGCGAAAGCCCTCCGCTCCCAAAGACGTGAATGACGTGTTGATGCAGCGCGTCGCGCTTGCCGGTAACCTTGCCTACTAACCATTGCGGCATCTCTGCAGGCCGTCTGCACAAACGTGGCCCAATTTCGCTCCAATCAAGGGGCCTATGATAGCCCCGAGTGTTTTCGACAAGCGCCAGGCATCACCGATCACACACCCATGATTTCACGTCGTCATTTTCTGCGCGGGTTCGGCGGGTTGACCGCCGCCACCGCTTCGACCGCGGCGTATGGCTTGAGCGAGCCGGTCGTCCGCCTCGCGCTCACGCGCTACGACCTGTCGCCGCGGCAATGGCCGACGGACTTTCCGCTGAAGATCGCCGCACTCGCCGACATCCACGCCTGCGATCCCTGGATGTCGCTCGATCGCATCGCTGAGCTCGTCGAGCGGACGAACGCCCTGAACCCCGACATCATCGTGCTGCTCGGCGACTATGTCGCCGGGCTGCGCCACGTCACCCGCTTCATTCCGGCCTCCGACTGGGCCGCGGTGCTGAAGGGCCTGAAGGCTCCGCTCGGCGTGCACGCCGTGCTCGGCAACCACGACTACTGGGAAGACAAGGCGGTACAGCGCTTGGGGCGCGGCATCCCGCTCGCGCGCCGCGCGCTGGAGGGGGCGGGGATTCCGGTCTACGAGAACGACGCGGTGCGGCTCGCCAAGGACGGCCGTCCGTTCTGGCTCGCCGGTCTCGGCGACCAGCTCGCCTTCATGGCGGCGCGGCCCTATCGCCAGGTCACGCGGATCGGCGTCGACGATCTCAACGCGACGCTTGCCAAGGTCACCGACGACGCGCCGGTGATCCTGCTCGCGCATGAGCCCGACGTCGCGCTCCGGGTGCCCTCGCGCGTCGCGTTGCAGCTGTCCGGCCACACCCATGGCGGACAGGTGCGGCTGCTCGGCTGGTCGCCGGCGGTGCCGGTGAAGCACGGCATGCGGCTCGCCTATGGCCATATCAAGCTGAAATGCGACGTCGTCGTCTCCGGCGGCCTCGGCTGCAGCATCATGCCGATCCGCCTTGGCGTGCCGCCCGAGATCGTGCAGGTCACGCTTGGCGCAAAGGGGCCAATGGTGTCCTGATCGCGCTTGCGTGATCGCGCGATTTGCGCAACACGATTGGTGTTCCAGAGCATGATCCGGAAAAGTGCGAAGCGGTTTTCCGGATCATGCACAAACGACAGCCTGGAGCGCGATGACGCTTCAACCTGAATGCATCGCGCTCCAGCGCAATCGAGGGGCCGCAATTGACTCTACCCCATATCGACGGCGCGATCCGCGATGGCCGACACCATATGCAGGTCCGTGTTTATTACGAAGACACCGATTTTTCCGGCATCGTTTACCACGCCAATTACCTGCGCTTTATGGAGCGCGGGCGCACCAATCATCTCCGATTGATGGGCGCCGAACAGAACGCGCTGTTCGAGGAGGCGCAGGAGGAGACCGGCGGCTTCACCTTTGTGGTGCGCTCGATGACGCTCGACTTCCTCAAGCCGGCGCGGATGGACGACATGCTCGATGTCGTGACCTGGCCGATCGCGGTGAAGGGCGCCTCCATCATGCTCGCGCAGGAGGTCAGGCGCGGCGATGACGTGCTTGTGAAGGCGCAGGTGCGCGTTGCCTTCGTCAGTCAGGGCAGGGCACAGCCGATTCCGAAGTCCATCCGTGCCCTGATGAAGGCCGATCTGGCTTAGTTATGGGGCGATAGGAAACGCCCCATCGACTCTGCGCGGCGCGGCGATAGATTTGCGCGTGACAAAGCGCGATCAGGTTGATCGCGTTTGTCTTCCATTTCGAGCATGATCTTTTCGGAAAACCGCTTCACACTTTTCCGGATCATGCTTCAACCGCGAGGGATCGCCGATGTCACGCCCGCCGCTGCCACCCTTCACCCGCGAGACCGCCGCGCAGAAAGCGCGCATGGCGGAGGACGCCTGGAATTCGCGCGACCCCGTTCGGGTTGCCGGCGCCTATACCGAGGACAGCCGCTGGCGCAACCGCTCGGAGGTTTTTCAGGGCCGCGAGGCGATCGTGGCCTTCCTGACCCGTAAATGGGAAAAGGAGCAGGAGTATCGCCTGATCAAGGATCTCTGGGCATTCGACGAGAACCGCATCGCGGTCCGCTTCCAGTACGAATGGCACGACGCCGCCGGCAACTGGTTTCGCTCCTACGGCAACGAACAGTGGGAGTTCGACGAGCACGGCCTGATGCGCCGCCGCGAGGCCTCGATCAACGACATCGCGATCGCAGAGAAGGACCGCCGCTTCCATTGGCCTGCCCCGGGCCCGCGCCCGGCCGACGTGCCGGGCCTGGGGGATAGTCCGTTCTAGTTGTCGTCCCGGCCTTCGCCGGGACGACGCATGGTGAGAGACCGCCTTACGCCGCCGCCTTGTGCCGCGCGATCTCGGCCTTGTAGAGCTCGAACTCCTCCGCGAGCGCCTTTGCAACCGAGGGCCGGGTGCGCAGGCGCTCGTAATAGGCCTTCAGCGCCGGCCATTTCGCGAGCTCGATCGGCGGCGTCGCCATGGTCCAGTTGATCACCGTGACGAGATAGGCGTCGGCGACGCTGAAATGGTCGAGCAGGTAGTCGCGGCCCTTCAGGTGGTCCTCGAGATAGTCGAGCCGCGAGACGTATTTCTCCAGCGCATAGGTCTTGGCTTCCGGCGGTGCCTTCTTGTCGAGCAGCGGCAGGAACAGGCCCTTGTGCAGTTCGGTGCCGATGAAGCACAGCCACTGATGCAGCTTTGAACGCTCGGCGTTCGATACGGTGCCGATGCCGGCCCGCGGAAACTGGTCGGCGACATATTGCAGGATCGCGGCGTTCTCGGTCAGCACGATGCCGTCGTCGGTGCGCAGCGTCGGCACCAGGCCGAGCGGGTTGACCTTGTTGAAGTCGGAGCCGTCGTTGCGCACCGCCTTGGTCTTCGGGTCGACCTCGAGATAATTGGCCGGCTGGCCGGCTTCATAGAGCGCGACGCGGGTCGCCATCGAGCAGGCGAGGGGCGAGAAATAAAGGTCCATGGGTTGCCTCCGGTGTCTGGCGCGGGTGTCCGGCCGTTGTTGATTTTTGTACTGTCTTGGATAATATTGGCGGCGTCAAGGAATTAAATTCGAAATGGTACAAAAAACTAGGAAGCCGCCGTCTGCTGCCAAAATCGCGGCGCCGGTCGCGCCGAAACGCCGCGGGCGGCCGCGCGCCTATGAGCCCGATGTCGCGCTCGGCAAGGCGCTCGATCTGTTCCGGCGCGACGGCTTCGCCGCGACCTCGCTCGACGATCTGAGCGCCGCGACCGGCATGAACCGGCCGAGCCTCTATGGCGCGTTCGGCGACAAGCGCGAGCTCTACATCAAGAGCTACCAGCGCTATCGCGACGACGCGCGCGCCGCGATGGTCGACATCTTCCGCGCCGACGCGCCGCTGCGCGAGCGGCTCGAGCGCATCTATCGCATCGCGCTCGACATCTATCTCTCCGGCGAGTCCGGCCCGCGCGGTTGCTTCACCGTGATGACGGCTGCATCCGAGGCGGTGTCGGATCCGGACATCCGCACCATGGTGGTCGAGGGCCTGACCGAGCTCGACAAGGCGTTCGGCATCTGCTTCCGCCATGCCAAGGAGCGCGGGGAACTGCCTGAGGGGACCGATCCGGCGTCGCTGGCGCATCTGGCCTCCGCCACCATCCACACCATCGCGATCCGCGCCCGCGCCCGCGTGCCGCGCAAGGAGCTCGAGGCGATCGTGAAGGGCGCCATCGACGTGCTGTGCGGGGCGAAATAGCCGCGCAAATTTTCCTGCCGGGCAAATGTCGGCCGCTGGCTTTCCCGCCCGTCTTCCGTAAGGTCTCCCCACTCACGCAAGCGGAATATCATGGGAAAAGTCAGGACTTCAGTATTCACGGTCTCGATCGACGGATTCGGCGCGGCGCTGAATCAGAGCCTCGAACATCCGTTCGGCGTCGGCGGCCTGGCGCTGCCCGCGGCCTGGTTCTTCGAGACGCGAACCTTTCGCGCGATGATTGGCCAGGACGGCGGCACCACCGGCCTCGACGACGAGATCGCCCGCAAGTCGATGGAGGGGATCGGGGCCTGGATCATGGGGCGCAACATGTTCGGCCCGATCCGCGGGCCGTGGCCGGATCATGCCTGGAAAGGCTGGTGGGGCAACAACCCGCCGTACCACACGCCGGTGTTCGTGCTGACCCGTCACGCGCGGCCCGACATCGAGATGGAGGGCGGCACCACGTTCCACTTCGTGACCGACGGCATGCTCGCGGCGCTCGCGCGGGCGCGCGCCGTTGCCGGCGACAAGGATATCCGCGTCGGCGGCGGGGTCTCGGTGGTGCGGCAATTTTTGCAGGCGCGGCTGCTCGACGAGCTGCAACTGGTGTTGCCGCCGGTCGTGCTCGGCGCCGGCGAGAGTTTGTTCGCAGGTCTTGATCTGCCTGCCCTCGGCTATGCCGTCGTCGCGCATGTCGCGAGCCCGCACGCGACCCACGTCACCTTCGCGCGCAAATCCTAGACAGCTCACGCCTGCGTCAGCAGCGTCACCTTAATTCCGGCATCGAGAAGGACGTCGAGCGCGCCTACGACCGGCTCGCCGAATTCGTTGCCGGGATGGGCTGAGAAGCGGCCTCTCCACTTGTCGTCCCGGCGAAAGCCGGGACCCATAATCACAGGACCTCGTTGTTGTGCAGGATGGTTTCCCCGCACGCCCCAATGAGGGGCCGCGGAGTATGGGTCCGGCTTTCGCCGGGACGACTCTGTGTGGGGTGACGGCGGTGCTAATACCCCCGCTTGCGATCGACGAGGTTCTCCAGCGCGCCGCCGGCCTCGAAACGCGCGATCTGCTGCGCGACATATTTCGAGATCTCGTCGGCGTCGGTGTCGGCGGCGTTGTGCGGCGTCAGCACCACCTTCGGGTGGCTCCAGAACGGACTCGCCTCGGGCAGCGGCTCGGTCTCGAAGACGTCGAGCGAGGCGGCGCCCAGCGTGCCGTCATCGAGCGCGCGCAGGATGTCGGCCTCGTTCTGCAAGCCGCCGCGGCCGGCATTGATGATGACGGGCGCGCCGAGCGGGCTCTCGCGGTTCAGCTTCGCGAACGCGTCGCGGTTCAGCACATGCCTTGTGTCCGGCGTCAGTGGCAGCAGGCAGACCAGGATGTTGGTCTCGCGCAGGAATGCGTCGAGCCCGTCCGCGCCGTGGTAGCAGGCGATGCCGTCGATCCGCTTCTCGCTGCGGCTCCAGCCGACGACGCGAAAGCCGAGCGCGCGCAGTGCCTGCGCCGAGGCGGCGCCGAGTGTGCCGAGCCCCATGACGCCGACGGTGATCGCGCTCGCGGCCCACTGATAGTCCGGCGCCCAGCGCTTCACCCGCTGCGACTCGCGCAAATAGAGCTCCTGGCGGTGATGCATCAGCACATGCAGCACGACATATTCGGTCATGCGGTCGGTGAGATCGGAGACCGCGACCCGCACCAGCGGCACGTCGGGCAGCGAGCGATCGGCCGTCAGCGCGTCGACCCCGGCGCCGAGATTGAAGATGACGCGCAGGTTCTTGAACGCCGCGAGCTCGCCCGGCTTCGGCTTCCACACCGCGGCGTAATGCACCTCGGCGGGATCGAGCGCGCCGTCCGGCAGCAGCACCACGCGGCGGTCCGGGCAGACCGCGTCGAACCGCGCCTTCCAGCGCGCCGACGACCAGTTTTCCGAGCCGCCATTGATCAGCAGCGCCAGTGCGCCCTTACCCATCCCGATACCTCCAACGTAAATGTGATGTATGTCACAGAGCGGGTCCGACCCGCTCTCATCTCCTGCCATCAACAGGGGCGAACTTCCATGCGCAAACTGGTGTCGGCCTTCATCCTCGCCGCCGTCGCCACGGCCCACGCCGATCAAAGCCGTGGCCTCGTGCTCGCAAACGCTGATGCGTCGGCGCAGGCGCAACCGGCCGTTGCTCCAGCGCAGGGCGAGGCCCGGCCGGCCCAATCGCAGGCCCAGGCGCAACGCGTGGAGTCTCCGCGGCAGCAGGCGTCCCGCCCAGCGACGAGGAGCCGCGTCCGCCGCCACGAGAGCGATGAAGCCAAGGCGCGCCCGATCGACGCCCGCTACGGCGTCTATGGTAACCGCACGTTCATCGTCGCGGCGACGGCCTGATGCGCCGTCGCCGCGGCAAACATCCCGTCCGTCGAAGCTCGCCATGGAGCCTCGATCAAAATCCATCGCCCGCATCCGGAACCTAAATTTCTTTCGCGCCCCCTGTCGGCAGCGGGCATAATCGTTCGTTCTTGCAATGAACGGAGATGCCTTTTCGATGCTGTACGCCATCCTCTGCTATCATGACGAAGACATGGTCGGCTCCTGGAGCAAGGAACACGACGCCTCCGTCATGCAGAAACTGTCCGTCGTGCAGGACAAGCTCGCCAAGCAGGGCAAGCTCGGCCCGGTGGCGCGGCTGTTGCCGACCACCGCGGCGACCACGCTGCGCAAGGAAAATCCGCCGCTGGTGCTGGACGGCCCGTTCGCCGAAACCAAGGAACAGCTGCTCGGCTTCTATCTGGTCGAGGGCAAGAACCTCGACGAGGTGCTCGACATCGCGCGCGACCTCGGCGAGGCCAATCCCGGCGGCACCTATGAGATCCGCCCGGTCGGCTACTTCAATCAGGGGGGTACCGAGGCGTGAGCGTGACCGACACCGCCTGGATCGATGCTGCGTTGACGTCCGCGCGTCCCCAGGCGGTCGGCGCCTTGCTGCGCTACTTTCGCAATCTCGACACCGCCGAGGAGGCGTTCCAGAACGCCTGCCTGCGCGCGCTGAAGAGCTGGCCGCAGAACGGCCCGCCGCGCGATCCCGCGGCGTGGCTGATCATGGTCGGCCGCAACGTTGCGATCGACGAGGTCCGCCGCAACAAGAAGCAGCAGCCGCTGCCCGACGACGACCAGGCGATCTCCGACCTCGACGACGCCGAGGACGAGATCGCCGAGCGGCTCGACGGCTCGCACTACCGCGACGACATCCTGCGGCTGCTCTTCATCTGCTGTCACAAGGATCTGCCGGCGACGCAGCAGATCGCGCTCGCGCTGCGCATCGTCTCAGGTCTCACGGTGAAGCAGATCGCGCGCGCCTTCCTGGTCTCGGAAGCGGCGATGGAGCAGCGCATCACGCGGGCCAAGGCGCGCGTCGCCGATGCCAACGTGCCGTTCGAGACGCCGGGCGCGGTCGAGCGCAGCGAGCGGCTCGCCTCGGTCGCGGCGATGATCTACTTGATCTTCAACGAGGGCTATTCGGCGAGCGGCGACACCGCCGAAATCCGCGCGCCGCTGTGCGAGGAGGCGATTCGCCTCGCCCGCCTGCTGCTGCGGCTGTTCCAGAGCGAGCCCGAGATCATGGGGCTGACGGCGCTGCTGTTGCTGCAGCACGCCCGCGCCGAGGCGCGCTTCGACGCCGATGGCCAGGTGATCCTGCTCGACGACCAGGACCGCAGCCTGTGGAATCAGAAGCAGATCGCCGAGGGCCTCGCGCTGATCGACAAGGCGATGCGCCACCGCCGCAGCGGGCCGTATCAGGTGCAGGCGGCGATCGCAGCGCTGCACGCCCGTGCGGAAAAGCCCGAGGATACCGACTGGACCCAGATCGATCTGCTGTACGGCGCGCTCGAGGTCATGCAGCCGTCGCCGGTGATCACGCTCAACCGCGCCGTTGCGGTCTCCAAGGTGAAGGGGGCGCAAGCCGCGCTCGAGATGATCGAGCCCTTGGCGCCGCGGCTTGCCAATTACTTCCATTATTTCGGCGTGCGCGGCGCCTTCCTGATGCAGCTCGGCCGCAACGAGGAGGCCCGCATCGCCTTCGACCGCGCCATCGCGCTCGCCAACACCACCGCCGAAGCCGCCCACATCCGCATGCATATCGACCGCCTGATGCGCGACAGCCAGCCGCGTAATGTGAAGGCGAAGTAGCGGTCAGGACTTGCGTCGCCCAAGTTCAGGTTGAGAGACTTCCCGGGTGAACCCCTCTCCCTAACCCTCCCCCGCAAGGGGGGAGGGAACCCTTCCGCCGGTGGCTTCCTCACGTCGGATTATCTGCGCTGAATTTTGTGAACGAGCGCGAGTGAGGTGAGCACAGCAATCAGGCTCCCTCCCCCCTTGCGGGGGAGGGTGGGGAGAGGGGGGGCCCCGGGCGAGGCGATCGATGTTGCGCAACCCTCGCGCAACTCTTGCCGCGCTCCCTAAAAAATCTTCGCCCGCATTGTCGACCTCGCATCCCTCCGTTCGTCATGAAGGCAGAGCATCACGACACCTTGGGGAGCAAGCCATGCCGACGGTCGTCGACACCGAAGTCTCAAAGCCCGCCCGCATCACCGGCCGCGTCATGAGCGGGGTGGTCGTCCTGTTCCTGCTGTTCGACGGCGCGATCAAGCTGGTGCCGCTGTCTGTCGTCACCGAGACCATGGACAGGATGGGCTTCGGCGCGAGCGATGCGCTGGCGCGCAGCCTCGGCATCATCACCATCGTCTGCACGCTGCTCTACTCGGTGCCGCCGACCTCGATCCTCGGCGCGATCCTGCTCACCGGCTATCTCGGCGGCGCGATCGCATCGCATGTGCGGATCGGCAGCCCGCTGTTCACCCACACGCTGTTCGGGCTCTATCTCGGCCTGATGCTGTGGGGCGGGCTCTATCTGCGCGACGGCAATCTGCGCGCAATGCTTCCATTTCGCCGGTGAGATATTGTTCAATCCATTCTTGTGGAGACCGTCATGTTGGAGACCATTGCCGTCATCGCGATTGTCCTCGTCGTCGCGATCGCCGTCATCCTCGTCCTCGCGGCGACCAAGCCGGGCACGCTCCGCGTCACGCGTGCGATCAGCATCAACGCGCCGGCCGAGCGGATCTTTCCATTGATCGACGATTTCCATCAGTGGACGGTCTGGTCGCCCTACGAGAACCGGGATCCGGCCATGAAGCGGATCTATGGCGGCGCCGGGCGCGGGCAGGGTGCGGTCTACGCCTGGGACGGCAACAAGAATGTCGGCGCCGGCCGCATGGAGATCCTGCAATCCTCCGCGCCGTCGAAGGTCGTCATCAAGCTCGACTTCATCAAGCCATTCGAAGGCCACAACACCGCCGAGTTCACAATGCTGCCGCAGGGAGATGCGACCAGCGTCACATGGACCATGTATGGTCCGGCCGTCTTCATGTCGAAGGTGATGCAGGTGTTCATGAACCTGGATCGCATGATCGGCAGGGATTTCGAGGTCGGTCTCGCCAATCTGAAGAAGCTGACTGAAAAGTAGCGCGTTTTCGCGCAAAGTGGTTATCGGTTCGCGTCGAGAAAACGTGTCAAGATAACAATCCAGAGCCCTCGGTCCGATACCACCGGGACGAGGCTCGAATGACCCAAGGGAGCATGCGATGCAGGTCAACCCCTATCTCTCCTACGACGGCAATTGCGGCGCCGCGCTGAACTTCTACCAGAAGGTCTTGGGCGCCCGGATCGAGGAAACCTTCCCCTACGGCGAGGGCAGTGCGGAGATGCAGACGCCGCCCGGCTGGAAAGACAAGATCATGCACGCCCGCCTCACGATCGACGGCGAGATCATCATGGCCTCCGACGCGCCGCCCGGCCACTTCCAGAAGCCGCAGGGTTTTCACGTCGCGTTGCAGGTCGAGGATCCCGCGGAGGCCGAACGCCGCTTCAAGGCGCTGTCCGAAGGCGGCACGGTGACGATGCCGTTCGGCAAGACCTTCTTCTCCAACGGCTTCGGCATGTGCGTCGATCAGTTCGGCATCCCCTGGATGGTGAACTGTCCGCAGGGGATGTAACCCCGAGCAGCCTGATTGGACCGTCATCCCCGCGCAACGGCTCCGCCGTTGTCGCTGGAGGTGGCCGCTTCTTCAGCGGCCCTCAAAGGATCTACGGCCACCGGCGGGGCCGTTCATCCTTCGAGGCTCGCAAGGGCTCGCACCTCAGGATGACGGTCCGGTAGCGTCGGCGGGTCAAGAAAGACGCAATCCGCGCCGCTACCTGCACCGCGGATAGATCGCCGCGAGCTCGCGGCCGCGCAGCAATAGCAGGCGCGAGGTCAGGCCGCCGCGGCGGACGATCCAGCCGCGCACCGGTGCCGGATAGGCTTGCAGCACCGCCACGGACGCTTCCGGCTCTGCATAGGTGCGGCCGCGCCGGTCGACTGAGCGCGCGGCGTGGAAGCCGAGCACGGCGCGCCGCGTCACGCAGATGCGGTCGCCCGGCACCATCGACAGCACCAACGTGCAGGCCGACAGGCAGGGCCCGTCGATCACGACGCGCTCGCCCGATTCGCGCACCTTGTCGAACAGTTCGATGAACGGGCCGACCTGCCCGCCGGGGCTGGCGAGGATACGAACATCGGCTTGCGCGCAGCTGACCGTTGCGCAGAGAGCTGCCGCCGCGACAAGTATTTTCATGCGCGCAATCCCTGCCGTCGATGCGATCGAGGTGCCGCCGCATCGGAAGCCGCAAGGCTCGCGCCGGAATGGGGCATCGTCAAGACCGATGTCCCGGTCGCGACGGCAGGTGGCTCAGGCCGCGCGGTTCTTGAGCGCCCCCACGATCGCAGTGAGCACGGCGCCGGCAACGCCGCCGCCGGCGACCTGGCCGATGATGCTGCCGATGTCAGGCGTCGCGCCGGAATTGGCGAGCAGCGGAATCAGCATGCCCAGAAGCTGTCCGCCCGCGCCGCCGCCGATGGCGCCTGCGATGGTGTTGCCGAGCGTGCCGAGATCGATGTTCTTGGCCGCTCCCGCCGCGACATTGCCGCCGACGGCTCCGCTGATGACTTGAATGATCAGATTGATGAGAACGCCTGACATGAGGTGATTTCTCCCCGGTATCTGGTTCAGCACGGCTGAGACGCCGGCCGGCGTCCCACCGCCGCGAAGGTTAGGCCCCCAGCGCGCAGAGGTCATGCTGCGCACGCGAAGATTGTCGACCCGCGCCGACGCTATGCACTGGCTTTTTGAGGGAACCCTCCGGCTCTCCCGAGAACCTCAGTCCGCGCCGGAGACGCCGGCCTCGGCAAAGGTCGCCATGCCGCCATGACAGGCGAGCGCCGCGCGCAACAAAAGGATCGCGACCCCCGCGCCGGAGCCTTCGCCGAGCCGCATGTTAAGATCGAGCAAGGGGGCGAGTTCGAGCTCGCGCAGCAATTCGCGGTGGCCGAGCTCGGCCGACACATGCCCGGCGCGGCAATGCGCGAGGCTGTCGGGTTGAAGCCGCGCCAGCGGCAGCACCGCGGCGGTCGCCACGAAGCCGTCGAGCAGCACCGGAATGCAGCGTGCGCGCGCCGCCAGCACAGCGCCCGCGATCGCCGCGAGCTCGCGTCCGCCGAGTGACATCGCGGTGACGAGCGGGTCGTCGATCACGCCGCGATGCAGCTTGAGCGCCGCATCGATCGTGGTGCGCTTGCGTATCAGCCCGGCATCGTCGACACCGGTGCCGCGGCCGGCCCAGCGTACGCCGCGCCCGCCCATCAAGGCCGCGCACAGCGTCGCGGCGACCGTGGTGTTGGCGATGCCCATCTCGCCGACCACGAGCAAATCGCATTGCTCGGGCACCGTGCGCCAGCCGGTATCGAGCGCGACGAGGAAATCGGCGGCGTCCATCGCCGGCCCGGCCGTGAAATCGCGGGTCGGGCGCGCCAGCTCGAGCGGCTCGACACGCAGCTCCGCACCGGCAAGCTTGGCGATCTGGTTGATCGCAGCGCCGCCGGCGGCGAAGTTCGCCACCATCTGCGCGGTGACCTCGGAGGGATAGGCTGAAACGCCGCGCTCGGCGATGCCGTGATTGCCGGCGAATACGGCGATCGTGACGTGATCGAGCCGGGGCATCTCACGCCGCTGCCAGCGCGCCAGCCAGATCGCAACCTCCTCCAGGCGGCCGAGGCTTCCCGGCGGCTTGGTCAGGTTCTGCTGGCGCTGCGTGGCGGCCGCGGCACTGGCCTCGTCGCCCTGCGGCAGTTCGCGACAAAAGCCGCGGATGTCGTCTAGAGTACTGAACTGCATGCGATTCCCTCGTCGAGCGGGCCGCAAACTAGTGCATGATCCGGAAAAGTGTGAAGCGGTTTTCCCTCGCGACAAATGCGTAGCATTTGCGCGGAGATCATGCCCTAACAGGAAGCCAAAGCGCGATGAGATCGAGCCCGATCCCGTCGCGCTTTAGCCCAATTTCCAGGCCTTCACCATGAATCAATGGCTCGACGATCTCCG
Organism: Bradyrhizobium elkanii USDA 76; assembly: GCF_023278185.1. NCBI lineage: Bacteria > Pseudomonadati > Pseudomonadota > Alphaproteobacteria > Hyphomicrobiales > Nitrobacteraceae > Bradyrhizobium > Bradyrhizobium elkanii. Next base: position 8,042,341 of record NZ_CP066356.1, on the reverse strand, counting down.
GACCGCGACCGCCTTCCTGACCCGCCTGCCGATGCCGCATCCGGACGGCGCGCGGACGGAGAGGTTTGCCCGGGCGCAGCGGCTGTTTCCCCTGGTCGGGGCCGCCATCGGGGCGGCGATCGGCCTGTTTTGCCTGCTGCTGCGGGCGATCGGTGTGCCGGATCTCGCCGCCGCCGCGCTCGCGCTCGGCGGCAGCGCGCTGCTCACCGGCGCGCTGCATGAGGACGGGCTCGCCGATGTCGCCGACGGGTTCGGTGGCGGCCGCGATGTCGCGGCCAAGCTCGAGATCATGCGCGACAGCCGGCTCGGCACCTATGGCGCGCTGGCGCTGGTGGTGAGCTTTGCCGCCAAGCTTGCGGCTCTCGCGACAATTCCAAATGGCCTTGTGGTGCAGAGCCTGATATCTGCGCACGCGCTGGGCCGCGGCGTGCTGCCATGGATCGCGATCAGCCTGCCCTACGCGCGCAAGGATGGGCTCGCCGCCAATGCCGGAAAGCCCGATGGTGCGATCGCGGCGGTCGCGGCCGGCCTGGCGCTGCTGATCGCAGTCCTCGCCTTGCCGTTCGGCAGCGCGCTGCTGGCGGCGCTCGCGGCCGGTGCGAGCGCACTGATCATGGCGCTCGTGGCAAAGCGGCAGATCGGCGGCCAGACCGGCGACGTGCTGGGCGGCGCCGAACAGGTCGCGGAGACCGCGATCCTGGTGCTGCTTGCGGCGCGGTTAGGTTAGGGCGTTTTCGAGCGAAGTGGATACCGGCTCAGTAAAGAAAACGCGTCAAAATGAAAGCGTGAGCGGAACATGGATCGCGAAACCCGTCTCTGGCTAATCCGTCATGCGCCGGTGGACGGTCCGCGCGGCGTGATCCACGCGCCGGATGCGCCCGCCGACCTCAGCGATGCCGCGGCATTCGCGTCGTTGCAGGTGAGGCTGCCGGCTCACGCTCGCGCGGTCTGCAGTCCGGCGCGGCGCACCCGCGAGACCGCAGTAAAGCTCGGTCTCACGGCAACGGAGGACGACGCCTTTCGCGAGCAGGATTTTGGCGATTGGACCGGCCGGCGTCACAGCGAGATCGAGGCCGAGCTCGGCGCGGCGGCCTATCGCGCCTTCTGGCAATCGCCGGGCAGCAACCGGCCGCCGCGCGGCGAAAGCTTTGCCGATCAGATCGCGCGGGCGCGGGCAGGGCTCGCGCGCCTGCCGGCCGGCGACGTCGTACTGGTCGTGCATTCCGGTACCATCCGCGCGATCCTTGCGATCGCGCTCGAGCTTGCGCCGGAGCTCGCGCTGCGCTTCGTCATCGATCCGCTGTCGCTGACGCGGATCGACCGGCTGCCGAATGCTTGGCGCGTGGTCGCGGTGAACGGGCGCTGATAGCGCGGTGACTCTACTTTACCTCGCCCCGCCTGCGGGGAGAGGTCGGAACGCATCGACAGATGCGTTGAGGGGGAGTCTCCGCGAGACTAACTGGTACTGAGCGCGGGGAGAGGGCCCCTCACCCCAACCCTCTCCCCGTAAGAACGGGGCGAGGGAGCGCAGTCCCGTCGCGGTGGTGACATTAGTTCATCCGATCAACCGTTACCCATTCCGCCGCGCGCCGCGCAGGGTCGGCAGGCCGATGCCGGCGGCGTCGAAGCCGCCGTCGACGGCGAGGATCTGTCCGGTGATGTAGCTGGCGCGATCCGAGCACAGGAAGAAGATCGCTTCCGCCAGCTCTTCCTCCAATCCATAGCGGTTGAGCGGGATGGCGTCGTGATAGTCGGCGCGGATCTCCGGCGTGTGAACCGCCTTGGCCATCGCGGTGTCGACCGGGCCGGGCGCGACGCCGTTGACGCGGATGCCGAGCGAGGCGAGCTCGACCGCGAGCTGCTTGGTCAGATGCGCAAGCCCGGCCTTGCTGGTGCCGTAGGCCGAGCGCAGCGTCGAGGCACGCACCGCCGAGATCGAGGTGATGTTGACGATCGCACCGCCGCCATGCTCGCGCATCACAGGCGCGGCCGCCTTGGTGCACAGGAACGGGCCGGTGAGGTTGACCGCCATGATCCGGCTCCAGTCGGCGTCCGAAGTCTCCAGCACCGGCGTGAACACGGCAACGCCGGCATTGTTGACCAGCGCGTCGAGCCGGCCGAACCGGTCCGTGATCGCAGAGATCGCGGCCGCCACACCAGCGGCGTCCGATACGTCGCAGGTGAGCGCCAGCGTGTCGTCGGGCTGCTTCAGCGCCGCGACCACCGCGCGCAGCAATTCGCCCTCGATATCGAGCAGCGCGACGCGCCAGCCGTCGCCGAGAAAGCGTTTCGCCGCGGCAAGCCCGATGCCGCGCGCGGCGCCGGTTACGAGGGCGACTTTCGGGGGAGACGATGTCATTGTGCGGTCCATGGTTCGGGCATTCGGCCTGGCTGGCAGACGAGCCAGTTCGTCTGCGATCTTTGCCCAGGCGTGTCAACCGACTCGCGTTGCAGCAAGATAATCATCATGCGAGATGTCGGGAGGGCCGTCTCCGGTTCGTCCTCGGGGCACTGGTTCCATGATGGAGTTCTGATGTCGCTTACCCTGCTTTACCATCCGCTGTCCTCGTTCTGCTGGAAGGCGCTGATTGCGCTCTACGAGAACGGCACGCCGTTCACGACGAATATGGTCAATCTCGGCGATCCCGCCGAGCGCGCGGCGTTGCTCGCGCTGTCGCCGATCGGCCGCTTTCCCGTGCTCCGCGACGAGACGCGGGGCGAGACGGTGCCGGAATCGAGCATCGTCATCGAATATCTCGACCGGCATTATCCCGGTGCCGTCAGGCTGATCCCCGAGAATCCGGACCTCGCGCTGCAGACCCGGCTGCGCGATCGCTTCCTCGATCTCTATGTCCACCTGCCGATGCAGAAGGTCGTCGGCGACCGGCTGCGGCCCGCGGACAGCAAGGATCCGCATGGCGTCGCCGAGGCGCGGGCGCAGCTCCGCACCTCCTATGCGATCCTGGATCAGCAACTGATCCTGAATCAGCAACGCGCGCAAGGCGGCTGGATGATGGGCGAGCATTTCTCGTTGGCCGATTGCGCGGCCGCCCCGACGATGTTCTACGGCAACAAGGTCGAGCCGTTCGGAGATGGCCATCGGCATCTGGCCGCCTATCTCGAGCGGCTGATGGCGCGACCGTCCTTCGCGCGCGTCCTGAGGGAGGCCGAGCCCTATTTCGGCATGTTCCCGCAGGAAACCTGAAGCAAGCCGGCTTCCGATCCGGTTCCAAAAATAAATTGTGGCGTGATGTCGCTTTTGCGCCGTCCCGTTCGTCATCTCCTTAAGGCCCGGGTTCCCGGAGCGTGGTCGCTCCGGAGGCCCTGGCGATACGTGTGGGAGACGACATGACTGCAACTGGCCACAGGGCGGAGATCATCCGCTCCCTCTTCGCCGCCTATCTCGCCAATGACCGCGCGAGCGTCGAGGCGGCGTTCGCGGAGGATTTCCGCTTCTCGACGCCCTATGGCGAGAACATCGACAAGCCGACCTATTTCGCGGAGTGCTGGCGCGACTCCGGCTGGATCGGCCGCCACGAGATCGAGCGCATCATGGTCGACGGCCTCGAGGCCTTCGTCACCTATCGCTGCGTCGCGCGCGACGGCAAGAGCTTTCGCAACACCGAGTTCTTCGTGTTCGACGGCGACAAGGTGTCGCGCATCGACGTTTATTTCGGCCCGTCGCACCAGGACGGCGAGCTCGTCAGGCAGGAGCGCTGAGGGCTGTGGCGCGCGATCCAATGACCTCCGAAATAATTTCGCCTGGCCTGTCGGCGTGGCAAGCCCCGCGTCGTCCTTGAGACGAGCACCGGAGATACCGGCAAGGCAGCTGAGCAAGACAACGGAGCAGGACGATGAAGTTCATGGTGATCGTGAAGGCGAGCAGGGATACCGAGGCCGGCGTGACGCCGAGCACCGAACTGCTCGCCGCGATGGGCAAGTTCAACGAGGAGATGGTCAAGGCCGGCGTGATGCAGGCCGGCGAGGGCCTGCACCCGACCAGCAAGGGCGCCCGGGTCAAATATGCCGGCGGGCAGAGCACCGTGTCGCGCGGCCCGTTCAGCCTGACCGGCGATCTCGTCTGCGGCTTCTGGCTGATCGAGACCAAGTCGCTCGATGAAGCGATCGACTGGATGAAGCGCGCGCCGTTCGACGGCGGCTCCGAGATCGAGATCCGCCAGGTGTTTGCCGCGGAGGATTTCGGCGAGGCGCTGACGCCCGAGCTGCGCGAGCGGGGAGAGCGCCTGCGCGCGCAGGTGGGCAGGAAATGACACCCGACGTCATTCCGCGATATCGCGCCGGCGATGCGCCCGGAATACATGATCACCGTCGCAAGTCATGGATTCCGGGCCGGCGCCGTGTGGGGCTTCCCGGCATGACGAGGGTGAGGATTGCGAGTGATTCAACAAGCAAGGAAATCCGACCAATGCGTTTCATGATGCTGATGATCCCGCTCGGCTACGAGTCCGCGCCGGCCAAGCTCGAGCTCGACCCCGAACGGGTCGCCGCGATGATGCGGTACAATCAAGCGCTGAAGGACGCCGGCGTGCTGATCACGCTGGAAGGCCTGCATCCGCCGGCAACCGGCGCGCGCGTCAAGTTCGACACCGGCGTGCCGGTCGTGATCGACGGCCCGTTCACCGAGGCCAAGGAAGTGATCGGCGGCTTCTGGATGATCGAGGTCGCCTCGCGCGCCGAGGCAATCGAATGGGCCAGGAAGTGCCCGGCCACCGCGAACGAGATGATCGAGATCCGCCAGGTGCAGGAGATGGCCGATTTTTCCGAAGAGGTGCAGCAGGCGGCCGCCACCTTCGAGCATCCGCAGGGCGGCTGGGGCAAGGCGCTGCGCTGACACCGCATGATCCGGCCTTGCAACACGTAGCGATGCCGCCGCACGGCGTCATCGTGCCAGCAAACGATCGTCAAACCAGCAACGACCACAATGGAGATGCAAGATGAGCACCAATGCCTTCCTCGCCGTCTATCTCGGTGGCGGCAGCACTGGCTCGCGCATGGCCGCCTGGAACGCGCTGCCCGAGGCCGAACGGCGCGCCAAGGAGCAGCAGGGCATGGCGGCCTGGGGCGCCTGGGTCGAGAAGCACCATGACGTGATCGTCGAGATGGGCGGACCGCTCGGCAAGACCAAGAAGGTCGGGCAGGGCGGCGTCACCGACATCGCCAATCTGATGACCGGTTTCACCGTGGTGCGCGCGCCCTCGCATGAAGCGGCGGCCAAGCTGTTCGAGAACCATCCGCATTTTTCGATCTTCCCGGGCGAAGCCGTGGAGATCATGCCGGTGCTGCCGATCCCGGGGCGATAGGCAATCGTGGGCTCCCTGAACCTCTCCCGCTTGCGGGGGAGGTCGCTGCGCTCGAAGAGCGCGGCGGGTGGGGCTCTTTCCATGGTGCGACTCGCGGAGAGAGCCCCCAGCCCAACCTCGACAGCGAGCTTCGCTCGTCTCGGACCCCCGCAAGCGGCAGAGGGAGCGCACCGACCTTGCGGCCGCTTTCGGTCCGTTAATCTTGATTGACGCGCCGCCGCCCCGCTAGTGACCTTTACCGTCGGCTCATGTAAAAGCCGTTCACATGAGCTGGCGCAAGGACCAAGGCCGCGCCGAGCGCGGCTATCATCACGGCAATCTCAAAGAGGCGTTGCTGCAGGCCGCCCTCGACCTGATCTCGAAGAAGGGGCCGGCCGGCTTCACCTTCGCCGATGCCGCGCGGATGGCCGGCGTCAGCCCCGCCGCGCCGTACCGCCACTTCCGCGACCGTGACGAGCTGATCGCCAGCATTGCGCAGCGCGGCTTCGAGCAGTTCGAATCGCTGCTGACGCAAGCCTGGGACGACGGCCGTCCCGATACCGTCACGGCGTTCGAGCGGGTCGGCAAGGCCTATCTCGCCTTCGCCCGCGAGGAGCCCGCGTTCTATTCGGCGATGTTCGAATCCGGCCTGCCGGTCGATTCCAATCCGACCCTGATGGCCGCGAGCGAGCGCGCCTTTGCGATCATCCGCGCCGCTGCCGAGCGGCTCGCGGCACTGGCGCCGCCCGGCATGCCGCGTCCGCCGGCGATGATGATGGCGCTGCACATCTGGGCGATGTCGCACGGCGTCGCCTCGCTGTTCGGCCGCGGCGATGCCGCGCGGCGCAAGCTGCCGATGTCGCCGGAGGATCTGCTCGAGGCCGAAGTGTTGATCTATCTGCGCGGCCTTGGCTTCCCGACCGATCGCAGGTCTGGAACCGCGGCAGCCGACGAAAAGCCAGCCGGTGACAGAGCTGGTCCTTGGGGCAAGCCGAAATAAGGTTCAACGGCAGAGCCAAAAATAATCCGAAGGGTGCGTCATCCGCGCTGCTTGACTTTCCCAAGGGATCGGCTACCTATGTAAATGTTATTTACATTCACAACGGCGTGATGCCGTGATGGAGAAGGAAATGGCCTACACCGCTGATGTCAATCGCTGGCGCGGCCCCGTCGAAGAGCCCTACCGTCCCTACTTCTACGCGACGCCGTGGCATCCCCTGAAGATCGCCGGGATCATCCTCGGCTTCATGATCTGGTGGCCGATCGGCCTCGCCCTTCTCTTTTTCACACTCGGGAGCAGAAAGATGGCCTGTTGGAGTCACAACGACATGGATCGCTGGCAGAACAAGATGGAGCGGATGCAGGACAAGATGGAGCGGATGAAGAGCCGCATGGAGCGCCGCGGCTTCCCGTTCGGCGGCTTCGGTCCGCCCTCCAGCGGCAACCGGGCCTTCGACGAATACCGCCAGGATACGCTGCGCCGTCTCGAGGAGGAGCAGGTCGAGTTCAAGAACTTCCTCGATCGCCTGCGTCACGCCAAGGACAAGGAAGAGTTCGACGCCTTCATGGCGCAGCACAAGACCCGTCCGACCCCGCCGACCGACCAGCCGCCGCAGGGCTGACGAGGCGAGGCAACAGCTAGCCTTCAGGCGATGTGCCCCCATAGAACCTGATGGCCCTGAGCCGCCCGTTTGCGATGAGCAAGCGGGCGGTTTGCATTTTGGGATGGCCACGCCCACTCTATCGTTTGAGATCCGGACGATGAGGTGAAGACCATGGCGGGATCAACGACTGTGACAGCTGGCGATCTCTGGCTTGCGATCCGGCGCGAAGCGGCAGCCGCGATCGCGGCTGATCCCTTCCTCGAGGCGTCGGCCGCCTTCATCCTCGATCAGGGCGACCTCGGCGGCGCGCTCGCCTTCCTGATCGGCCGGCATATCAGCCGCGCGGAAGAGGATCGTGCGCAGTTCATGCGCGCGGCCCGCGAAGCCTATGCGGCCGAGCCGGTGCTGGTCGATGCCGCGGCCACTGATCTCATAGCCATCGTGCGCCGCGATCCGGCGATCACGGGCTTCCTGCCGCCGCTGCTCAACTTCAAGGGCTTCGTCGCGCTGGAAGCCTGGCGGGTGTCGAACTGGCTGTGGCGCGAGGACCGCCCCGACCTTGCGCTCATGATGCAAAGCGCGACGGCGGACCAGTTGCAGATCAGCATTCACCCGTCGGCCCGGATCGGAACCGCTGTTTTCCTCGATCACGGCACCGGCATCATCATCGGCGCGCTCGCCTCGGTCGGCGACGAGGTCACGATTCTGCAGAACGTCACCATCGCGCGGCATCAGGATGATCCGCGCCGCGCGCCGACAATCGGCCACGGCGTGCTGCTCAGCGCCGGAGCAACGGTGATCGGACATCTCTCGATCGGCGATTTCGCCAGGATCGGCGCCGGCGCGCTTGTCACGACGGATGTGCCCGCCGGCTGCACCGCCGTCGGCGTGCCGGCTCGGCTGACGAATTGCGGGGAGGCGGGGGCGCTTTTGTGAAGTGAGCACTCTCTCAGGCTCCATCTCCCCCTTGCGGGAGAGGAGCCCTACTGGCGTGCTCACTTCACTGCATGATGCGAAGCGACCGCACCCTCACACATTCGATCCATGGATCGCGTCGATCACCGCGTCGGTGACTTCCTTGGTCGTCGCTTTGCCGCCGACGTCGGGCGTCAGCACGCCGGCCGCACACACCTTCTCGACCGCGGCCATCAGGCGCGCCGCGGCGTCCTTCTCGCCGAGATGCTCCAGCATCTGCGCACCGGTCCAGAAGGTTGCGACCGGGTTGGCGATGCCCTTGCCGGTGATGTCGAAGGCCGAGCCGTGGATCGGCTCGAACATCGAGGGGTAGCGGCGCTGCGGGTCGATGTTGCCGGTCGGCGCGACGCCGAGGCTGCCGGCCAGCGCGCCGGCGAGGTCGGATAGAATATCGGCGTGCAGATTGGTCGCGACGATGGTGTCGAGGCTCTTCGGATTGAGCGTCATCCGCACCGTCATGGCGTCGACCAGCATCTTGTCCCAGGTGACGTCGGGGAAGTCCTTCGCCACCTCGGCGGCGATCTCGTCCCACATCACCATGCCGTGGCGCTGTGCGTTCGACTTGGTCACCACGGTGAGCAATTTGCGCGGCCGCGACTGCGCGAGCTGGAACGCATAGCGCATGATCCGTGTCACCCCGACGCGGGTGAAGACGGCGACTTCAGTGCCGACCTCTTCCGGCAGGCCCCTGTGTGCGCGGCCGCCCATGCCGGCATATTCGCCTTCGGAATTCTCGCGCACGATGACCCAGTCGAGATCGCCGACGCCGACATTGCGCAGCGGCGAGGCGACGCCGGGCAGGATCTTTGTCGGCCGCACATTGGCGTACTGGTCAAAGCCCTGGCAGATCGGCAGCCGAAGGCCCCACAGCGTGATGTGGTCGGGCACATCGGGCGCGCCGACCGCGCCGAAATAGATCGCGTCGAAGTTCTTCAGCTCCGCGAGCCCGTCGGCCGGCATCATCACGCCGTGCTTCTTGTAATAGTTCGAGCCCCAGTCGAAGGTTTTGACATTGAAGCTGATGTCGCCGCTGCGTTTTGCGAGTGCCTCCAGCACACGGACGCCCGCGGAGATCACTTCGGGGCCGATGCCGTCGGCGGGAATGGCAGCGATGGAATGGGTACGCATGGGTTGTCTCCGGATCAGTTAGTGAGTTCGCACGGGATTGGGTTGCGGTTCGGTTTGCGCGGGCGCGCTCTGCGCGCGCGACAGCAGCAGCGTGAGCACGGCCGAGAGCACCAGGAGGCCGGCGACGAAATAAAGACCGCCGTCGAAACTGCCGGTGCGTTCCCTGATCCAGCCGATCATGGCAGGCCCGACAAAGCCGCCGAGATTGCCGATCGAGTTGATGGTGGCGATCCCGGCCGCCGCGGCCGAGCCGGACAGGAACATGGTCGGCATGCTCCATAGCGGCGGCTTCGACGAGGAGATGCCGATATTGACCAGCGTCAGTGCCGCGATCACGGCGGCAAGGCCGGTCCACAGCCCGGCAAGCGCAAGTCCCGCCGCGGCCATCAGGCAGGCCAGCACCACGTGCCAGGTGCGCTCGCCGGTGCGGTCGGAATGCCGCGCCCACAGCACCATCGCGATCACGGCGATGGTCGCCGGTACCGCGTTGAGGAAGCCAACCTGGATCGACGACAGGCCGAACTGCTTGATGATCTGCGGCGCCCACACCCCAAGTGTGTAGAGCCCGGCCGAGGTGCCGAAATAGACCAGCGCCAGCGCCAGCACCCGCGGGTCGGCGAGGCCGCGCCAGATGCTGTGGCTGGCGGTCGTGGCCTTGCCGTCGGTCTCGGCCTTCATGGTCTTGACCAGCCAGGCGCGCTCATCGTCGGCCAGCCATCGGGCCTGCTCCGGACGGTCGGTCAGGAAGCCCAGCACGACGAAGCCGAGCAGCACGGCGGGCACCGCCTCCAGCACGAACAGCCATTGCCAGCCCTTGAAGCCGAGCATTCCGTCCATCTCCAGCAGCGCGCCCGACACCGGCGAGCCGAGCACGGTCGACAGCGGCGCCGCCGCCATGAACAGCGCGGTGACGGCGGCGCGCTGCCGCGCCGGGAACCAGTAGGAGAGATAGAGGATGATGCCGGGGAAGAAGCCGGCCTCCGCAGCGCCGAGCAGGAAGCGCAGCACGTAAAAGCTGGTCGCGCCCTGCACCAGCGCCATCGCCGCCGAGACCAGGCCCCAGGTGATCATCACCCGCGCGATCCAGATCCGCGCGCCGATCTTGTGCAGGATGATGTTGGAGGGCACTTCGAACAGGAAGTAGCCCCAGAAGAAGATACCGGCGCCGAAGCCATAGACGGTCGGCGACAGGCCGATGTCCTTGTTCATGGTCAGCGACGCGAAGCCGATATTGACGCGGTCGATGAAGGCCACGAAGTAAAGCAGCATGATGAACGGCACGATGCGCAGTGAGATCTTGCGCAATACGCGCGTGCCAAGCTCGCTTTCCATGGGCTTCTTCCCCGGGTTCGTCTTGTTTGTTGGGACGGCGCCTGTCGCGCGCCGTCGGAAAGCCTAGAAGCTCGCGCCCTTTCGCTTCAACCCGCGCCGGTTTATACAAAAAAATGATATAATCGGATCCGGCCTTCACTTGGCGTCATGCCCGGCCTTGTGCCGGGCATCCACGTCTTGGCGGCAAAGAAAAGACGTGGTGGCCGGGACGAGCCCGGCCATGACGAATGCGGGGCATAAGGAAGCGACGTCTTGGAACTGCACCAGCTTCGCTGCTTCGTCGCGGCTGCCGAGGAACTGCATTTCGGCCGCGCGGCGCAGCGCCTGCAGATGATGCCGTCGGCGCTGGGCCGCCACATCAAGCTGCTGGAAGAGGATCTCGGGGTGCGGCTGTTCGCGCGCACCACGCGCGCGGTGTCGTTGACCGAGGACGGCGCTGTGCTGCTGCGCGAGGGCCGCGCGCTGCTCGGTCGCGCCGAGTCGATCGAGAACGGCTTTCGCCGCCGCCTGCGCAAGCCACAGGCGCGGCGGTTCCGGATCGGCGCGATCGACAGCGCAGCGGCCGGTCTGCTGCCGCCGCTGCTGCGCGACCTCCGCGCCGCCCATCCCGACGTCGCGGTGCAGCTGCTCGAGGAGAAGACCATCCGGCTGCTGCCGAAGCTATTGTCGGGCGCGCTCGACCTTGCGTTCGTGCGCCCGCCGGAGCGGCCTGACCGCCGCATCGAGTTTGTCCCGCTATTGCAGGAGACCGCCGTGGTGGCGCTGTCGCACAAGCACGGGCTGGCGCGGCGCAAGCAGATCGTGCTGCCCGACATCGCGGATCAGCCCCTGATCGTGCCGGAGCGCCGCTCGCGGCCGCACAGCCACGATCTGACGACAAAACTGTTCGACGAGGCCGGGCTGACGCCGCGTATCCAGGAGATCGCTGACGAGAAGCAGACCATCGTCAACATGGTCGCGGCAAGGCTCGGCGTTGCCATCGTGCCGCGCTGGACCGCGCGGATGGCGATCCCCGGCGTCCGCTTTGTGCCGCTCCGCCTGAAGCGCGGCAGCAGCGCCGGCCGCCTGCCGCTCGCCGCCGCCTGGCTGAAAGGCTCCCGCGATCCGGTCCGCGACCAGGTGATCGCGGTGCTCCAGGCACGGTTGAAGAGTTACGCGCGCGAGGCGTGAGGGCGCTTTGTTGCGTGATGCCTCGACGGCAGATGAATGATTTTTGCCGGTTGACCTAGGTCAATATGACCTGCGCCGCCAGGACGAGCCTGTCAGGCATGGCGAAGCGTCAGGACTGGGTCATGATCGCAGGGTGCGTCGCTACCGCTTTGGCGGTGGTGGCGCTCGTCGCCCTTTTCTCTGCCTGAGCTGTGTCGTCCCGTAGTGTTACGGGGGTGTCCAGCCAGGTACCTGAGATAACTGGCTAATTCCAAAAGCTCGAATCGCTGGCACAAACTGCACTGGCTTGATGAGTTCCTCCCGGCATAGCCTCCCCTTCCAACGTAGGGCGGCGTTATGGGCAACCTACTTTACAGCGTGTTTGTCGTGCTGATGGGGCTAAGCCCGGTCATCCTCATGGCGATTGCCATGTTCCTAAATTGAGGGCCGAAGCGGCGTCTTTCGGCGTGCCAACCACCAATCCATTCCGCTGGCGTGCTTAGTTAATAAATCCGCGATGCCTTAACCTGGTGAAAGGTTGACGTCAGCGCCGGCGTGTACGTTTGTATCCATGAATTGGGACCTGCTGTATTTCCGCCTCTCGCTCGTCTGGATGGCGATTACCGCTGCCATGCTGGTCTATGTGCTGGTCGCATAAGGGCTGCCTCTCCGTCGCCGAAGGCCTTCCGCCGGTATTTTCCTCACGCGCCGATCGGTGATTTGCCCGGTCGGGCAACTCAGCAAAACGCGTCAAGTCCCCGCACGGGGCCCGATCGGCACCCGGTTTTCCCTGCGCCCTCTGTTCAAGAGAGGGCGGATTGAAAAGCAAGGCTCGGGCAAACCGTGTCGCGAGAACGCAGAAGTTTGTCTTGCACGCGCCACCACACACTCAGTGTCGTCCCGGCGAAGGCCGGACGACACTGAATCTGAGACGCGCAGGTGTACCTTCGCTCCGGCGCAGGTAGCCAACGGTTCCCGTCGAGGCGGGTTTTCCGGGCCAAGCTGCCGACCGGGGCGTCACTCGGCCGCTGCAGCTCAAATCCTCCGATTTTGCGGATCGGCCATGAGTTCCTCGTTTGTAGACTCGCGTTATGTTATAATATAACAGTCATTCCATGGCGCATACCCACGACCACCACCATCACGGCCACGCCCCCCACGGGCACGGCCACGGCCCGCACGCGCATCCGGCGCAGGCCGCGCACTGGTCGATCCTGCGCATGCCCGTGCCGGCCCGTCTGCTCGCGGCGCTCGCGGTCAGCGCCGGCCTGTGGGCGGTCGTCTGGCTGGCGATGAGGTGAGACCGGTGGCTGCCCTTGTTACCTTCCGCGACGTGACGCTCGGCTATGACCGCCACCCGGCGGTGCATCATCTCAATGGCGCCGTCGAGGCGGGTGCGCTGCTCGCCGTGATCGGCCCGAACGGCGCCGGCAAGTCGACCCTGCTGCGCGGCATCGCCGGCGTGCTCAAGCCGCTGTCCGGTGTGATCGATCTCGACGGGCTGGATCATCGCGACATCGCCTATCTGCCGCAGTCTGCCGACATCGACCGCAGCTTCCCGATCTCGGTGTTCGACTTCGTCGGCACCGGGCTGTGGCGCTCGACCGGCTTCTTCGGCGGCATCGGCGGGGCCGCGCGCAAGAAGATTTTGGCGGCGCTCGCTGCGGTCGGCCTCAACGGTTTCGAGAACCGCCCGATCGGCACGCTGTCCGGCGGCCAGACCCAGCGCATGCTGTTCGCGCGCGTGCTGTTGCAGGACGCCCGCCTGATCGTGCTCGACGAACCGTTCAACGCCATCGACGCCAAGACATCAGCCGATTTGCTGGCGCTGGTGAAGCGCTGGAACGGCGAGGGGCGCACCGTGCTGGCGGCGCTGCACGACCTCGACATGGTGCGCAACAATTTCCCGGAGACGCTGCTGCTGGCACGCGGCCCGGTGAAATGGGGACCGACCGCCGAGGCGCTGACGGCCGACAATCTGATGGTCGCGATGCGGATGTGCGAGGCGTTCGACGACAGCGCCGCGGCCTGCGCCTCCGATCCACGCTCGCGGGCCGCCTGACGCCGATGCTATCCGACGCGCTGGTCACGCCCTTCACCGAATTCGAGTTCATGCGCCGCGCGCTGGCGGCCGTGATCGCACTGTCGCTCGGCGGTGCGCCGATCGGCGTGTTCCTGATGCTGCGGCGGATGAGCCTGGTCGGCGACGCCATGGCGCATGCGATCCTGCCGGGAGCGGCGATCGGCTTCCTGCTGTCCGGGCTCAACCTGTTCGCGATGACGACCGGCGGCCTGATCGCCGGCTTTGCCGTGGCGCTGCTCGCCGGCCTCGTCGCCCGCACCACCGAGCTGAAGGAGGACGCCTCGCTCGCGACCTTCTATCTCGTCTCGCTCGCGCTCGGCGTCACGATTGTTTCGATCAAGGGCACCAATATCGACCTGCTGCATGTGCTGTTCGGCAACATCCTGGCGATGGACGACCAGACGCTGCTGGTGATCGCGTTCAACGCCACCCTCACGCTCCTGGTGCTCGCGGTGATCTATCGCCCGCTGGTGATCGAATGCGTCGATCCGGTCTTTCTGCGCACCGTGAGCCGGGCCGGCGCGCCGGCGCATCTCGCCTTCCTCGCGCTCGTCGTGGTCAACCTCGTCAACGGCTTCCATGCGCTCGGCACGCTGCTCGGCGTCGGGCTGATGATCCTGCCCGCGGGCATCGCGCGGTTCTGGTCGCGCGACATCACCACCATGATCTGCATCGCGGTGGCGAGCGCGATGCTGTCGGGCTATGCCGGGCTGGTGCTGTCGTACCAGACCCGGATTCCCTCCGGTCCCGCGATCATCCTGGTCGCGGCGGGGCTCTATATTGTGTCGCTGCTGTTCGGCAATGTCAGCGGCCTGGTGCGGCAGCTGTTTCCCGGCCGCCATCTCGAGGCGTGAGTACGATGCGGCGATTGTTCGGCTTGATTGGTCTGGCGCTGCTGCTGGCGAGCGGACCGGCGCGCGCCGCGGAGCGCATCAACGTCGTCGCGAGCTTCTCGATCCTCGCCGACATGGTGCGCAACGTCGGCGGTAATAATGTCGACGTGACGGCGCTGGTCGGGCCCGACGGCGATGCCCATGTCTACGCGCCGACGCCGGCTGATGCCAGGAAGGTCGCCGACGCCAAGCTCGTGGTCATCAACGGCCTCGGCTTCGAAGGCTGGATGCCGCGGCTGCTGCAGGCCTCGGGCAGCAAGGCGTTGGTCGCGGTGGCGACCAAGGGGATCATGCCACGGAAAATGGGCGGCCATGACGATCCGCATGCCTGGCAATCCGTGGCCAATGCGAAGATCTATGTCGTCAACATTCGCGACGGTTTGATCGCCGCGGCCCCCGACCAGGCAGCCATCTTCAAGGCCAATGCCGACGCCTATCTTGCCAAGCTCGAGGCGCTCGACCGCGAGGTGCACGAGGCGGTGGCGAAAGTGCCGGAGGCGCGGCGCAAGGTGATCTCGACCCATGGCGCCTTCGGCTATTTCGCCGATGCCTACGGGGTCACGTTCTTCTCGCCGCTCAGCGTGTCCACCGATTCCGAGCCAAGCGCGCGCGATATCGCCGCAATCATCGCCCAGATCAAGCTTGCGAAAATTCCGGCAGTTTTTCTCGAAAATATCAGCGATCCCCGCCTGATCGAGCGGATCGCGGCCGAGACCGGCGCCCGGGTCGGCGGCACCCTGTATTCGGACGGTTTGACGGCCGAAAAGGGCGATGCACCCACTTACATTGATATGGTCAGGCACAATATAAAGGCCCTGACCAGCGCGCTCGCCGAGTAGGGCAGGGGCCTCCCTGCCGGGCTGAGTGCCGTGATCCAAGTTCCTTCGGAGTTGTTATGGCTGAAGCTTCGCAAAAAATTCCTGTGACCGTGCTGACAGGCTATCTCGGCGCCGGCAAGACCACGCTGTTGAACCGCATCCTGTCGGAAAACCACGGCAAGAAATACGCCGTCATCGTCAACGAATTCGGCGAGATCGGCATCGATAACGACCTCATCATCGGCGCCGATGAGGAAGTGTTCGAGATGAACAATGGCTGCGTCTGCTGCACCGTGCGCGGCGACCTCGTCCGCATCATGGACGGCCTGATGAAGCGCAAGGGCAAGTTCGACGCCATCATCGTCGAGACCACCGGCCTTGCCGATCCGGCGCCGGTCGCGCAGACCTTCTTCGTCGACGAGGACGTGCAGAAGAACGCCCGGCTCGACGCGGTCGTGACCGTCGCCGACGCCAAATGGCTGAGCGACCGCCTCAAGGACGCGCCGGAAGCCAAGAACCAGATCGCGTTCGCCGACGTCATCGTGCTGAACAAGACCGACCTGGTCTCCAAGCCCGAGCTCGCCGAGGTCGAAGCCCGCATCCGCGGCATCAATCCCTATGCCAAGCTGCACCGCACCGAGCGTTGCCAGGTCGGGTTGACCGATGTGCTGGAGCGCGGCGCGTTCGATCTCGACCGCATCCTGGAGATCGAGCCCGATTTCCTCGAGGCCGGCGACGATCACGACCATGATCACGATCATCATCACCACCATGATCACGACAATGGCCATGGCGGGTTGAAGCATTATCACGACGAGGACATGCAGTCGCTGTCGCTGCGTTCGGAGAAGCCGCTCGACCCGACCAAGTTCATGCCCTGGCTGCAGCAGCTCGTCGCCACCGAGGGCCAGAAGATCCTGCGCTCGAAGGGCATCCTCGCCTTCACCGGCGATGACGACCGCTATGTGTTCCAGGGCGTCCACATGATGCTGGAGGGCGACCATCAGCGGAAATGGAAGGACGGCGAGAAGCGCGAGAGCCGCGTCGTGTTCATCGGTCGCGAACTGCCCGAGCAGGCGATCCGCGACGGCTTCGAGCAGTGCATCACCACGTGATGAAAGAGTTCGATCCGGGCGAGGCCCCTTCTTCCATCGTTTCGATCACCGACCGCGTCAAGCCGCTGCCGCTCGGCGTGGCGGTGGGGTCCGTGCATTTCCTCGGCGACCGCGCGTTCTTCGTCGGCGCCGAGGAGGGTGTTGCGATCGCGACCGCCGACGGCGAGATCACACGGACGGAGACGCATTTCGGCGCCATCCTGTGCGCCGCCTCCGACGGCAAGCGGCTCGTCACCGGCGGTGACGACGGCAAGCTGATCGCGATCGATGCCAAGGGCGAGACCTCTGTCATTGCGACCGACGCCAAGCGGCGTTGGATCGACAATGTCGCGCTGCACAGCGACGGCACCGTGGCATGGTCGGCGGGCAAGACCGCCTTTGTGCGCAATCCCAAGGGCGAAGAGAAAACCTTCGAGGTGCCGTCGACCGTCGGCGGACTTGCCTTTGCGCCGAAGGGCCTGCGGCTTGCGATCGCGCATTACAATGGCGTGACCTTGTGGTTTCCCAACATGGCGGCCAATCCGGAGTTTCTGGAATGGGCCGGCTCGCATCTCGCCGTCATGTTCAGCCCGGACAACAAATTCCTCGTCACCGCGATGCACGAGCCGGCGATGCATGGCTGGCGGCTCGCCGACAACAGGCACATGCGGATGAGCGGCTATCCCGGCCGCGTCCGCTCGATGTCATGGAGCGTCGGCGGCAAGGGGCTCGCAACCTCGGGCGCCGATACCGTGATCGTCTGGCCGTTCACCAGCAAGGACGGCCCGATGGGCAAGGAGCCGGCGATGCTGGCGCCGATGCCGGCGCGGGTCGCGGTGGTCGCCTGCCATCCGAAGAACGACATCATGGCGGTCGGCTATGCCGACGGCACCGTGCTGATGGTCCGCCTCGAGGACGGCGCCGAGATCCTGGTGCGCCGGAACGCCGGCACGGCGGTGTCGGCGCTCGGATGGAATGCCAAGGGCACGCTGCTCGCCTTCGGCACGGAAGATGGTGACGCGGGCATCGCGGAAATGTAAGAGATCGCGGCAGACGAAGCGTTTTCGAGCGAAGTGGGTACCGGTTCGCGTGAAGAAGACGCGTCAAAAGACGAAGCTCGCGCCGGGGCCGCAGCGTCATGCGATTTCTCACCACGTTCCAGCTCGCCGACTTCATCGACACGCTGGTCAGCCTGACCACGGCCTTTGTGCTCGGCACCCTGATCGGCGCCGAGCGGCAGTACCGGCAGCGCACCGCGGGGCTGCGCACCAATGTACTGGTCGCGGTCGGCGCTGCCGCCTTCGTCGACCTCGCGATGCATCTGGCCGGCGCCGACGGCGCGGTGCGGGTGATCGCCTATGTGGTGTCGGGGATCGGCTTCCTCGGCGCCGGCGTCATCATGAAGCAGGGCATGGACGTGCGCGGCCTCAACACCGCGGCCACGCTGTGGGCCTCGGCCGCGGTCGGCTCCTGCGCCGGTGCTGACCTCGTGGCGCAGGCGGCGGCGCTGACCGTGTTCGTGATCGCCGGCAACACGCTGCTGCGTCCGCTGGTCAACGCCATCAACCGCATCCCGCTGAACGAGAAGGCCTCGGAGGCGACCTACTATTTCAAGCTCGCGGTGACTCCCGAGGCATTGCCCGACATGCGCGACCGCCTGGTCGAGAAGCTGGAAGCAGCCAACTATCCGGTCGCCGATGTCGACGTGGTCGAGGCCGGCGACGACTTTCTCGAGATCGTGGCGACACTGGTCTCGACCGCGGTCGAGCCCAACGAATTGAACGCGGTGGTGGTCGACCTGCAGCATCAACCCGGCGTGCGGCACGCGACCTGGGAGGTCAGCACCACGGATTGAGCCGAGGTTCCCGCAGGCGCCGCTTCGGAACCATGCCGTGGCAGGATCGTTGACCTCGCGGACAAGGCGCAGGTGAACGAGATGGCTGCGGATCGGACCAGGTTGCGAATCGACATGCTGATCGCCTCGACGTTGGTGGCGGCGGGCGTTGCGATCGCGGTGCTTTCGCTGCACGCGATCAATGCCGCCCCGCCGCAGGAGATCGCGCAGGCGACCCAGCCGCTGCAACCGACGCCGACGCCCGAGCCGCAGAAAACCGCGCCGCCGGCCGAATCGAAGCCGGGCGGCGACCGGCCGACCACGCCGGCGCCGCAGCCCGCGCGTCCCGACGATGAAGCACAGAAGTCCGGCGCCAAGCCGGTACTGCCGCCCGCGCCCGCGGAGAAGACCGCGCCGCCGATCGAGAAAAAGTAAGCGCGCCGCAGGCTCGCATTGTGACGCGGATTTGACGGACGCTGCCGATTATACGGTCTCGCCTCCGCCGCCGGCGCCCTCCATAATCTGTCGTCTCGCCAACGACAGATGGGCCTGCCATGAAGATCGAGGACGTCCGGCGCACCGCCTATTCGATGCCGCTCACCAACCCGTCGTTTCCGCCGGGGCCCTACCGGTTCTTCGACCGCGAATATTTCATCATCACCTACAAGACCGACCCGGAAGCGCTCGCCGCCGTGGTGCCGGAGCCGCTTGAGGTCGCCGAGCCGGTGGTGAAGTACGAGTTCATCCGCATGCCGGACTCGACCGGCTTCGGCGACTACACCGAGACCGGGCAGGTGATCCCGGTTCGCTTCAGGGGCGAGGAGGGGGCCTACACCCAGGCGATGTATCTCGACGACGAGGGTCCGATCGCCGGCGGCCGCGAGCTGTGGGGATTTCCGAAGAAGCTGGCAAAGCCCAGGATCGAGGTCGAGAGCGACGTGCTGGTCGGCTCGCTGCATTACGGCTCGGTGCTCTGCGCCTCCGCCACCATGGGCTACAAGCACCGCAAGGTCGACCTCGACACCGTGCTGAAATCGATGACGGCGCCGAACTTCATTCTGAAAATCATCCCGCATGTCGACGGCAGCCCGCGGATCTGCGAGCTGGTGCGGTTTCATCTGGAAGACATCACGCTGAAGGAGGCCTGGACCGGTCCCGCGGCGCTCGGGCTGTTTCCGCACGCGCTGTGCGACGTCGCCCGCCTGCCGGTGCGCGAGGTGGTCTCGGCGCTGCATTTCAAGGCGGACCTGACGCTCGGCCTCGGCTCGGTCGCGTTCGACTACATGGCGAGATGACGAAGTCATTCCGGAGATCGTGGTGGCGATGAACGACGGTGCGCACTCGCGCACCGGAGAATCTCCCGCAACCATCTCGAGATCCCGGGTCTGCGCGCCGAAGCGCGCATCCCGGAATGACCTTTCGGGTCAGCGCACCAGAATATTCTTGAACTGCCAGGGATCGCTGGTGTCGATATCTTCCGGAAACAGTCCCGGACGATCCGTCAGCGGGGTCCAGTCGGTGTAGAAGCCCTTCACCGGGCCGAGATACGGCAGCTGGATTTCCAAGAGACGATCGAAGTCCATCTCGTCGGCCTCGACGATGCCTTCGTTCGGGTTTTCCAGCGCCCACACCATGCCGCCGAGCACGGCGGACGTCACCTGCAGGCCGGTGGCGTTCTGATAGGGCGCGAGCTTGCGGGTCTCCTCGATGGAGAGCTGCGAGCCGTACCAGTAGGCATTGTTGTCATGGCCGAACAGCAGCACGCCGAGCTCGTCGATGCCGTCGACGATCTCGTTCTCGTCGAGGATGTGGTGCTTTTCCTGCATCTTCGCTGCGCGGCCGAACATTTCGTGCAGCGACAGCACGGCGTCGTCGGCCGGGTGATAGGCATAGTGGCAGGTCGGCCGATAGATCGCCGTGCCCGATGCGTCACGCACCGTGAAGTAATCGGCGATCGAGATCGACTCGTTGTGGGTGACGAGGAAGCCATACTGCGCGCCGCGGGTCGGGCACCAGGTGCGCACGCGCGTGTTGGCGCCGGGCTGCATCAGATAGATGGCTGCGCCGCAACCGGCTTCGTGGGTGTGCGCATTCTCGGGCATCCATTTCTCATGGGTGCCCCAACCGAGTTCGGACGGCTGCACGCCTTCCGACAGGAAACCTTCCACCGACCAGGTGTTGACGAAGACGTCAGGCTCTTTCGGCGACTTCGAGCGCTGGGTGTCGCGTTCGGCGATGTGGATGCCCTTCACGCCGGCCTGCCGCATTAAGTCCGCCCATTCGGCCTTGGTCTTCGGCTTCGGGGCATTGAGCTTCAGATCGGCGGCGACGTTGAGCAGCGCCTGCTTGACGAAGAACGAGACCATGCCGGGATTGGCGCCACAGCAGGAGACGGCCGTCGTCGAGCCCGCGGGACGAGCCTTCTTGGCCGCCAGTGTCACTTCGCGAAGGGCGTAGTTGGAGCGCGCTTCCGGGCCCTTCGACGAATCGAAATAAAAGCCGAGCCATGGCTCGTTGACGGTGTCGATATAGAGAGCGCCGAGTTCGTTGCAGAGCTCCATGATGTCGGTCGAGCCGGTATCGACCGACAGATTGACGCAAAAGCCCTGGCCGCCGCCTTCAGTGAGCAGCGGGCTCAGCAGGTCGCGATAATTGTCCCTGGTCACGGCCTTCTGGATGAATTTGACGTTGTGCTTCTCGCAATGCGCCTTGCGGCCCTCGTCCTTGGGGTCGATCACGGTGACGCGTGACTTGTCGTAATCGAGATGCCGCTCGATCAAAGGCAGCGTGCCTTTGCCGATCGAGCCGAAGCCGATCATGACAATGGGACCTGTGATCTTCGCGTAGATCTGCGAGGCGGGGCTCATCATTTTCTCCAGGAGAGTGCCTAGCGGCGGATAGAGTGGATCAGGGGTTGCGACGCTTCGCGGTGACTTCGATCTCGACCTTCATCTCGGGCTTGTAGAGCCCTGCGACGATCAGCATCGTTGCGGCCGGGCGGATGTCGCCGAGGACCTCGCCGCAGACCGCGAAATGGGCATCCACGTCACGGGCATCGGTGAGGTAGTAGGTCGCGCGGACGATGTCGGCCATCGCAAAGCCTCCCTCCTTGAGGGCGGCCTCGATGGTCTTGAAGCAGTTCCGTGACTGGCTCGTGACATCTGACGGCATGGTCATCGTGGCGTAGTCATAGCCGGTGGTTCCCGCGACGAAGGCGAAGTCGCCGTCGATCACGGCGCGGCTGTAGCCGGCGATCTTCTCAAAGGGCGAGCCGGTGGAAATCAGGCGGCGGGACATCTGGGCCTCGACTGAAAATGGCTTTGCGCGGGGTTTACGGGCATTTTTGCCGCCCGCGCAACCCCTTGGTTCAGGCCTGGCGCGGCCGGCGTTAGTGGGACTGGAGCGTGGCGTCGGGCGGCGATGGCGGCGTGCCGGTCCAGCGCCGGACCAGGATATCCCTGACGATCATCACCGAGATCAGGATCAGCATGACCGTGGTGACGAGGCCGCGCCAACGCGGGCGCGCGCCATCGGTGATGGGAATGTGCTCCGACATGACGGCCCGCCTTACGCCGCGTGCGGCACGGCGAGCGGTGCCTTCCGGGTCCGGGATCGCGTCCGCGATGCCTTGGCCTCGGGCAGCGGCGCGCCGGTCGGCGTGATCATGCCCCAAGCGCCGTCCAGCGCGCCCGCGACAAGCTCGAGGCCGAGCAGCCGCTCGCGCTCGAACGTGCCCGGCAGCGACAGTTCGCCGGTCTTGGCGGCGGTGAAGCCGAAGCGGGCGTAGTAGGGCGCATCGCCAAGCAGGATCAGGGCGCCGTGGCCGCGCGCCTTGGCGACCGCCAGCGCACGCTGCATCAGCGCGGCGCCGACGCCGAGGCCGCGGCAGTCGTCGTCGACTGCCAGCGGCCCCAGCATCAGCGCGCTGCGGCCCCCCGCGCTGACGTGCCACAACCGCACGGTTCCAACCAGCCGGCCGTCCTGGCGCACGGCCGCAAGGCTCAGGCCTTCGGCGGGCGCGCGTCCGTCGCGCAGGCGCTGGCAGGTGCGCGTATGGCGATTCGGGCCAAAGCAGGCATCCAGCAGCGCTTCGCGTGCGACGACGTCCGAGCCACGCTCCGCACGGATCGCGAACGGGGCGGCATCTCGGATGAGGGCAACGGGGGTGTTCCGTCTTGCAGTCATGGCACGTCAGTCCCCGCTTGCAACGGCGTGTCGTACGCCGCGGCAAGCGTCGTTCAGGAAAATCAAAAATGATCGGGGAGGAGCCGGCGGGGCCGGCTCCCGGTTTATCGGGCCTCGAGAAGGAGGCGGGTCAGATGTGGTAGGTCTTCAACGGCGGAATGCCGTTGAACGCCACCGACGAGTAGGTCGACGTATAGGCGCCGGTGCCTTCGATCAGCAGCTTGTCGCCGATCTCGAGCGTCACCGGAAGCGGATACGGCAGCTTCTCGTACAGCACGTCGGCGCTGTCGCAGGTCGGGCCCGCGAGCACGCACGGCGTCATGTCCGCCCCGTCATGCGGCGTGCGGATGGCGTAGCGGATCGATTCGTCCATCGTCTCGGCGAGACCGCCGAACTTGCCGATGTCGAGATAGACCCAGCGCACCTCGTCCTCGTCGCTCTTCTTCGAGATCAGAACGACTTCGGTCTCGATGATTCCGGCATTGCCGACCATGCCGCGGCCCGGCTCGATGATCGTCTCCGGGATCTGGTTGCCGAAATGCTTGCGCAGCGCGCGGAAAATCGACCGGCCATATTGCAGGACCGGCGGAACGTCCTTGAGGTACTTGGTCGGGAAGCCGCCGCCCATGTTGACCATGGTGAGGTTGATCCCGCGCTCGGCGCAGTCACGGAACACGGTCGACGCCATCGCGAGCGCGCGGTCCCACGCCTTCACCTTGCGCTGCTGCGAGCCGACATGGAACGAGATGCCGCACGGCTCCAGACCCAGGCGCTTGGCGAGGTCGAGCACCTCGACCGCCATCTCCGGGTCGCAGCCGAACTTGCGCGACAGCGGCCACTCGGCGCCGGCGCAGTCATAGAGGATGCGGCAGAACACCTTGGCGCCGGGGGCGGCACGAGCGACCTTCTCGACTTCGGCGGCGCAGTCGACCGCGAACAGGCGAATGCCGAGCGCGAAGGCACGCGCGATGTCGCGCTCCTTCTTGATCGTGTTGCCATAGGAGATGCGGTCCGGCGTCGCACCGGCGGCCAGCGCCATCTCGATCTCCGCGACGGTCGCGGTGTCGAAGCAGGAGCCGAGCGAGGCGAGCAGCGACAGCACTTCGGGCGCAGGATTGGCCTTCACCGCGTAGAACACCCGGCTGTCCGGCAGCGCCTTCGCGAAGGTCTGGTAGTTGTCGCGCACGACTTCGAGGTCGACGACGAGGCACGGCTCGGTGTCGAGACCATCCTGGCGGCGGTTGCGCAGGAATTCCTGGATACGTTCAGTCATGGCACTCTCCAACGGCCCCAGCGACGGGATCCGCATCAACGTGACGTCGGGTAAGAGCGCTTCGGCCACATCGCGCGATGGAGGCGCGTTGAGGCCAAGAGACTCAAACCAGACTGTGCTGCCGTGGATTGGTTGGGAGAGTTTCCCGCCCGATCACCTGGCAATGAAGGACAAGCCTTTTCAGTAGCCCGGGCCGGCGTTGGACCGCCGGTAGAGACCAAAAAAGCCCGATCCGTCGTTGCTTTAAGTCGCGTCCCCCGTTGAGAGCGGGGTGCGCCGGTTCGCCTCCGGCTGCCAGTCACGGTTGCAAAGAGTGGTGAGACCTTCAACGGCATCCCTGGAGAGAGATGCTGGCCGCCTCGTGTCCTGATGGACGTAAGCGACCCTCGGTTCTTCCACCCCTTGGCGGCTGTCCGGCCTCTTGTCCGGATACCTACCGACTGACACACGACCACAGGCACGTGCGAAATTGGGCAAGGCACGAAATAAGTCTTTTGACTTCGTGGCGCAAGAATTTTTTTGCGATAGCGACAAATTTCCCTAACGCGTGCTTGCGATGTCGCGCGCAGCACGCGTCGGACGCGCTGAGGATGAACGGCTGTTAAGAATGACTAACGAAGCGTGTGTGCGTTTTAGCCCTGTGCCGCAGTGCTTTCTTGAATCGCTCAAGCTCACGCGCGACGCGTGAACGGCTCGACACGCTGCGCTGCGCGGATGAAGGCGATCATGATCAGTACGCCGATGCCGAACAGCACCGCCTGCAGGATGTGCGCGGCGACGTCGTCGAGCCCGAGCAGGATCGCGAGCGCCCAGCCGCCGGCGAACGCCGCGCCGAACACTTCCGCGCCGATCAGGATCGCCGCCGAGATCACGGTGATGACGCTCGGCCAGGCGATGGTGCGGTTGGTTGAGGTGGAGGGCTGCATGGTCATGGAATAGGTCCTGTTCAGGGGGCGCAATCTCTCCGAAAAGTGCCCATCTATCAAGCGCAAAAGGCCCAAAAATGCCGTATCGCGTGATATAGATTGGGCAGCATTTTCAAGGCGAAAAACGGGACATTCGATGTCAGGAACCAGCGCAGACGCCAAGGCTCAGGCCCTTGCCAACCCCCTCCTGAAGGCATGGCGGACGCCGCTCGAGACGCCGCCCTTCGCCGAGATCAAGCCGGAGCATTTCCTCCCCGCTTTCGAGCAGGCCTTCGCCGACCATTCGGCGGAAGTGGCTGCGATCACCCACGATCCGGCGCTGCCCGACTTCGACAACACCATCACGGCGCTGGAGCGCTCCGGCAAACTGCTGTCGAAGGTCGCGGCGGTGTTCTACGACCTCGTCTCGGCGCATTCGAGCCCGGCGATCCTGGAGATCGACAAGGAAGTGTCGCCCCGAATGGCGCGGCACTGGAATCCGATCATGATGAACGCTGTGCTGTTTGGCCGCATCGCCATGCTGCATGAGAAGCGCGCCTCGCTCGGCCTGACCGGCGAGCAGATGCGGCTGCTGGAGCGCACCTACACCCGCTTCCGCCGCTCCGGCGCCGGGCTCGACGATGCGGCAAAGGCCCGCATGGCCGAGATCAACGAGCGCCTCGCCCATCTCGGCACCTCGTTCAGCCACCATCTGCTCGGCGACGAGCAGGAGTGGTTCATGGAGCTCGGCGAGGGCGACCGCGCCGGCCTCTCCGACACATTTGTGGCGGCTGCCAAGGCTACGGCGGAAGAACGCGGCATGCCCCGCAAGGCGATCGTGACGCTGTCGCGCTCCTCGGTCGAACCGTTCCTGCAGAGCTCGTCGCGGCGCGATCTGCGCGAGAAGGTCTACAAGGCCTTCACGGCGCGCGGCGACAATGGCAACGCCAACGACAACAACGCGACCATCGTGGAGATCCTCAGGCTGCGCGAGGAGACCGCCAAGATCCTGGGCTTCCCGACCTACGCCGCCTACCGCCTCGAGGATTCCATGGCCAAGACGCCGGAGGCCGTGCGCGGCCTGCTGGAGCGGGTCTGGAAGCCGGCGCGGGCCCGGGCGCTCGCCGACCGCGACGCGCTGCAGGCGCTGATCGCGGAGGAGGGCGGCAATTTCACTTTGGCGTCCTGGGACTGGCGCTACTACGCCGAGAAGCTGCGCCAGCGCCGCGCCAATTTCGACGATTCCGCGATCAAGCCCTATCTGGTGCTCGACCACATGATCGAGGCCGCGTTCGACTGCGCCACCCGCCTGTTCGGCGTCACCTTCGAGGAACGCAAGGACGTCCCGGTCTGGCATCCGGATGTCCGGGTCTGGGAGGTCAAGGGCCGCGACGGCCAGCACAAGGCGCTGTTCTACGGCGACTACTTCGCGCGGCCCTCGAAGCGCTCCGGCGCCTGGATGACCTCGCTGCGCGACCAGCAGAAGCTCGACGGCGACGTCGCGCCGCTGGTCATCAATGTCTGCAACTTCGCCAAGGGCGCCGACGGCGCGCCGTCGCTGCTGTCGCCCGACGATGCGCGAACCCTGTTCCACGAGTTCGGCCATGGCCTGCACGGCATGCTGTCCAACGTGACCTATCCGTCGCTGTCCGGAACCAGCGTGTTCACCGACTTCGTCGAGCTGCCTTCGCAGCTCTATGAGCACTGGCAGGAGCGGCCCGAGGTGCTGCAGCGCTTCGCCCGCCACTACCAGACCGGGGAGGCGCTGCCGGACGATCTGCTCAAGCGCTTCCTCGCCGCGCGCAAGTTCAACCAGGGCTTTGCCACCGTGGAGTTCGTCTCCTCGGCGCTGGTCGACCTCGAATTCCACACCCAGCCGGCGGCGGCGAGCTGGGACGTCCGCGCCTTCGAACAGAAGGAGCTGGAGAAGATCGGCATGCCCGCCGAAATCTCGCTGCGGCACCGGCCGACCCAGTTCGGCCATATCTTCTCCGGCGACCACTATGCCTCCGGCTACTACAGCTACATGTGGTCGGAGGTAATGGACGCCGACGCCTTCGGCGCCTTCGAGGAGGCCGGCGACATCTTCGATCCGGCGACCGCCAAGCGGCTGCATGACGACATCTATTCGTCGGGCGGCTCGCGCGATCCGGAGGAGGCCTATGTCGCCTTCCGCGGCCGCGAGCCCGAGCCGGACGCGCTTTTGCGCCGTCGCGGCCTGCTCGAGACGCCTGAGGCGGCCTGAAGGTGCGGCCGTCGTTGAAGCGCCTGATCGCCTGGCTCGTGCTTGCGGTGCCCGTCGTGCTCGGTACGGCGGCCGCCGAGGCCCATCCGCATGTCTGGATCGTCGCCAAGAGCGAATTGATCTACGCGCCCGACGGCACCATCACCGGGGTCCGCCACGCCTGGACCTTTGACGACATGTTCTCGACCTATGCGCTGCAGGGCATCGAGACCAAGGTGAAGGGCGCCTACAGCCGCGAGGAGCTGGCGCCGCTGGCGCAGACCAATGTCGAGTCGCTGAAGGAATACGCCTACTTCACCTTCGCCAAGGGCGACGGCAAGAAGCAGAAGTTCACCGAACCGGTCGACTACTTCCTCGAATACAAGGATTCGGCGCTGACGTTGCACTTCACTTTGCCGCTGAAGACGCCGTTCAAGGCGAGGCAGCTCTCGCTCGAAGTGTTCGACCCGACCTATTTCATCGACTTCCAGTATGCCGAGAAGGAGCCGGTCAAGCTGGTCGGCGCCGCGGCGGACTGCAAGATGCAGTTCGAACGGCCGAACAGTGACGGCACCGCCGCAGCGCAGAAGCTCGGCGAGCAGAACTTTCTCGACGGCGGCAACGGCAATTTCGGCATGATGTTCGCCAACAAGGTCTCGGTGGAATGCCCATGACGCCGATCGTCTCGCGCATGACGCGCGGCCTCGCCGTGTCCGCTGCCGTGCTGGCGGCATTTGCGCTGCTCGACGGCGCCGTTCATGCACTGCTGGCGCAAAATCCGTTCGGTGCGCCGCGTGCGGCAGAGCCGCAGGGCGGGCTGGTCGGCTGGCTGTTGGCCAAACAGTCGGAGTTTTACCGCGAGATTTCCCAGACCATCCGCGCCGCGAAATCCGACGGTTCGGCGGTCTGGACGCTGCTCGTGATCTCCTTTGCCTACGGGATTTTCCATGCCGCCGGCCCCGGCCACGGCAAGGCGGTGATCTCATCCTACATGGTCGCCAACCGAGAGACCGCGCGGCGCGGCATCGTGCTGTCGTTCGCCTCGGCGCTGATGCAGTCGGTGGTCGCCGTTCTCATCGTGGGCATCTGTGCCTGGCTGCTCAACGCGACCGCGAAGACCATGTGCGGGGCGGAGAAGGCGGTCGAGATCGCAAGCTACGCGCTGATCGCGGCGTTCGGCGCCCGTCTGGTCTGGGTCAAGGGCGGCGGCTTCTTCCGTGCGCTGCAGGCGCCGGGGCCGGCGCTGGCGATGGCCGGCGCGCATCAGCACGATCACGACCATCATGATCACGATCACCACGACCACGGCCATGATCACCATCATCGTCACGCGCATGACGATCACGGGCATCATCATGACCATGGCCCCGAGCACGGTCATGACGCGCAACACGTCCATGACGAGCATTGCGGCCATTCGCACGGCCCGACGCCGGCCGAGCTCGCCGGTCCTGGCGGCTGGCGGCGCGGCTTAGGTGCGATCCTCACGGTCGGGATCCGGCCATGCTCGGGCGCGATCCTGGTGCTGGTGTTCGCGCTGGCGCAGGGCCTGTTCTGGGCCGGCATCGCCGCGACCTTCGTGATGGGGCTCGGCACCGCCATCACGGTGGCGGCGATCGCGCTCGTCGCGGTGTCGGCGCGCGGCGTCGCGGAGCGGCTGAGTGCGGCGCGCGACGGCGGCGGCATGGTCATCATGCGCGGCCTGGAATTCGCCGCCGCGGGCCTCGTGCTGCTGTTCGGGCTCGGCCTGCTGTTCGGCTACGTCGCGGCCGAGCGGGCGACGTGCCTTTGAAGTCCCTAAGTCCGGCGCTGTCCCGTATCCGTCACCCTGAGGAGCGCGTAGCGCGTCTCGAAGGGTCGACGGCCACCAGCCGGGCCGTCGATCCTTCGAGACGCCCGCAAGCGCAGGCTCCTCAGGATGACGGATAACAAGGATAACGGATAACAAGGCTGCGGGGCTCAGCTCGTCAGATAGCCCCGGATCGCCGGCAGCAGAAAGATCGCGATGTTGATCGCGAAACCGATGCTCCAGAGGATCGAGCGCAGCGTCGGGCGGTTGCCGATATAAGTGAAGACGTAGGCGATCCGCACGATCAGGAACAGCACCGCGAGCTCGTCGATCAGCCGCAGCGGGCCGACGCGGAATTCGGCGAGCAGCACGGCGAAGGCGAAGAACGGGAAGGCCTCGATGCCGTTCTGGTGCGCGCCAAGCGCCCGCGAGCGGATCGGATCGTCGTAGAAGTCGGGATCGCGCGGCCTGGCATTGTCGAAGCTGCGGAAGCCGGTCCACTTCACCGATACGATCGTCAGCAGCGAGAGCATCAGCGTCCCGAAGACGCACCATTCGGCGATCGTCATGGTTCCCCCTTATTCCGCACGGGAACGTAGCCAACCCGCACTCGGCTTGACAAGGTTGGAGCAACGCGCGAAGCCCAAGACCCCAAGCGAGGCACCCCAAGCGAAGGACGCAAGCGCAAGGCCATCATGAGCACAGTGATCCCCTTCGAGAGCGCGAAGCCTGCCGCGGCGCTGAAGCCGGAACGCGTCGGCGTGCTGCTGGTCAATCTCGGCACGCCCGATACGGCGGATGCCGCCGGCGTGCGGGTCTATCTCAAGGAATTCCTGTCCGATCCGCGGGTGATCGAGGACCAGGGCCTGCTCTGGAAGCTGATCCTCAACGGCATCATCCTGCGCGTCCGTCCGGCCCGCAAGGCGCGCGACTATCTGAAGATCTGGAACACCGAGCAGAACGAGTCGCCGCTGAAGACCATCACGCGCTCGCAGGCCGACAAGCTGGCGGAGGCGATCGCCGATCACGACCACGTCGTGGTCGACTGGGCGATGCGCTACGGCAACCCTTCGATCAAGGAGCGCATCGAGGCGCTGGCGGCGCAGGGCTGCGGCCGGCTCCTGGTGGTGCCGCTCTATCCGCAATATTCCGCCGCGACGTCGGCGACGGTCTGCGACGAGGCGTTTCGCGTGCTGGCCGGCATGCGCGCGCAGCCGATCCTGCGGGTGACGCCGCCGTACTACGACGATCCCGACTACATCGAGGCGCTCGCGGTCTCGATCAATGCGCATCTTGCGACCTTGCCATTCCAGCCCGAGATCATCGTCGCCTCGTTCCACGGCATGCCGAAGGAATATGTCGACAAGGGCGATCCGTATCAGGTGCAATGCATCGCCACGACCAATGCGCTGCGCAAGCGGCTCGGGCTCGATGCCAACGGGCTGATCCTCACCTTCCAGTCGCGCTTCGGCAAGGCCGAGTGGCTGCAGCCCTATACCGACAAGACGGTCGAGAAGCTGGCCAAGGACGGCGTGCGGCGCATTGCCGTGGTGACGCCCGGCTTCTCCGCCGATTGCCTGGAGACGCTGGAGGAGATCGCGCAGGAGAATGCCGAGATCTTCCGGCACAATGGCGGCGAGCAGTTCGCGGCGATCCCCTGCCTCAACGACAGCGACGGCGGCATGGACGTGATTCGCCAGCTCGTGCTGCGCGAGCTTCAGGGCTGGATCTGATTGTTAACGATCAGTGACACCGGACACGGCTATTCGTTTGCATCTGGTAGTCGGACGGCAGCTTCCTATGTGCTAGGGAGAACAACAGCCGGCTGAACCGGCGGAGCGGTCCTGCCGACCAATGCACGACCGTGACTGGCGACGGTCTCGCCGGCCCTGGAGGACTTTATGACTGGCTTCGACGTTTTCGCGATCGCGTTTGTTCTTCTCGTCATCGTTACGCTGTTCGCCGGGATCAAGACCGTTCCGCAGGGGTTTGACTGGACCATCGAGCGGTTCGGCAAATACACCCGCACGCTGTCGCCCGGCCTCAATCTGATCGTGCCCTACTTCGATCGCATCGGGCGCAAGATCAACATGATGGAGCAGGTGATCAACATCCCCGAGCAGGAGGTGATCACCAAGGACAACGCCACCGTGACGGTGGACGGCGTCGCGTTCTACCAGGTGTTCGATGCCGCGAAGGCGAGCTACGAGGTCGCCAATCTCAACCAGGCGATCACCGTCCTGACCATGACCAATATCCGCTCGGTGATGGGCTCGATGGATCTCGACCAGGTGCTGTCGCATCGCGACGAGATCAACGAGCGGCTGCTGCGCGTGGTCGACGCCGCGGTGTCGCCCTGGGGCGTCAAGGTCAACCGCATCGAGATCAAGGACATCGTGCCGCCGGCCGACCTCGTCGAGGCGATGGGCCGGCAGATGAAGGCCGAGCGCGTCAAGCGCGCCGATATTTTGCAGGCCGAGGGGCAGCGGCAATCCGAAATCCTGCGCGCCGAGGGCGCCAAGCAGGGGCAGATCCTGCAGGCCGAGGGCCGCCGCGAAGCCGCCTTCCGCGACGCCGAGGCGCGCGAGCGCCTCGCCGAGGCCGAGGCCAAGGCGACCCAGATGGTGTCGGAATCGATCGCCAAAGGCGACGTCGCCGCGCTGAACTATTTCATCGCCGACAAGTACATCAAGGCGTTCGGCCAGCTCGCGGAATCGCCGAACCAGAAGGTCTTGATGCTGCCGATCGAGACCTCGAGCGTGCTGGGCTCGCTGGCCGGCATCGGCGAGATCGCCCGCGCCACTTTTGGCGAGAGCGCTGCGTCCGCCACGGCCGCAGCGCGGCGCGGCGGCTCGGTGCCACCGGCCGGCCCGACTGCGCCGCCGCCGGTGCCGCCGCAGCGGTGAGGGCGTGACGGCGTCGCGCCCGCAATGATAGAGGTCACGTCATGGCCGAGATGTTTTCGACATTGGGTACCTGGAACTGGCTGATCTTCGGGTTCATCCTGATGGCGCTGGAGCTCGCAGCGCCCGGGGTCTTCCTGTTCTGGCTCGGGCTCGCAGCGCTCCTTGTGGGCCTGCTGTCGTTCGCTTTTACGCCGTCCTGGCAGATGCAGCTCCTGATGTTCGCAGTGTTCGCCGCGTTGGCGGTGCCGGCATGGCGGCATTTCGCCAAGGGCGCGACGGCGGCGAGCAAGACCAATCCCTTCCTCAACCGCCGCAACGAAGCCTTGGTCGGCCGCGAATTCACGCTGGAGAAGCCGATCATCGACGGATCGGGCACGGTGCGGATCGACGATACGGTGTGGCGCGTCGCCGGCCCCGATGCGCCGGCCGGCAGCCGGGTGAAGGTGGTCCGCGCCGACGGCGCCAGCCTGACGGTGGCGATCGCTTAGTTTGACCTGAGCCATCGACGACGACTTGGCCCGAGCGTCGGATGCTGCTTCGGACGAGTAATCCGTAGCCCGGGTCAGCCAACGGGTCGCGCGAATGCGCGCCCGATGACAGGCTCCGCGATACCTGGGGAAACCGGTCCCGCATGTCGCTCCGCTCATGCGGGCTACACACTGACGGTCGCCGAGGTCTTGCTGCCGCCCCGCTTGCTCCAGCGCTCGGCGAAACGATGGAGCGGCGTGAAGGTCTGGAACAGTTCGCGGCCGAGCGCGGTGAGGCCGTAGCCATCCTCCGATAGTTCGACGAAGCCGGCCTCGCGCAGCTCGGTCAATCGCGTCTGCAGGATCGTTGGCGAAGCCTCGTCGCAGGCAGTGCGCAGCGCGCGCGAGGTCAGCGCGCCCTCGCGCAGCTCCCAGATGATGCGCAAGGTCCAGCGCCGTCCCAAGAGATCGAGCAGCGCCATGATCGGGCGGCCGGTCCGCGAGCCGCGGACGGCGGGTCTTGTGACTGGGCCCTGCTTCGGCATGTCGCGAATTCCCTTCGAATCCCTCTTGCAAGTCGCTACAGATATTGTAGCGTGGTGCTACATTAAATGTAGCAACTGGATCAGGCCATGTCACGCCTCGCGCCGCTCGATCCGCCCTATCCGGCGGACGTTCAACAGCATTTCGACCGCATCATGCGCGGCAAGCCGCCGCTGATGCTGTTCCGCGTGATGGCCGGCCATCCGCGCGCCTGGGAGAAATTCCGCGGCGGCAGCCTTTTGGACCGCGGGCCGTTGTCGCTCAGGGCGCGGGAGATCGTGATCGACCGCACCTGCGCACTCAATGCCTGCGAATATGAATGGGGCGTCCACGTCACGGCGTTCGGCGCAGCCGCCGAACTGACGGAGCAGCAGGTCGACGCCACCGTGCGCGGTCCGGCCGATGCCGGCTGCTGGTCGCAGGCCGAACAGGCAATGATCGCGGCAGTCGACGCGCTGCATGTCCGCGCGACGCTGGATGACGCGGAATTCGCCGCGCTGTCGGCGCATTACGATGAGGACCAGATCCTGGAGATCATCCTGTTGTGCGGCTTCTACCGCACGGTCTCCTACCTCGCCAACGCGCTGGCCCTGCCGCTGGAGGAAACCGCGGCGCGGTTTCCGAAATAAACGCCGTCATTCTGGGGCGATGCGAAAGCATCGAACTATGGTGCGCAATTGCGCATCTGAGGTTCACGCTTCGCGCGCCCCGAATGACGGAGCGGAATTACGCCACACCAGCCCGCAGCAGATCGTGCAGATGGATGATGCCGACCGGCTTCTTGGCGTCGGTCACGATCAGTGTCGTGATCTTCGAGGCGTTGAGCAGCTCCAGCACTTCGCCGGCCAGCGTGTCGCGGCTGATCGTCTTCGGCGTCCTGGTCATGACCTCGTCGACCGACCGCGTCAAAAGGTCGGGGCGCATCTGCCGGCGCAGATCGCCGTCGGTGACGATGCCGACGAGATGGCCGTGGCGGTCGACGATGCCGACGCAGCCAAAACCCTTGGAGGTCATCTCGACCAGCGCATCCGACATCTTGGTGCCGAGCGGCTTCAGCGGCAGCGCGTCGCCGCCATGCATCAGGTCGCGGGCATATTTCAGGAGCGCGCCGAGCTTGCCGCCCGGATGCAGCACGCTGAAATCGGTCGAGGTGAAGCCGCGGCCCTCAAGCAGCGCGATCGCCAGCGCATCGCCGAGCGCCAGCATCATCAGCGAGGACGTGGTCGGCGCCAGATTGTGCGGGCAGGCCTCCCGGGCCTTCGGCAGCGTCAGCTGCACGTCGGCGGCCTTGCTCAGCGTCGAGTCCTTGTCGGCCGTCATCGCGATCAGCGGAATGCCGAAGCGCGCGGCATAGGCGATCAGGTTGCGCATCTCCGGCTGCTCGCCGGACCATGACAGCGCCAGGATCACGTCATCGATCGTGATCATGCCGAGGTCGCCATGGCTCGCTTCGGCGGCGTGCACGAAGAACGCCGGCGTGCCGGTCGAGGCAAAGGTCGCGGCGATCTTGCGCCCGATATGGCCGGACTTGCCGAGCCCGGTGACGATCAGCCGTCCCTTGGCATTGCCGATCAGCTCGGACGCTGCCGCGAACGGCGCGCCGAGGTCGGACTTCAGTGCTGCGGAAAGGGCTGCGACGCCGCTTGCTTCGGCATCGAGGGTGCGGAGCGCCGATTGAACGGCGCCGTCATCGGGGCCGGATGATTTGGTCATCAGCGGTTTCGGTTTGGCCATTTAGGATTCCAAGGGAGGGTTTTGCACCCGGGCGTCTCCCTTAGCACGTTCGATTCCGCGATGCGACGCGCGGCGGCCGATCCTCAACGGCTCATTAACCATAATTGTTTTAACTCCATTAACGACGTTTTCTGCCGCCCGGCGGAGTGCGTCCGACAAGTATGTGAATTCGTTGGAGTTTTTCCATCGTGTTGCGGCGGCCAGCAAGCGGCCAAGACCGGCGTGGACGCCTCGTCCGCGCGGTTTTGCCATGCCCTGCCGTGGCCGTCCTGGCGCTGACCGTGACCACCGGGTGCGCCGCGGCCCAGACCGTGACGCCCGATCTGTTCAGCCCTAATCGCCAGAGCCAGGTGATCACGCAGGATTCGCCGCTGCGCCGGACCACGGCCGACGCCATGGATCCGCTCAGCGGCCTGAAGCTGCCCGACGCCGATCGCGATCGCCGTTCCTCCTCGTCTTCATCTTCATCGACATCAACGACGACGCGGATCGGGCAGGTCCCGACCTACGGGCTCCCCGCGGCGAACGGCGCCTCGACGTCGGGCTATGACTCGCTCAACCGCAAGCGCCAGAAGCCGAAATATTACCCGGGCCAGGCCAAACCGAAGCCGCCGGCGGGACCCGGCTCGCCGCCGACGACGCCGGTGCCATTGAACGCCACGGGGCAGCTGCGGCTGTCGATCCCGCCCTCGGAGACCGCCAACAAGACGCCGCTGCCGCCGGCGATGGCCGGCACCATCGTCGGCCAGCCGCCGCGCAAGCGGCTGAAGATCGACGACGATCCGTTCGGCGCGGTCGGCGACTACGCCGGCTCGTTCATGGTCAAGACCGCGGTCGAGGCGATGGCCGGCTACGACACCAATCCGGGCCGGCTCTACTCGCCGCAGGGCAGGGCGTTCTACATGGTCGCGCCGGAATTCCTCGCGGTCTCCGACTGGGAGCGTCACGCCGTCGTCGCCGATTTGCGCGGCTCCTTCACCGGCTATGGCTCCGGGCTGACGCCGAACGCCGACGGTACGCCGCTGTCGGCGCCGCTCGATATCGACCGTCCGAATTTCACCGGCCATATCGACGGCCGTCTCGATGTCTCCAGGGACACGCATCTCCTGGGGCAGGCCCGCCTGCTGGTCTCGACCGACAATCCCGGCAGCCCGAACGTGCAGGCCGGCCTCGCCAGATATCCGATCTACACCACGGTCGGCGGCACCTTCGGCATCGACCAGAATTTCAACCGCATGCAGGTCTCGCTCGGCGGCACAGTCGACCGCACCGATTACCAATGGTCGAAGCTGACCGACGGCACCTCGTCGTCGAACGACGACCGCAATTTCACGCAGTATGGCGGTGTCGGCCGCGTCAGCTATGAGCTCAATCCGGCCGTGAAGCCGTTCGTGGAAGTGGAGGGCGACAGCCGCTTCCATGATCTCTATCTCGACCGCAACGGTTACGCGCGCAATTCGTCGGGCGGTTACGTCAAGGCCGGTACGTCGTTCGAATTCACGCGGATTCTGTTCGGCGAAATCTCGATCGGCTATGCCAGGCGCGACTATGTCGACCCGCGGCTTAGCCCACTCGAGGGCCTGCTGACCACCGCCTCGCTGACCTGGAATGCGACGCCGCTGACCACGGCCAAATTCTATTCCGATACCCAGCTCGGCGAGACCACGCTGCCCGGCACCTCGGGCGTGCTGTCGCGCACCTACACCGTCGAGGTCGACCACGACTTCCGCCGCTGGCTGACCGGCATCGGCAAGTTCACCTACGGCACGCTCGACTACCAGGGCGACAACCGCAACGACACGATCTACTCGGTGTCAGGCGACCTGATCTACAAGATGACCCGCAGCCTCTGGATCAAGGGCACCGTGCGCCGCGACTGGCTGGATTCCAACCAGCCGGGACAGAGCTCGGCATCGACCGTGGTGATGCTGGGCGTGCGAGTGCAGAATTAGCGGTGAGGATGCCTAAGTCGCATCTCAAATGAGGTGTCGTGCTCCGCGAACGCGGGGCACCCAGTACGCCGCGGCCTATCCCTTCAAGCCTTGACGTCTCTGGAATACTGGATCGCCCGCTTTCGCGGGCGATGACGGCAGAGTTTGTGAGATGCAGTTCGGTGAAACCGCCGGGGCGATTACCCCGGCAGGTCCGTCTTGCCCATCAGGAAGGTGTCGATCGAGCGCGCGCACTGGCGGCCTTCGCGGATTGCCCAGACCACGAGCGACTGGCCGCGGCGCATGTCGCCGGCGGAGAAGATCTTCGCGCGCGAGGTCTGGTAGTCCTGCAGGGAGGCGCGGACGTTGCCGCGCTGGTCGAGCTCGACGCCCAGCGTCTTGAGCAGGCCCTCGTGCACCGGATGGACGAAGCCCATCGCCAGCAGCACGAGCTCGGCGTCGAGCGTGAACTCGGTGCCGGGCAGCGGCTTGAACTTGTCGTCGACCTTGACGCAATGCAGCTTCGTCACCTTGCCGTCGACGCCTTCGAACTTCGTCGTCAGCACGGCGAATTCGCGCACCGCGCCTTCGGCCTGGCTCGACGAGGTCCGCATCTTCAGCGGCCAGTTCGGCCAGGTCACGCCCTTGTTCTCGTGCTCGGGCGGCGCCGGCATGATCTCGAGCTGGGTCACCGACTTGGCGCCTTGCCGGAACGAGGTACCAATGCAGTCCGAGCCGGTATCGCCGCCGCCGATCACGACGACATGCTTGCCGCCGGCGAGGATGTCGGCGGCGCCGTTCAGCGGCTCGCCGGAGACGCGGCGGTTCTGCTGCGGCAGGAAGTCCATCGCGAAGTGGATGCCGGAAAGCTCGCGGCCGGGGATCGGCAGGTCGCGCGGGGCTTCCGCGCCGCCGGTCAGCGCCACCGCGTCATATTGCTTGGCGAGCTCCTGCGGATCGATCGCACCGGGCGTCGAGCCGCCCACGGCCTTACCGTAGTGGAAGGTGACGCCTTCGGCTTCCATCTGCGCCACGCGGCGGTCGATGACGCCCTTCTCCATCTTGAAGTCGGGAATGCCGTAGCGCAGCAGGCCGCCGGCCTTGGCGAACTTCTCGTAGACATGCACCTCGTGGCCGGCGCGCGCGAGCTGCTGCGCGGCGGCCATGCCGGCGGGACCCGAGCCGATCACGGCGACCTTCTTGCCGGTCTTAACGGCTGCGATCTCCGGCTTCACCCAGCCATTGTCCCAGGCGCGGTCGACGATCGCGCATTCGATGGTCTTGATGGTGACCGGGTTGTCGTCGATGTTGAGCGTGCAGGATGCCTCGCACGGCGCCGGGCAGATGCGGCCGGTGAATTCGGGGAAATTGTTGGTCGAGTGCAGGTTGCGCGAGGCTTCTTCCCAGTTGCCCTGATAGACGAGGTCGTTGAAATCGGGGATCTGGTTGTTGACCGGGCAGCCCGGCGTGCCCGGCGCGGTCGAGCCGGTGCCGTGGCAATAGGGGATGCCGCAGTTCATGCAGCGCGCAGCCTGGTCGCGCGTGTCCTTCTCGCTCAGCGGAATGACGAATTCCTTGAAGTTCTTGAGTCGATCGGCGACCGGCTCGTACTTGCGGTCATGCCGCTCGATCTCGAGAAAACCTGTGATCTTGCCCATTGAAACCCGATGCCCCTGCATCATGTGTTCGTCTGTTCTGTTTGACCCTCATCCTGAGGAGCGGCGCGTGCGCCGCGTCTCGAAGGATGGAGGCCCGTGTGGCGGCCTCATGGTTCGAGACGGCGCTGCGCGCCTCCTCACCATGAGGGTCTTTCAGGCTTACGCGCCGATCGCGATCTTCGGCTCGGCGTCGGCGTTCGCCTTCATTTCCTTCAGCGCGCGGCGATACTCCACCGGCATCACCTTGCGGAATTTCGGCAGCCAGGTCTTCCAGTCGGCGAGGATCTCCGCCGCCTTCTTCGAACCCGTCAGCTTGGCGTGACGCGTGATCAGGACGTGCAGCCGCTCCACATCGGAGTCGAGCAGGTTCTGGAACACGTCGACCCGGCCATGCGCCTCGAGATCGCCGGAGTGGTGATAGGTGTCGGCGTTGATCATCTCCTCCGACAGCACGGGCTCGAGCTCGACCATCGAAAGGTTGCAGAGCTTGTCGAAGTCGCCGGCCTCGTCCAGCACATAGGCGATGCCGCCGGACATGCCGGCCGCGAAGTTGCGTCCGGTCTTGCCGAGCACCACGACGATGCCACCGGTCATGTATTCGCAGCAATGATCGCCGGCGCCTTCGACGACCGCGACTGCACCCGAGTTGCGCACCGCGAAGCGCTCGCCGGCGATGCCGCGGAAGTAGCACTCGCCCGCGATCGCACCGTACATCACGGTGTTGCCGACGATGATCGACTCTTCCGGCACGATGCCGGAGATCTTCGGCGGCTTGACGATGATGCAGCCGCCCGAGAGGCCCTTGCCGACATAGTCGTTGCCTTCACCCTCGAGCTCGAAGGTGACGCCCTTGGCGAGCCAGGCGCCGAACGCCTGTCCCGCCGTGCCCTTCAGGCCGACATGGATGGTGTCGAGCGGAAGGCCGGCATGGCCGTAGATCTTGGCCACCGCGCCCGACAGCATCGCGCCGGCGGAACGGTCGGTGTTGTTGATCTCTTCCTCGATCCTGACCGGGGCGCCGCGATCGAGCGCGGCCTGCGCCTTCCCGATCAGGCGGCGGTCGAGCACGGCTTCCAGATGGTGGTTCTGGCTTTCCGAGTGATAGATCGTCTGGCCCTTCTCCTCCTTCTGCCGCACGAACAGCCTGGAGAAATCGAGGCCCTTGGCCTTCCAGTGCGAGACCAGCGCGGTCTGGTCCAGCATCTGGACCTGGCCGACCATCTCGTCGAACGTCTTGAAGCCGAGCTGCGCCATGATCTCGCGGACTTCCTCGGCGACGAAGAAGAAGTAGTTGATGACGTGCTCGGGCTGGCCGGTGAAGCGCTTGCGCAGCACCGGATCCTGGGTCGCGACGCCGACCGGGCAGGTGTTGAGGTGGCACTTGCGCATCATGATGCAGCCCGCCGCGATCAGCGGGGCGGTGGCGAAGCCGAACTCGTCGGCCCCGAGCAGCGCGCCGATCACGACGTCACGGCCGGTGCGGAAGCCGCCGTCGACCTGGACCGCGATGCGGCTGCGCAGCTGCTGGCGCACCAGCGTCTGATGGGTCTCGGCAAGACCGATCTCCCACGGCGAGCCGGCATGCTTGATCGAGGTCAGCGGCGAGGCACCGGTGCCGCCCTCGAAGCCCGCGATGGTGACATGGTCGGCGCGCGCCTTGGCAACGCCGGCGGCAACCGTGCCGACGCCGACTTCCGACACCAGCTTCACCGAGACCTGACCGTCCGGATTGACGTTCTTGAGGTCGTAGATCAGCTGGGCGAGGTCTTCGATCGAGTAGATGTCGTGGTGCGGCGGCGGCGAGATCAGGCCGACGCCCGGCGTCGAATGCCGAACGCGGGCGATCGTCGCGTCGACCTTGTGGCCGGGCAGCTGGCCGCCTTCGCCGGGCTTGGCACCCTGCGCCATCTTGATCTGCATCATGTCGGAGTTGACGAGGTATTCCGTCGTCACGCCGAACCGGCCCGAGGCGACCTGCTTGATCGCCGAGCGCATGCTGTCGCCGTTCGGCAGCGGCTTGAAGCGGTCGGACTCCTCGCCGCCTTCGCCGGTGTTCGACTTGCCGCCGATCCGGTTCATCGCGATCGCGAGCGTGGTGTGCGCCTCGCGCGAGATCGATCCGAACGACATCGCGCCGGTCGAGAACCGCTTGACGATGTCCTTGGCCGGCTCGACGTCCTCGAGCTTGACCGGCTTGCGCTTGTCGTCCTCGGCGCTCTTGATCCGGAACAGGCCGCGCAGCGTCAAGAGACGCTCGGACTGCTCGTTGAGGATCTTGGCGAACGCCCGGTAGCGCTCCTGCGAATTGCCGCGCACGGCATGCTGCAGCGTCGAGACCGATTCCGCGGTCCAGGCATGGTCCTCGCCGCGGGTGCGGTAGGCATATTCGCCGCCGACATCGAGCGCGCTCTTGTAGATCTGGCCGTCGCCGAACGCGTCGGTGTGGCGCCGCACGGTCTCCTCGGCGATCTCGCCGAGACCGACGCCCTCGATCCTTGTGTGGGTGCCGGCGAAATACTTGGCGACGAAGTCCGCCTTCAGGCCGACCGCGTCGAAGATCTGCGCGCCGCAATAGGACTGGTAGGTCGAGATGCCCATCTTGGACATCACCTTGAGCAGGCCCTTGCCGATCGACTTGATGTAGCGCTTGACGATCTCGTAGTCGTCGAGCGCGCCAGGCAGCCGGTCCTTCATCGCGAGGATGGTTTCGAACGCGAGATAGGGGTTGATCGCTTCGGCGCCGTAGCCGGCGAGGCAGGCGAAGTGATGCACCTCGCGCGGCTCACCGGATTCCACGACGAGACCGACCGAGGTGCGCAGGCCGGTGCGGATCAGGTGATGATGCACGGCGGCGCAGGCCAGCAGCGACGGGATCGGAATCCGGTCGGTGCCGGTCATGCGGTCCGACAGGATGATGATGTTGATGCCCTCGCGCACCGCGCCCTCGGCGCGCGCGCAGAGCTCGTCGAGCACCTGCTCCATGCCCGCCGCGCCGAAGCCAGCGTGGAAGGTGGTGTCGAGCGTGCGCGACTTGAAGTGGGTCTCGGCGACGTCGGAGATCGAGCGGATCTTTTCCAGATCCGCGTCGGTCAGGATCGGCTGCCGCACCTCGAGGCGCTTGGTCGAGGCGACGCCCTGCAGGTCGAACAGGTTCGGCCGCGGCCCGATGATCGAGACGAGGCTCATGACGATTTCCTCGCGGATCGGATCGATCGGCGGGTTCGTCACCTGCGCGAAGTTCTGCTTGAAGTAGGTGAACAGCTGCTTCGGCTTGTCCGACAGCGCCGAGATCGGCGTGTCGTTGCCCATCGAGCCCGCGGCTTCCTCGCCGGTGGCGGCCATCGGCGTCATCAGGATCGCGATGTCTTCCTGGCTGTAGCCGAACGCCTGCTGGCGATCGAGCAGCGGCAGGTTGGAGCGCACGCCCTTGGCGGGCGCATCCGGCAGCTCCTCGAGCTGGATCTGGGTGCGATGCAGCCAGTCGCTGTAAGGATGGCTCTTGGCGAGGTCGGCCTTGATCTCGTCGTCGGGAATCAGGCGGCCCTGCTCGAGGTCGACGAGCAGCATCTTGCCGGGCTGCAGCCGCCACTTGGTGACGATCTGGTCCTCCGGAATCTTCAGCACGCCCATTTCGGACGCCATCACGATGCGGTCGTCCTTGGTGACGAGGTAGCGCGCCGGGCGCAGGCCGTTGCGATCGAGCGTGGCGCCGATCTTGCGGCCGTCGGTGAAGGCGATCGCGGCCGGGCCGTCCCACGGCTCCATCAGTGCGGCATGATATTCATAGAAGGCGCGGCGCTGCTCATCCATCAGGGGATTGCCGGCCCACGCTTCCGGAATCATCATCATCACGGCGTGGGGCAGCGAGTAGCCGCCCTGCACCAGGAATTCGAGCGCGTTGTCGAAGCAGGCGGTGTCGCTCTGGCCTTCATAGGAGATCGGCCAGAGGCGGCTGATGTCCTTGCCGTAGAGCTCCGAATGCACGGAAGCCTGCCGCGCCGCCATCCAGTTGACGTTGCCGCGCAGCGTGTTGATCTCGCCGTTATGGGCGATCATCCGGTAGGGATG
Organism: Bradyrhizobium elkanii USDA 76; assembly: GCF_023278185.1. NCBI lineage: Bacteria > Pseudomonadati > Pseudomonadota > Alphaproteobacteria > Hyphomicrobiales > Nitrobacteraceae > Bradyrhizobium > Bradyrhizobium elkanii. Next base: position 8,000,448 of record NZ_CP066356.1, on the reverse strand, counting down.
CGCCAGCGACCAGGTCGGGAAGGTGTTGGTCGAGAAGCGTTGATGCACCAGCGCCAGCGCGCTGTCGAAGTCGGCCTCGTGCAGGTCGGGATAGTACTTGCCGAGCTGGTCGGCGAGGAACATGCCCTTGTAGATCACGGTGCGGCACGACAGCGAGCACGGATAATAGCCCGCCATGCCGCGGTCGCGGCGCTGATAGATCGCCTGCGAGATCGACTTGCGCAGGATGTAGAGGTGGCGCTCGAAATCGTCCTCGGTCTTGGCCGCACCGTTGCGGCCGATGAAGACCTGCATGTGGTAGGGCTCGGTCGGCTTCACGGTGACGCCGAGCGAGGAATTATCACTGGGCACATCGCGCCAGCCGAGCAGCTTGAAGCCCTCGTTCTTGATCTCGTCGGCGATGATGCTCTTGATCACGTTCCGCCACGCGGCGTCGCGCGGCATGAACAGCGCGCCGATGGCGTATTCGCCGGGCTGCGGCAGCTTGAAGCCGAGCTCCGCGGTCTTGCGCGCGAAGAAGGCGTGCGGAATCTGCACCAGGATGCCGGCGCCGTCACCGGCGCGCGGGTCGGCGCCGACGGCGCCGCGATGCTCGAGGTTGCACAGGATGTTCAGCGCATCGGAGACGATCTGGTGCGACTTCTGGCCCTTGATGTTGGCGATGAAGCCGACGCCGCAGGAATCCTTTTCCAGGCTCGGATCAAACAGGCCTTCGGCTTGCGGGCGCCAAGTATGCAGTTCGGGCGTGTGCAACTCACGCGCGGGCTCAGCGGCTTTCGAGTCCGCGGTCGCCGACAGCGTTCCTGCCACGATGTTTTCGCGCTCGAATTCCGACCCGCTCATGTGTCCTCTCCCTTTCGTAAGGGCTCCACCGTATTTGGCGCACCTTGAACGTTGCGGCACCCACCGGGCCACCGCTCGTCCGCCGCGAGCCGCATTTTCCTAAATTCAGACGACGGGCGTTTCAACGTCCCCTGAGGGACGGCCCTGCCTGCAGCATTCTCGGAGCTCGGGGCGCCGAGGTCTCGTTGCAATCCCTATGCCGGGATGGCCTCGAAATTGAGACAGCTTTACTGTCCTAACTTAGACCTTGCCAAATTTTTGTCTATCACACAAGCGCGAGGAAGTCCTCGCCCGCATGCTCGGATCGAACGGCTCGGCGGGCATGTGGCGCCCCCGATTCGAAGCAAACACGCCGTGATCTGGCCCAAGGAGCGACCAAGGACTGCCGAATTTGAAACTGAAGTTTTGCCCCGGGCAAGCCGGCAAGAGAGCGGAAACGCTCCAGGGCGGGGCAGACAGGAGTTACGGCGATGAAGTTGTTCACAGGTTCGGTTGCTGCCGCCGCCCTCGCGCTCAGCGCAGCCGCGGCCGAGGCCCAGCTGGCGACGTCCGCCCGGATCGGCAGCCCGCTTCTGGTCAGGGTATCCGACATGGACGGGCCCTATGCCGCCATGCCCGAGGTTCCTCCGCCGCCGCGCTTTGGCCGGGTCCCGAGCCTGTTGCCGCCGGTCGAGGTCTATACCGTGCTCCGCGAGAACGGCTATCTGCCGCTTGGCGCGCCCCGGCAGCGCGGGTTCGTCTACACGATCTCGGTGATCGACCAGGGCGGCGACGACGGCCGGCTGGTGATCGATGCCCGCGACGGCCACATCATCCGCTTCACGCCGGCCTCCCGACTCGGCGACAATTATGAAGAGGAAATGAGCGCGACCGACGGTCCGGTCGGACCGATGCCGCGGCCGATTCAGGCCCGGGTGCCGCGCCCGCCACTCCCGATCCCGCATGTCGCCAGCCGCGTGCCGGTGCCCAAACGCAGCCCGCTCTCGGCCAAGGCGCAGGCTCCGGCCCCGGCCGCCCAGGCTCCGGCGGCGCAGGCTCCCGCTCCGGCGGCTCAGGCCGCCGCGCCGCAGCCGGCCACCCCGGAGCCCGCCCAGGCAGCCGCACCCACGCCGGCCGAGCAGGCCGCAGCTGCCCCGAAGCCGGCCGAGGCCCAGGCTGCGCCGCAAGTCGTCCAGCAAGCCGAGGCTCCGACCGTCGGTCAGGGCGCTCCGCCGCCGGCGCCTGCGCCCGCGATCCTGCCGACCCAGGCAATGCCCAAGGTGCAGGGATTGGAGTGACCCGCATCGCTGTGTAGCCCGGATTGCGCTTCGCTCCATCCGGGCTACCAAGACCACGCGCAACAAGAACGCCCGGTTTCCCGGGGCGTTTTCGCAATCAGCCAATATCTGCTGACGCGGGGTTGTTGCTTAGGCGGCGACCTTGCCGGCCGAGCCGTCAACGACCTGCGGGGCCTTCTCGCCGCCGCCGATCGGAATGCTGCGGGGCTTCTTGGCCTCGGGAATCTCGCGGACGAGATCGACGTGGAGCAGACCGTTCTCGAGCGAAGCGGTCTTCACCTGCACGAAGTCGGCAAGCTGGAAGACGCGCTCGAAGGCGCGGGAGGCGATGCCGCGATAGAGCACTTCGGAGCCGTTGCCGGAGTTCTCGTTGGCGGTTTTCTCGCCCTTGATCGTCAGCGTGTTCTCCTTCGCGACGATCGAAAGCTCGGCCTGCGAGAAGCCGGAGACCGCAACGCTGATCCGGTAAGCATTCTCGCCGGTGCGCTCGATGTTGTAGGGGGGGTAGCCGGGGCTGCCGTCCGAGGTCACCTGATCGAGCAGGTTGAAGAGGCGGTCGAAGCCGACGGTGGAACGATAGAACGGAGTGAGGTCGTAGCTACGCATAGGAATAGTCCTCCATTGAGCGACTGTTTCAGTTACCCGCCCGCCATCGGGCCGGGCTTAGATGTGTGCAGCCTGATGTTTCGGTTCCGAAGCACTGGTAGCGGCCTGCACGGAGGTGATATGGGAGGGGTCACGTCGCGTTCAAGAGGCGGAAACCGCGTCGCATTTTTTGGCGCCGGCGTCCTTGATCTCCACCCTGTCTCACCACTCCGGTCCCCTTCATGACGCTCGTCTCGATTCCCGCCAACCCGGTTCCGGACGACGTTGTCAGTGGCACCATCAAGACACCAGACGGGGCCGAGCTGCGCTTTGCGCGCTGGGCGCCGCCGCCCGGCCGCAAGGGCACGGTCTGCGTGTTCGGCGGGCGCGGCGAGATGATCGAAAAATATTTCGAGACCGTGCGCGATCTGCGCGACCGCGGCTTTGCGGTGGCGATGATCGACTGGCGCGGGCAGGGCCACTCGTCGCGGCGGCTGCGCGATCCCCGCAAGGGCTATGTGCGCGACTTCGCCGACTACGAGGTCGATGTCGAGACCTTCGTGCAGCAGGTGGTGCTGCCGGATTGCCCGCCGCCTTATTTCGCGCTGGCGCATTCGATGGGCGGCGCGGTGATGCTGCGCCTCGCGCATGCCGGCAAGCGCTGGTTCGACCGCATGGTGCTGTCGGCGCCGATGATCGACCTGCCGCGCCGCCGCGTGTCGTTCTTCCCGAGCGCGCTGCTTCGGATCATGCGGCTGGCCGGGCAGGGCGGCCGCTACGTTCCCGGCGGCAGCGACGAACTGGTCGGCCTCGCGCCGTTCATCGGCAATCCCGTGACCAGCGATCCGGTGCGCCACGCCCGCAACGCGGCGATCCTGGAGGAAGATCCGACGCTCGGCATCGCGGCGCCGACGATCGCCTGGGCCGACACCGCGTTCACCGCGATGCGCACCTTCCGCGGCATGTCGTATCCGTCCGAAATCCGCCAGCCGATCCTGATGCTGGCGGCGAGCAATGACGAGGTGGTGTCGACGGCCGCGATCGAGGAGTTCGCCTATCACTTGCGCGCCGGCTCGCATCTCGTGATCGCCGGCTCCAAGCACGAGATCCTGCAGGAGCAGGACCGCTACCGCGGCCAGTTCTGGGCGGCGTTCGATGCGTTCGTGCCGGGCACGCCGCTGTTCAAGTGAGGCATGGCGTTTTCGCGCGAAGTGGATCCCGGTTCGCGTGAAGAAAACGCATCAAGGAAAAATCTAGCGCTGTAGCAGCGCGACGATGCGGTCCGGAAAGCGCTTGTCCACGAACAGCGTCCTGACCTCGGCGACGCTGAGATAGCGGTCCTTGCCTTCGCCCTTGCCCATGATGTCGAGCAGCACCGGCCACTCGCCGAGCATCAGGAGCGGATAGTAGCAGTGCAGGATGCCGTAGGACTGCGGATGCTCGTCCCTGGCGCGCTGGAAATTCGCCGCCATGAAGGTCTTGATCTCGGCGGCCGACAGCCCGCGTTCGACGCTGCCGTCGGGGGCCTTGTAATCCTTGCCGAAGGTCGCGAGCCGCGCAATCTCGTCCTCATGGACCACCGCGTGCTGGTCGAGGATGCGCGAGCCGGCGCCGTGCTTGTCGAGCGGGCCGTTGCGCAACGCGTCGAGAATGGCGCCCTGGAACAGGCTGCGCAGCTGGCTGAAAGGACCGAGGCCGTTGGCGATCTGCGCCACCATGAAGATCTTCGCTCGCGCGGTGAGCCCCTCGAACCCGGTCTTGCCGGTTGCGCGCCCGATGGTGCCGGTCAGTTCAGGCAGCGGCACGATATGGCCGCCGACATAGTTGCCGGCGACGAGCGCCCGCAGGAACGGGCAGGGATTGTCAGGAGAAATCTGCGGGGCGGGCGCCGCGCGTGCAGCCGTATCGGACATCAAACCACATCCTGAAAAGCGTCAGCCTAAAAAGCATCCATTACCGGTGGATGAATTCGCTCAGGAGTCGACGGCGAATTTCGATGTGGACGCAACCAGAGCGAGTTTGCCGAACGGCAGGCCGGCTTTCAAGAGGCCGTCGCGGTAATGCGCGATGTCGGCCGGGTTCTTCCAGTGGAAATTGCGCAAGTGACGCTCGACCGTCAGCTCGGGATGGTTGGCGAGCAGGGCCTCGGCCGCCTGCGCCGCCTCGTCGGCGCGGCCGAGCTGGGCGAGCGCTGCGGTGCGCACCGCAAGGCACTGCAGATGGTTCGGGTTCAGGTACAGTCCCTCGCGCGACCACGACAACGACGCGTCATATTGCCCGAGCAGATAATGGCTGAACGCGTTCAGCGCCGCCCATTGGTAGCGCGGGTCGCTGTTGCCGCGCTGGACCGCCGTCGAGAACAGATCGACCGCCTTGCGATGATCGCCGATCACCATGTGGCAGATTCCCAGCACGCCGCGCGCGCCCATGTCGTAGGGGTTGAGCTCGATCGCCCGCTTGATGGCGTCCATCGCGGCTTCGTAATGGCCCTGCATCGCATGCAGATAGGCCAGCAGCGAAAACGCGAACGAGGAGCGCGGGTCGAGCCGCACGCTGCTCTCGGCCAGGCTGACCGACGAGGCCCACAATTCGCGCGTGCTCGGAATCCAGCCGAACTGGATGCTCTGGATCTGGATCAGCGCCAGATAGGCGCGCGCGATCGACAGCGCGGGGTCGAGCTCGATCGCCTCCTTGAACAGCGCGATCGCGGTTTCGCAATCGTCCTTGGTCTGGTGGTAGTAGTGCGACAGCCCCTTCAGGAAGCGATCCCACGCCGTCAGTTCGGCGTTCGGCGAGCGTGCCGGCGCCGAGGCCTCGGCGCGGTAGATCTCCTGGGCGACGGCGGCGGAGAGGTTGGCGGTGATCTCGTCCTGCATCGCGAACAGGTCGCCCATGTCGCGGTCGTAGCGGCCGGTCCACAGCTGCTCGCCCTTCTCGGGCGCGATCAGTTCGGCGGAGACGCGGATCTTGTTGCCGGCGCGCCGTACCGAACCCTGGATCAGATAGGTTGCGTCGATCTCGCGCGCGATCAGCCGCGTCGAGACGTTCTTGCCCTTGTAGGCGAAGGTCGAGTTGCGGCTCAGCACGCGATAGAAGGATTGCAGCGACAGCGCGTGGATCAGGTCCTCGGTCAAGCCGTCCGAGAAATATTCGTCGGCGCCGCCGCTCAGATTGTCGAATGGCAGCACGCCGACGATCGCGGTCCGGTATTGCCCAGGCAGATGCGGGCCGTCTTCCGGAACCTGCTCCTGGGCATCGGATCCGGCCGGCGCCCAGGTCCAGACATTGACCGGCTCGGCGATGTTCTTGAAGCGGTGCGGGCCGGCGTCGACGAGGGTGACGGCAAGCCGCCGTCCCGCTTCGGTGCGGGCCTTGTCCGACACCGCGATGCCGCCGGGCGTTGCGACCGTCTCGAGACGGACGGCGATGTTGACGTCGTCGCCGAACACCTCGTCCTCGTCGGCCATGACGTCGCCCATGTGGACGCCCATCCGGAAGTGCATGGCGCGGTCGGCCGGCAGATGTTCGTTGCGCTCGGCCATCAGCGTCTGCATCGCGACGGCGGCCTCGATCGCGCCGATGATGCTCGGAAATTCCAGTAGGAAGCCGTCGCCGGTGTTTTTGACGATTCGGCCGCCGTGGTTGAGGATGATCGGGTAAATCGCGCTGCGGTGCGCCTTGAACGAGGCATGCGTCCCCGCCTCGTCGGCCCCCATCATGCGGGAATAGCCGGCGATGTCAGCGCAAAGAATGGCAGCGAGCCGTCTTTCCATGTCTCCTGTGCCCTGGAATGGCCACTTAGCCGAGGTGACCGAATCCGATACTTACAAGACAGGCCGGGTCCGGCGGAAGCCCGGTTTGCAGGCACCTATAATGCATAGTAGCAGGAATTGGCACGCGACCAACGGATGGTACAGTCGTTTCTCTACTGAATTCGTGTGTCGCCGGGATGGCGCCGGCTGGCGGATCATCCTTTCCGGGCGGTTACTTGCATAGGTTAATCTCACGGACATGCTGGGAATTCACGAGCTTTGGCTGTTCGTCCTGTCCGGGCTGCTGCTCAACGTCACACCGGGGCCGGATACCGCCTATATCATCGGGCGCACGATTCAGCTCGGATGGCGCGGCGGCGCCGCTGCGGCGATCGGAATCAGCTGCGGTTGCCTGGTCCATGTGCTGGGTGCGGCGATCGGGCTGTCGGCGCTGCTGATGGCCTCGTCGGCCGCGTTCCTGGCCGTCAAGCTGGTCGGCGCGGCCTATCTGGTGCTGACCGGTCTGCAGATGCTGCTGGCGCGCGCCAGGCCGGTCGCCGACATCACCGGGCAGGGCGGCGAGACCTCGATTTCGCGCGTGTTCTGGCAGGGGGCGCTGACCAATATCCTCAACCCCAAGGTGGCGCTGTTCTTCCTGGCGTTCTTGCCGCAATTCGTGGCGGCCGATTCGCCGCACAAGACGCTCGCCTTCCTGGTGCTCGGGCTGATCTTCATCACCGGCGGCACGCTCTGGTGCCTTGGTCTTGCGGCCTTCGCGGCGCGGGCTGCCGGCCGCATCAGGCAATCGGCCGGCGTGATCGCCTGGATCAACCGCTCGCTCGGCGCGCTGTTCATCTATCTCGGCGTCCGCGTCGCGACGCTGGAGGCGCGCTAGCTGCGCCTTGGCGCTCTGGCTGTGCCGCTCTAGCCGTGGATCTTGAGCAGCGCGCTGCCGGCGAGATAGATGCCGAGCAGGATCATCGAGATCAGGAACCAGCGGCGGAACACCTCGGGCTGCATCCGTGTGCGCACCGCCTGGCCAATGAACATGCCGATGAACGACGCCGCCATCGCGACCGCGCCCGGCAGCGCGGTGGTCGCCGTCAGCAGGCCCGAGGCCGTGAGGTTGAAGGCGAGCGCGACGGTCGCGGTGGTGAAGAACACGCCGAGCGCCTGCACCAGTTCGTCCTTCTCCATTCCGATCGCCTGCATGAACGGCATCGAGGGGATGACCTGAACGCCGGTCGCCGCCGAGATCAGCCCGGTGATGATGCCGACGATGCCGCCGATCCATTTCTCGTCGCGCCGCGCGACCTTGAAGCTTAACCGGCTCAAGCCGACGATCGCGTAGATCACCAGCAGCACGCCCAGCACCACGGTGCCATAGGCCGCGTAAGGCCCGGTCAGCAGCCCGGCATTGATCCAGATCCCGGCCACGGTGCCGAGCATCAGCGGCCACAGCCGCTTGATGATGTCGCGCAGATAGGGGCCGACGAAGGTCTGCCAGATATTGGTGACGATCGCCGGCACGATCACGATCGCGATCGCCTGGCCCGGCGCCATCGTGGTTGCGAGCAGCCCCATCGCGACTGTCGGCAGGCCGAGGCCGAGCGTGCCCTTGACGAAGCCGGCGAGCAGGAAGGCGAAGGCGATGAAGATCAGGAGATGGTCGACCATGGCGGCACATTGACCGATCGATGCGAACGGCACAATCTGGAGGTTACGGAGTTAGCCTTCGGACGACCCGAAGGTATGGGGCGGGAAACGTCATGCGGTTCGACCTGACCGATTTGCAATTGTTCATCGCGGTTTCCGATGCGCGCAGCATCACCCAGGGCGCGGCGCGCGCGAACCTTGCGCTGGCTTCCGCCAGCGAGCGGATCAAGGGCCTCGAGGAGGCGCTCGGCGTCGCACTGCTCAAGCGCGGCCGCCGCGGCGTCGAACTGACGGCGGCGGGCGAGAGCCTGCTCGGCCACGCCCGCATCGTGATCCACAATGTCGAGGCGCTGCAAAGCGATCTCGCCGCCTATGCCAGCGGCGTGCGCGCCAACGTGCTGCTGCTCGCCAACACCTCGGGCCTGTCGGAGCATCTGCCGCGCGCGCTCGCGGCCTTCCTGCACGAGCATCCCGATATCAGCGTCGACGTCGAGGAGCGCGAGAGCACCGATATCGCGACCGCGATCGCCAGCGGCGCCGCCGATCTCGGCTTCGCCGCGGAACACGCGCTGCCCGACAGCGTCGAGCGCTTTCTGTTCAGCGAGGACCGCCTGATGCTGGTGGCGTCGCGGCGCAGCGATCTCGGCGGCCGCCGCCAGATCGACTTCCAGGAAGTGGTCGGCCGCGATTTCGTCGGGCTCACGGCAACGTCTGCGCTGCAGGTTCATATCTCGCGGCACGCCGCAAAGCTCGGTGCGCGGCTGCGCTTCCGCGCCCGCCTGCGCGGCTTCGACGCGATCTGCCAGATGGTCGCCGCCGATGTCGGCATCGCCGTGATCCCGGAGACCGCGGCGCGGCGCTGCGCGGCGTCGATGCCGATCACGACGATAAGGATCCGCGACGCCTGGGCCAACCGCCGGCTGACGATCTGCGCGCGCAGCTTCAAGGCGCTGCCGCGGGCGGCCAAGCAGCTCGTGGACTATCTGCGCGCCGAAGCGCAGCGCTGACGGCAGGCTCATTTCGTCGTCACCACGCCGGCGTCCTGGATCACCTTCGCCCACTTCCTGATGTCGGCGGCGATGAAGTCGCGGAAATGCTCCGGTGTGTCGCCGGCGAGCGTCAGGCCTTGCTCGGCGAGCTTTTGCTTGACCATCGGATCGGCCATCGCCGCGGTGGTGAGCTGGTTCAGCCTGGCGACGATCGCCGGCGGGGTTCCGGCCGGCGCGACCATGCCGTACCAGTTCTCGATGATCAGGTCGGGCATGCCGGTTTCCGCCGTGGTCGGCACATCGGGCGCGGTCGGCGCGCGTTCGCGCCCGCCGAGCGCGATCGGCCGCAGCGCGCCCGCCTTGATCTGCGGCAGGATCACCGGCAGGTCGAGGAAGGTCATCTGCACCTGCTGGCCCAACAGGTCGTTCACCGCCGGCGCGGCACCGCGATAGGGCACGTGCACGATGTCGACCTTCGCCGTCAGCTTGAACAATTCGCAGGCGAGATGCGGCAGGCTGCCGGGGCCGGAGGAGGCGAAGTTGAGCTTGCCCGGCTGCGCTTTGGCGAGCGCGACCAGTTCGTTCATGTTCTTTGCCGGCACGTTGGCGGCGACCACCAGCATCTCCGGCACCGTCGCGACCAGTGTCACCGGCGCGAGGTCCTGCAGCGTGTCGTAGGCGACCTTCTCCATGCTGGGGCTGATCGCCAGCGCGCCCGCGCTCGCGATCGCCACCGTGTAGCCGTCGGGCGCCGCCTTCGCGACTGCGTCGGTGCCGAGCACGCCGCCCTGGCCGGCGCGGTTGTCGACGATGACGGGTTGCCTTGCGAGCTCCGAGATCTTCTGCCCGATCACCCGTGCGATGATGTCGTTCGGCCCGCCGGGCGGGAACGGCACGATCAGCCGGACCGGCTTGGTCGGGAAATCCTGGGCCGAAGCCGTGACGGGCGCGAGAAGCAGGAGAAGGGCCGCCAACAGCCTGCCGCACATCGTCATCTCGCCCATCCCTGACTTTTCTGGTTGCGGTCAGGATGGGCGCAGATCAGACGCCCGGCAACTCAAGAATCAGGCCAGGAACTCAGGCGTTCAGCAGCTTCATCGCCGCTTCGTGCACGCGCGGGTCGCCGGCCGCGATGATCCGGCCGCCGCTTTGCGCCGGCTTGCCGTCCCAGGTGGTGACGACGCCGCCGGCGCCGGTGACGATCGGGATCAGGCCGGCAATGTCGTAGGGCTTCAGCTCGGTCTCGACCACGAGGTCGAGATGGCCGGCGGCGAGCATGCAATAGGAGTAGCAGTCGCCGCCATAGCGCGACAGGCGCGCCGCGTTCTCGATGCGGCCGAAGCGGGCGCGGTCATCCGGATTCATCAGCAGCGGGCTCGTGGTGAAGACGGTCGCCTCCTTCAGCGACGCACAGCGCCGCACCGAGAGCCGCCGTTCGCCCGACGGGCCGGAGTAGTGCGCCGAGCCGTTGTCGCCGGAGAAGCGCTCGCCGACATAGGGCTGGTGCATCATGCCGAATACCGGCGTACCTTTGTGCAGCAGCGCGATCAGCGTGCCCCAGATCGGAAAGCCGGCGATGAAGGATTTCGTGCCGTCGATCGGATCGAGCACCCAGACATAGTCGGCGTCCTCGCGCTCATTGCCGAACTCCTCGCCGACGATGCCGTGCTGGGGGAAGTTCGACTTGATCAGCCGCCGCATCACGGCTTCCGCCGCCCGGTCGGCTTCGGTGACCGGATCGAAATCGTTCGAGCTCTTGTTGTCGACCGAGAGCGAGGTGCGGAAGAAGGGCAGGATGGTTTCGCCGGATGCGGTCGCGAGGCGGCCGATGAAAGCGGTAAAGTCGATGACCGTCACGGCATGTCCCTGAACTGCGCAAACGACGCGGTAGAAATCGAATGCGTTCTTGCCTAGCTCAATCCGGCGCGGCGCGCACGATTAACGGAGTGTTATCCAGCCCGATGACGCGGTTCCGGACTTTCGATTTGGCTTCGGATTCGAAAGCGTCCCGAGTCTCGGCCTCGATCACGAAGTTGCGAATTCTGGTATACAAGCTATGCGCGGAGCGCCGACCGCTCGGGGCTTCCCTTGTAAGATATTGATCCTACATACGGAAAGCCGCTCCTGTCGGCCTGTTGCAGTTTCGCCAGACTTTCCAACATTACCCAAGAAATGTTTCGAAAGTTCTTGCGTTTTGTGCAGCGCGGTCGCATATTGTTGCGGTGCGGTAGCGCCTCGCGCTATCGCTGCCCTCCTTGGGCGTTTCCTCCCTAGACTTGGGCCGCTTGTTCATTCAAGCGGCCCTTTTTTCTTGGGCCGTCGTTTCCGCAAGTGAACCGAGAATCCAGTTCGGCGTTTGTCGCGCCGCCGGTGTGAATTCGTGGTTCATGACTTCGTCGGGATCGCAGTGCCCGACGAAGGATTGTTTACTCCGCAGCCGCCTGGAACGGGCCGAGATCGCCGAACGGGATTTTCGCCAGCGCATCCGCCAGGGTGGCGAAGTCTGCGGCCATCTGCCCGAAGCGCGGCCCGCGCTCGCGGCGCCGCTCATCCATATAGACCGCGCGGTTGAGCTCGATCTGCACGGTGTGCAGGCCGCTCGCCGGGTTGCCGTAATGCTCGGTGATGAAGCCGCCGGCATAGGGCTTGTTGCGGCCGATCGAATAGCCGAGCGAGCTCATGATCTCCTCGACGAGGTCGGGCAACAGCGGCGCGCAGCTCGTGCCGTAGCGGTCGCCGATCACGATGTCGGGCCGGCGCGGCTCGTCGCGCGACACGCCGACCGAAGGCATCGAGTGGCAGTCGACCACGATCACCGCGCCGAACGCCTGGTGCGCCTTGTTGATCAGCCGGCGCAGCGCGCGGTGATAGGGCTTGTAGAGCACCTCGATCCGGCGTAGTGCCTCGTCCACGTCGAGCCGCTCGCGATAGATCTCCTGGCCGTCGCCGACCACGCGCGGGATGGTGCCGAGGCCGCCGGCCACCCGCATCGAGCGCGTATTGGCGAAGCTCGGCAGCCGCCCGGTGAACATCCGCGGGTCGAGCTCGTAGGGCTCTCGGTTCACGTCGACATAGGAGCGCGGGAAATTGACCCGTACGATCGGAAAGCCGCGATCGCTGAGGCCCGCGATCAGCTCGTCCATGAAGGAATCTTCGGAGCGGCGCAGCGACACCACATCGATTCGCGACGCCTCGAGGAATTCGGCCGGATAGATCGAGCCCGAATGCGGGGAATTGAAGATGATCGGCGCGCGCCAGGCCTGCGGCTCAACGATCTCGAACGGGGGCGACAACTCGCCAGCAAATTCGGTCATTCCCTTGGCGCCGTCCCTTGCGTCCGCCTCGCCCCGCAACAACTGAGTGTGCCGGAAAAGCGGAGATTTATGGGCACACATTGTCGGTAATCGCGATCATTCTGCCAAGTGAAAAGAGCGTGGTTTCAGCTGGAACGCGTCTTAAAAGCAGTGGAAGCGGCACCTGGTTGATTCGATGTCCGGTTCAGTCCACAAATGGGTGGCGCGCATTTGCCGCTGGCTTGACGCAAATTTCACCCGAAATTTACCGTCTGTCGGGCTAACTGTTCGGACTGCTCCTCAAGCCGGATTCGACGATTCCTGCCATGCCGAAAATACTTCTCGCCGAAGACGACACCGATATGCGCCGCTTCCTGGTCAAGGCGCTCGAAAACGCGGGTTTCAAGGTCTCGCCGCACGACAACGGCATGTCGGCCTACCAGCGGCTGCGCGAGGAGCCGTTCGAAATGCTGCTCACCGACATCGTGATGCCCGAGATGGACGGCATCGAGCTGGCGCGCCGGGCCTCGGAACTCGATCCCGATATCAAGATCATGTTCATCACCGGCTTCGCCGCGGTGGCCCTCAATTCCGATTCGGAGGCGCCGAAAAACGCCAAGGTGCTGGCCAAGCCCGTGCACCTCAGGGAATTGGTTAGCGAAGTGAACAAGTTGCTGGCGGCCTGATTCGCCAAAAAACCTTCACTTTGTATCCTTGCCTGCCCCGCCGCCGTCCGTTATAGGGACCCGATCCAAATTCGCTTTGGGTGCGTAGCTCAGCGGGAGAGCACTACCTTGACATGGTAGGGGTCACAGGTTCGATCCCTGTCGCACCCACCATCCTTCGCTCGCGCAGCGAGAGAAGGATGCCGCGCCGAAGCCCAACGGGCGGAGGCGGGCCTGCGGCCGCGAGCTACGGCTCGGCAAGCCACGCTTCACAACGACGAAGTCGTGGTTTCCGTTCAACCTGCCAAACAGCGCGATGTCATCACCCGCGACGACACTGAGTGGGTGCCTTGACCGTTGAGTCATACGCCCGCATTCGCGTGACATCGTTCTGTCCGAGCTTTGCCGCCGCTATGGAGGGCGGTCGGACGGAAGCCGGTAGCGCCAGGTTTCGCCGGCGAGAACCGCGCGCTGTCGACGCACAACGGAGGGCCATTCGGAGCGAACCATGCTCAGGACCGCAGCATCGCCGGACGGATCTTCATCGGCTGCGAAATATGCGCGAAGCCTTCCTTCGCAGCGGAAGCCGAGGTCGACGTAGAGATCACGCATGCGTCTCAGGCGCCAGTCCAGATGCAACTCGACCCGCTCGACCTCGAGCGCCTCGAACGCATACCGCGTCATGAGATGTGCAACGTGACTGACGAGCACGGCCTCGTTCAGTCGTCCGATGGTCCAGATGGGGGCGAACGTAGCCCGCTTCTCGTGCCGGTCGATCGCGCCGAACCCTGAAACGCCGAGAAGGTCTCCCGATCCCGCGGCCTCGATTGCGAACGCGGCCGCGGTGTCGACCTGGTCCCGTGCCGCCGCCAGGCATGCGGTATTCGGCCGGTCAGATGTGCCGCGATCGAGCCGCCGCAACATGGCCGCCTCGCGAAGCTGCCGTGCGCGCGAAGACTCCGCGCCGGTGATCCTGGTCAACAGGATAAGGTCGGTGGCGAAGCTTGCATGGTTGCTCGACGGGTGCATGCCCTATTGACGCACCCGATGGGCATGCCGTCAAATGACCGGAACGCCAGTTCATATGCAAATTGGTCATGCCGCTCAATCCAAGACATGTCGACCTGTTTCGAGAGGTCGTGCGCCACAACGGAATCACCAAGGCCGCCTTGAGCCTTCGGGTGGGGCAGCCTTTCATCAGCCGCGCGATCGCACGTCTCGAGCGCGAGATCGGTTTTGCGTTGTTCGAACGCGGGCGAGGCGGCGTCACGCTGACGCCGGAAGGCGAGATATTCCTGCGCGAGGTCGAGAGAAACCAGGCCGGCCTCGAGTATCTGGCGCGCGCCGCGCGGGGCATTCGCGAGCGCGGCAGCGGGACGCTCAGGATCGCATGTCTTCCGGCGTTCACCTATTCGTTGATGCCGCGGATCGTCAGCAGCTTCCTGCGGCAGAATCCCGACATCGTCGTATCCGTGGCTGTCCACAGCCCCGAGCGCGTCTGGAGTCTGGTGGCGTCGGGACAATGCGACGTCGGACTGGCGCGGCCGCAGGCGGGGTTTGCCGCGGTCGACGACGAGCTCCTCATGACAACGGAGGCGGTCTGCGTCCTGCCCCGCCAGCACCGGTTGCGCTCGAAGCGATCGATCGTGGCGCAAGATCTGCGAGGAGAGCCCATGATCGCAGCTTCCCCGAGCGCACCGCATCGATCCCGTTTTGAACGCATCCTCGATGAGGCCAAGGTCGAGATCAAGACGGTCGCGGAGATCCAGTACAGCATGCAGCGTTGTGCCCTGGTTGCACAGGGACTGGGTTTTTCGATCGTCGACCCGATCGTGGCCCGGGACTTTGCAAGCTCCAGAATCGTACTCAAGCCGTTCGTGCCACGGCTGGAGATCGCCACCATGTTGCTGCTTCCTTCGCAGCGGCCGCGAAGCCGCCTTGCACTTCAATTCTGCGATCTGCTGCGCGCCGAAACCGCTGATTACAGGAAGTCCGCACGCGTGCAGGCTTGAGCAACAGCGGAACGGTTTTCTCTCGCGTTGCGCTCGGCATGATCTCGCGGGACGGCGCGAGCCGCCTGGGACGCATCGCTTTGCTCAGCGCGCTGTGCTCGCCGAAAAATTCGACGGGCACTTGTGACTTTCGTCATCTCGACGCTCACATGTGAATGGCGCAGCGTGCGCGCGCATGTACGCCTCGCGCGCGTGTTCGATTCGTACGGATTGCATTCACGTCGCACGCAGTGGATTGCCGCATGATTGGGCAAGAGCGTTCGCAATGCGATCATGCGCGGGATTCTCGATATGTCATCTACCGTGCTTAGGTCGCGCCGTTGCAGCGACATGCGTTTCGTCCAGCCGCGGAGATCGAGAAAATTTTCTGAAGACTCCGCGATGATGCGTTGCCCGATCGCATCGCATGAACGCAATTTTGGATTTCTGCACGCCGCGCGTTGCCGCCCCTCTGGTTCTCGCGCAGATTGTTCTCTAGATCAGTCGAGCCTGCTCGTGACGGAGCATCCGAGCCGGACACGGCAATGACGCGACAATGATGAACGCCATGTGCGAGCACGACTGCCAGAGGAACCTGCGTCAACCCTATCGGGAGCGGCCGGCGTAAGCCGTCGGTGTCCGCATCCCGAAATGCCTCTTTAGTCTCCCCGAAATTCGCCTGTCTGTGAGCGGCCGGCGACGCAACCTTGGGAATGCGCTTCCGTTGAGCCAACGTTCGTCGTTCGCGCCAACGGGGCACGAAAGTACATGCAACCAGACGACAAGACGCCGGCACACGCAGCGCAGCTCCTGGAACACGTTCCCTTGCCGCGCGAGCCGCGGAACATCAGGGATATAACCCCCGCACCGCCGCGGCTGTTCTCGACACGATACTATCCGCCCTCGGAGCAGTTCGAGGTCTGGAAAACGCGGATGGCTTCGCTGGTCGACGTTGCGCCACCGGAAGGTCATGGCCCTGCGCACGGGTTCCTGGTGGAGTACCTGACCTGCAACATGGCCGATGTCGTCTTCACGTCGGGGCGATTCGCCGCGCAATCATTCGCCCGTGTCGTCAAGCCGTCGCATGGCACGCCCGTCGATATCTGGTGGTTGTACCGGGTGCGCTCCGGAGAAGCCCGCTTCGAGACCGCAGAGCGGCGGATTCACGCCGGGCCGGGCGCCATGTTCCTGATTTCGCTCGACCAGGATTTCCGCGGCAGCATCACGGACTATGACGGCCTGGTGCTGGGCTTGCCGCGCCAGTCGTTCGCTGATGTGGCCGATCAGCTCGACGGTGTCTGCAATATTCTACTCGAAGGCAATCTGATCGAATTGCTGGCCGATTACCTCGACCGGCTCGAAACGCGCATCACCCTCATGTCCTCGGAGGAGTTGAGGCAGGCGGGGCGGGCGACCGCGCAGATGATCGCCGCGTGCATCCAGCTCTCCTCGGATCGGCTGGAGCAGGCGCGCGGCGCGATCGAGTCGGTGCTGTTCGAGCGTGCGCGTCTCTATATAGAGTCGCATCTCGCCGACTTCGACCTGACGCCGGACCGCATCGCGCAGCAATTGCGGATCTCGCGTTCTGCCCTCTACCGTGCATTCGAGAGCGTCGGCGGCGTTGCCGGCTACATCCTGCGCAAGCGGCTGCGCGCGGCACATGCAGAACTTGTCTCGTCCACCGGCAGGCAGGTGCAGGAGATCGCCTATCGCCACGGCTTCAAGCTGGCGTCCGATTTCACCCGCGCCTTCCGCCGCGAATTCGGCGTCAGCCCGCGCGAGATGCGCGAACGCATGCGCCGTCGATCAACTACCGGTTGAGATGAGCGCAAACAACTCACGGTGAATCGAGCAAATCATTCAACTTGTGAGACGATCTGCGCGTTATTTGGACGGCCTGCTGAGTGACGTTGTCAAATATGTGTCTATCATTTTCGTTTATGACGACTCGGGGCACATTGATGGGGCAGTCGGGCGAGCGCTGGGTGGCAAGATCGCGCTCGTTGAATTCGACACATCGTTGGCCAGGACGGGACGATGATCGTGTGTACGATCATCGTTATTTTTTTGCGCGTGCGGCCGGCGGGCCCGCGCGTCGGCCCGGTCCATGGCGCGTCGCCTCCGGCGTCTTTTCAAGATGTCGCGAAAGGGGCGCACCATGGCTGTCGCACACAACTCAACAAAATCGCTGAAGCGTCAGGGCCGCAACGGCTTCGTTCGGAGCTGGATCGCGTCAGGCGATGCGGGTAGCACTTCGCTGCGGCGCCGGCTGCTGGCGGTGCTGCGACAGGCGCACCGGACGCTTGGCATGAAGCGGGAAAGGATGGGGCTTGGGTCGCTCGGAGTCGGTGGGGCGGTCGGCGCGATGTTGGCGATAGCCGGAGTCATGATCCCGCAGGCAGCGTTCGCGCAGGTTGCCATCGGCAACGGGGTTTTGAGCAACCCCGCCAATTGTACCAATCCCACCGCAGCAACCGCAGGCAGCACTGCTCTCGGTTGCGGCGCCCACGCTGCGGGCGCCAATGCTACCGCCATCGGCGCTGGCACCACTGCGAATGGCCAGAACTCCCTTGCAGTCGGAGATGCCAACAGCGCAACCGGCGATGGTTCGATCATCGTGGGTTACTCCAACTCCGTGAACGGCCTCAATGCGATCGGCATGGGCGTGTTTGCCAACGCGACCGGCACCAACGCCCTCGCGATAGGTGGCAATGCGCATTCCACTGGGGACGGTTCCTCATCCTTCGGCGTCAACAGCACTGCAAATGGCGCGGGAGCCTTGGCGCTGGGCTCGACGGCGAGCGCTTCCGGTGGGGCCTCGATCGCGATTGGATTGTCGTCCGCTGCCTCATCTCCAAACGGTTCGGGTACCGCGATCGGCGTCGGCTCCAAAGCAAACGCCGGAACCGGCGGTGGATCTCCAATCGCCATCGGCACGAATGCCAATGCCAGCGGCACCGCGCCCTCCGGCTTCACGTTCGAGGCGGTTGCGCTCGGCACCGCTTCTACCGCCACGGGGGCGTGGTCGACCAGCGTCGGTTCGACCGCTTCTGCGACGGGCACGGGGGCCAGCGCCTTCGGCACGTCGGCCAATGCGTCGGCCAACCAGTCCACCGCGATTGGCAACGGAGCGGCCGCGTCGGGAACGGGGGCCATATCCATGGGGTACCTCGCAAGCGCCAGTGCCGTGAATGCTGTCGCCTTGGGCCAGAGCGCGATCGCGAGCCAGAACAACGCCCTTGCTCTGGGCGAGGCCTCCACGGCCAGTGGAGCGAACAGCACGGCGATTGGCGGTGGGTCGGTCTCCAGCGGCTTTCAAGCGATCTCTTTGGGCATCAACGCGAACGGAGGGGCTGACAACGCAACTGCGATCGGAACACGGGCCCAGGCCACTGGCACCACCTCTGTGGCCGCCGGCAGCCAGGCGGCCGCGTCGGGCACCAGCTCCGTGGCGGCTGGCAACCTCGCAAAGGCTGGGGCGGATTTCAGCGTCGCCTTGGGCAATCAGGCGCAAGCGCTGAGCACCGGCGGCTCGGTCGCAATCGGATCGGGTGCAGTCGTTGGCAATGCGGCGACCGGCGGTGTCGCGCTCGGCAACAATGCAAGTTCGACCGGTGTCAATTCGATCGCAACCGGGGTGAGCGCCAATGCCAGCGGTGCGAATGCGCTCGCGGTCGGCTTCCAGTCGGCCGCCAGCGCCACCAGCGCGATCGCGGTTGGCAACAGCGCCGTCGCAAATGCCGCCAATGCGGTTGCTGTAGGCACCAATTCGACGGCCTCCGGCGGTCAGGCCGTCTCCATCGGCGCGAACAACACCGCCTTTGGCAACGGCGCCGTGGCGATCGGCGATCCCAGCTATGCCAGCGGCACCGGCGCCTTCACCGGCGGCGCGAACAACATTGCCAATAGTGACGGCACGGCCACCGCCACCGCCGCCAACCAGGCCAACGGCGCAGTCGCGATCGGCAACAACAACAAGGCGATCGGGCAGGGCTCCGTGGCGCTCGGCAATGGCTCCACTGCAGGGGCCGCCGGCCTTGCCGGCAATATCGCACTGGGCAACGGCGCCACGGCGGCGGCAAGCTCCGGCGATGTCGCGCTCGGCTCCGGCAGCGTCACCGCTGCCGCCGTCAACACGCCGAACACGGTGATCAACGGCACCACCTACAGCTTCGCGGGGACGACGGCGACCTCGACCGTCAGCGTCGGTGCGCTCGGCGCCGAGCGCACCATCACCAATGTCGCGGCGGGCCGGATCAGCAACTCTTCGACGGATGCGATCAACGGCTCGCAGCTCTGGGCCACCAACCAGGCGGTCGACGGCCTCGCCACCACCGTCAACAACATCAACACCGGCGGCGGCATCAAATATTTCCACGCCAATTCGACGCTGGCGGATTCCTCCGCGGTGGGCACCGATTCGGTTGCGATCGGACCGGTGTCGACCGCGACCGGCAGCGGCTCGGTGTCGATCGGCAACGGCGCCAATGCCGCCAACGCCAACGACATCGCGCTCGGCTCGGGCAGCCAGACCGGCACGGCGGTTCAAACCGCGAGCATCGTCATCGGCGGCAATACCTACAGCTTCGCCGGCACCACCCCGACCTCGACGGTCAGCGTCGGCTCGGTCGGCAATGAGCGCACCATCACCAATGTCGCGGCGGGGCGGGTCAGCAACGGCTCGACCGATGCGATCAACGGCTCGCAGCTGTTTGCCGCGACCTCGGCGATCGACAGCCTCTCGACCGTCGTCAGCAATGGCCTGACGCATTATTATGGCGTCAACGACGGCGGCACCCAGCAGGCCAACTACAACAACAACGGCGCGACTGGCGTCAACTCGATGGCGGCGGGCGTTGCCGCGTCGGCGACGGCGGCGAATGCCACGGCGCTCGGCTTCAACACCCAGGCCTCGGTGGCGGATGGCGTTGCGCTCGGCTCGGGGTCGATTTCCAACCGCGCGCTCGCGCCGGCTTCCGGCACGATCGGCGGCACCATCATCCCCTACAACACCACCGATCTCGCGCTGCTCGGCGCGGTGTCGGTCGGCAATGCGACGAGCTATCGGCAGATCACCAACGTCGCCGACGGCACCCAGGACAGCGACGCCGTCACCGTGCGCCAGCTGACCGGCGCGCTGACATCGTTCGCGACCACGACGACGAAATACTTCCACGCCAACTCGACGCTCGCCGACTCGCTCGCGGTCGGCAACAATTCGGTCGCGGTTGGCCCTGCGACCGTGGTCAATGGCGACAACGGCATCGGCATGGGCTTTGGCGCAACCGTGGCGCAGACCGCGCCCGGCGGCATCGCGATCGGCCAGAATTCGGTGTCCAACTTTGCCGATTCGATCGCGTTCGGAACCAGCGCACAGGCGAGCGGCGTCCAGTCGGTGTCGATCGGCGCCGGATCCCAGACCACCAACCCGACCAGCGTCGCGCTCGGTCCGAACGCCAAGGCGACGGCGCAGGCCGGCGACGTCGCGCTCGGTGCCAATTCGACCACCTCCACTGTGGTCGCGACTTCGAGCACCTCGATCGGCGGCACCACCTACAACTTCGCCGGCACGACGCCGACCTCGACCGTCAGTGTCGGCAGCGCCGGTGCGGAGCGCACCATCACCAACGTGGCCGCGGGCCAGATCACCCAGACCTCGACCGACGCGATCAACGGCTCGCAGCTCTGGGCCACCAACACCTCGCTTGCCGCTCTCTACACCACGGTGAGCAACATCTCGACCGGCGGCGGCGGCGTGAAGTATTTCCACGCCAATTCGACCGCGGCGGATTCCATCGCGACCGGCGCGGAGAGCGTTGCGATCGGCCCGCAGTCGGTCGCGAGCGGCGCCAATGCGATCTCGATGGGCAACGGCTCGGCCGCATCGGCCGACAATTCGGTCGCGATCGGTGCCGGCGCCAAGGCGACGGCGGCCAACTCGCTGGCGCTCGGCGCCAACGCCACCACCACGGCCAATCTGAGCGACGCGGCCTATACGCCGGTCGTCGGCAAGACCGTCGCGGGCGTTGCGACCGGCGAAGTGTCGGTCGGCTCGTCCGGCGCCGAACGCCGCGTCACCAACGTCGCCGCCGGCTCGGCTGCGACCGACGCGGTCAATGTCAGCCAGCTCCAGGCGCTCGCCTCGAGCTCGATCCGCTACGACACCGATGGCTCCGGCAACACAACCAACAAGTTGACGCTGAACAGCGGCAACGGCGCGCCGGTGACGATCAGCAACGTGGCGGCCGGCGTCGCCGGCACCGATGCGGTCAACGTCAACCAGCTCAACAGCGCGTTCGAGCAGCTCAACGGCCGGATCGGCGAGGTGCGGCAGGACGCCTGGCGTGCCGCGGCGATCGGCATGGCCGCGGCATCGCTGCGCTATGACGACCGTCCCGGCAAGGTCAGCGCGTCGGCGGGCGGCGGCCTCTGGCGCAGCCAGGGCGCGCTCGCCTTCGGCATCGGCTACACCAGCGAGAACGGCCGGCTGCGCAGCAACGCCGCGGCGACCACCGCGGGCGGCGACTGGGGCGTCAGCGCCGGCGTGAGCCTGACGCTTAATTGACGCCGGCGTCGACGAGGCGGCCGGCGTGTCTGGCTTTGATGATCTGGCTCGGGGCGGCGGCGAGCGCCGCCGCGCAGGGCGCGCCGCCTGCCGGCTACGCCGTAAAGCCGTCGGACGTCGCGGTACCGGAGGGCGAGACGCTCGGCGAGTTCAGGCGGATGATCCAGCCGTTCAAGAACTGGACCCTGATCTGCGACGAGAGTCTCAAATCGAAGCGCCGCGTCTGCAACGTCACGCAATCGATCGTCAACGCGCAGGGCGCGGTCGCCTTCAACTGGTCGCTGATCGCGACCGCCGACGGCAAGCCGCTGATGGCGATGCGGATTCCTGCAGCCGCCGGGGTCGGCGCGCAGATCGAGCTCGCGATGGGCGACAGTCCGGACCGCATCGTCGCGCAGACCGATCGCTGCGATGCCAGTTTCTGCTTCGCCACGGTCGCGATCGGCAACGTGCTGAGGCGGCACATCCGCGCGGCGACGCCGTGCCGCGTGTCCTATCAGCTGCCGCAAGGGCCGATCGTGCTGGAGGCGCCGCTGGACGGACTGTCCGGCGTGCTGGCGAAACTGAAATGAGACGACAAGCTGCATGCCGATCCGGAATCCGGAGCGCCGCATCGAGGTGCGGGACGAGAGGATGAATACGCCGATGCGACTGAAGACCCCCATCCTGATTTTCACGGCGGTCGTCGTGGCGGCGCTCAGTGCAGCCGGCGTCGTGGGCTATGCCCAGCAGATGCAGCCGGCGCAGTCGCAGCCGATGCCGCTGCAGCCGGCGACGCCCGCGCCGGCCAAAAAGCCCGCCGCCGCGAAGCCGCAGCCGCACAAGCAGCGTCCGCAGGAAACGCCGCCGCCGCCGGCCGCGGCATCCGTTCCGCCGCAGCAGGCGGGCCAGCAACCGACGGTGTTCGACGAGCACGCGCGGCAGGGCAACATCGTGACCTGCGCCAATCTGTTCGGGACGCTCGGCCGCGGCCTCGCGATGAACTCCAATTACACCGCGCAGTCGCAGTGGGACGCCAAGGTCGGCAATTCGCATTCGGTGCAGTCGCTGGTCGCGCTCGCACCTAACCAGCCCAGCCAAGCCACCCCCGCCACCAATCAGCAGGCCGCCGGCATCGTGTTTGCCGCGCCGGTTGGATCGTCCTGCGAAGGCAATCTGGTGCGGGTGACGCCGCGGACGGAGAATTGCTCGACGGTTGCCGCCGAGCTCGCGAAGCTCAACGGACAGACCGGCGCGCTCGGTGAGCTCGCGACGATGGCGCTGCCGAACGGCGCGCAGGTGGTGCTGATTCCGTTAGGCAACGCCTGCGTCGCGGTGACCGCGCTGCGGGTCGCCGGGTAACGCTGCCGCTCAACCCGGCTGGCTGCGCGGCGTCGGTCTGGCCGATCTCACCAATGACGCCAGCGATGATGCCAGCGCGGGTAGCCGCCGCGATAGTAGGCGTATGCCGGGCGCACCACGTGACGATAGCGGTAGCCGTAATAGGCCGGCCGGTATCCGCTATAATATGTCGTGGTGTAGCCGCCGCCCCAACGGTACGGCGCAGCGTAATAGCCGTCGTCATAGGCATAGCCGCCGTAGCCGTAATAGGCGGGCGAATAGCCATAACCGTAGCCGTAGCCGGGGTAGCCGTAACCATAGGCATAGCCCGGATAGCCGTAGGCTGACGAGGCGAGGCCGCCGACGACTGCGCCGGCAATCAATCCGCCTGCGAGCGCGGGACCCCACCCCCACCCGCCGTGTCCCCACCGTGCTTCGGCGGGCGCCGGGGCTGCGATGGCGCTCACCCCAAGCGCACCGACGGTTGCAAGAACAAGGCCTGTCGTCCTCATGGGATCCTCCTCGATGATGATTGCCCAGCCGGTCAACGGAGCAGGGGGGCATTGGTTGCGAATGGCGGCGCGCCTGCAACGAACCCGGGCCTGCAACAAGCCTGGCGGCGAGTGGGCACAGTGGTGCTGCCGTTGACGGCGAAGCAAGTGTTCAAGGCCGAACGGAACCTGTTCCGATCCTCCGCCGGTCGCAGCGGATGATGATCCGCGCGAGCTCGCTGAACATCGACGTGACGGCGAACCCACGCTTCATTTCAAAA
Organism: Bradyrhizobium elkanii USDA 76; assembly: GCF_023278185.1. Lineage (NCBI taxonomy): Bacteria > Pseudomonadati > Pseudomonadota > Alphaproteobacteria > Hyphomicrobiales > Nitrobacteraceae > Bradyrhizobium > Bradyrhizobium elkanii. The sequence goes on along the minus strand of NZ_CP066356.1, from coordinate 7,976,740 downwards.
CGGAAAAGCGTGGCCATCGGTTCCTGAAGAAAGCGTGGCCATCGGTTCCTGAAGGATGATCGCGCGGCAGTTCCCTTGGCGCGAAATGTCGCGTCGGGCCGGCATCTAGGAACGGTGCGGGCGGCGCCGCTGTTTTCTCACAGTTCACCGGTGAGAAGCGCGCACGGCTGTGCCGCATCCTCGCCGGTTTTGTTGGAACGCGGCCGCAGTGCGGAGCGTGCCGGCCATTGGCGTCGGCTTCGCAATCCGGGTAGCCGCCAAGCTCCAGGAGGAATTGGTAATGCAGAGCAAGATCATGAAGAGCAAATTTCTGCTGACGACGGCCGTGCTGTTGGCCGGCGTCAGTCTCGCGTCGGCGCAGGGCATGCGCGAGGGCGGCGGCGGGGGCGGCATGGGTGGTGGCAGCGTAGGTGGCGGCGGAAGCGTCGGCGCAGGCGGTGGCGGTGGCGAACACGGCCGTTCCGCAGGCTCGTCGGCCGGCAGCTCCGGCGGCGCAATGCATGGCAGTCCCGGGGCGTCGCGAAGCGAAGGCGTGACGGTCGGCCGCGGCCAAGGTGGCGCACGAGAGAGCGGTCGGGCCGAAGGTCAGATGGGCCGCGGTGCGGCCGAGCGCGGCCAGACCACCGGCCAGGCCCGCGAGAGCGGCCGCGCCGAGCAGGGTCAGCGCAGCCAGAGCAGGCAGGAGCAGACCGTCGGCCAGAGCCGAAACCAGCGCGAGCAGATGGGCCGATCCGAATCACGCGAACGCGGCAGCGCCACGACGCGGCAAAGCCAGCAGCAGGAGAATCGCGCCAACAGCGCGAACCGCAGCCAGGGCACCACGACCGGCCAAGGGACGGCTCAGGACAAGGCTCAAGGCAAGACTCAAGGCAAGGCGGACACGACGACCGGCCAGAACACGACCACGGGCCAGGCAAAGGGCGCGAGCACGACCACCGGCCAGGGCACAACGGCGGCCCCGAATACGCGAGCCGGCCAGACCACGGGCGCGGCCGCTCCGCAGTCCGGCACGACGCAAAACCGGATGAACGCCGGACAGACCACCGGTCAGGCCCAGGGACAAGCCGGGACGTCCGCTCAGTCCCCGTCGAACGCCACGGTCCAGACCGAGGCCGGGCGCACCGTGACCGCGCAGCAGCAGAGCACGATCCAGCGCTCGGTGCTGTCGGCGCGTAACGCCCCGCGCGTCAATGTCAGCACGATCAACTTCGCGGTCAATCCGGGCGTGGTGGTGCCGCGGAGGTTCAACGTGGTGTCGGTCGCCGCCTTCCCGGCGCTGATCGATGCGTTCCCCTATTATCGCGACGACAGTTTCTTCGTCGTCGAGGATGAAGTCGTGTTCCTCGATCGCGAGCGCCGTGTCGTCGACGTGGTCCCGGTCGGACCGCGGACGCGCTTCAGCCATCGCGGCGGCGGCGGTGGTGGCGGTAGCGTCGCGATGATGGACCTGAACCCGCAGCAGATCCGCGAGGTGCAGCAGGTGCTGATCGACCGCGGCCTGCTGGTCGGCGAGGCCGACGGCGTATGGGGATCGCGGACTCGCGAGGCGCTGATCACTTTCCAGCGTCAAGAGGGCATCACCACGAGCGGCAGCGTCGACACGCGCACGGTGACCGCACTCGGCCTGTCGGATCGGATCGGTCAGGGCGCGGGCGCATCGTCGACGGTCGGCCAGAGCCGCACCCAGCAGAACACGACTGGACAGACGACCGATCAGACCAACGCGCCGCAGAACCAGTCGACGGGCCGGACCGACACTCAGCAGCCTGCCCAGCAGAACACGACCGGGCAGACCACGGGCCAGGCGAATTCGCCGCAGAATCAGTCGACAACCAGTCAGAGCGGAAATCAGCCGTCCGCTCAGCAGCAGGCTCCGCAGCAGAATACGACGGGCCAGGCTGCGCCGCAGAACCAGTCGACCGTCGGTCAGGGCAGCGGCAACCAGCCAGATGCCGGCCGGGACACGCAGTCCAGCCAGCCCAATCAGAACAACAATCCGCCGTCGTCAGGCTCAGGCCAGAGCCCGCAGACGCCGGCGCAAAACTCCGATCGGAAATAGAATCCGTGGACAGGGGCCCCGCTGCAGAGCGGGGCTCTTTTTTTGCGATCTTGCGATCAGCCTTTCACGTCGGACTTCGGCACCAGGCCGAACCGGCCGTGCAGCCCGCGCCAGAGGCCGGCGCACAGAACGCTCAGAAGCTTGCGCATCGAACTCCCCTCGACATCAACCATCGTGCGATCCTGCTGACGCCGGTGGCGAAAGGACAGAGCCAATTCTGAGCAGGCCTGCGCAGTTTTTAAGCAAGGCACCGTTGCGGCGCCGCGGTGCGCGTCGAAAAATCTCATGAGATTCAATTGCCGGTCGGCTGGCACGCCTCGTGCATCAACGGCGTTGAGTTGGCCGCTAGGGTTCCGACCTTGCCAAGCAAGGTGCTGGTCCGAGAGCAGCCGCTTGCGGGGGAGACATCCCCGTAGGTGCACGGCGGGATAAAAGCCCGGGAGACCTCGTCAGCCAAGGGATTGGCGGAGCGATGGTCTTTTCGCCAGTCCCTTTTTGTGAAATTTCGCAAGAGGGATCGGCAATGAACAAATTCGTTTTCTTCCTTCGCTCTGTTGTCATCGGCTGCGCGGTCGTGCTCGCGGCTGCGCCTGCGGCCGACGCCGCGCCGAAGAAAAGCTTCAAGGTCGCCTGGTCGATCTATGTCGGGTGGATGCCGTGGGGTTATGCGGCCGACACCGGCATCGTCAAGAAATGGGCCGACAAATACGGCATCGCGATCGAGGTCAAGCAGTTCAACGATTACGTCGAATCGATCAACCAGTACACCGCCGGCGGCTATGACGCCGTCACCATCACCAACATGGACGCGTTGTCGATTCCGGCCGCCGGCGGCGTCGACACGACAGCGGTCGTGATGGGCGATTTCTCCAACGGCAACGACGCGGTGATCCTGAAGAACAAGGCCGATCTCGCTGCGATCAAGGGGCAGACGGTCAACCTGGTCGAGTTCTCGGTGTCGCATTATCTGCTGGCGCGCGCGCTCGAGACCAGCAAGCTGAGCGAGAAGGACGTCAAGGTCGTCAACACCTCCGACGCCGATATCGCGGCCGCCTACAAGACGCCCGACGTCAGCGCTGTGGTGACCTGGAATCCGATCGTGACCGAAATCCTCGGCTCGCCCGACGCGAAGAAGGTGTTCGATTCCTCGCAGATCCCCGGCGAGATCATGGACCTGATGGTGGTGAACACCGCGGTCGCCAAGGACAATCCGGATTTCGCCAAGGCGCTGGTCGGCATCTGGTACGAGACGCTGTCCAAGATGACGGCGAACGATGCCGCGGCGAAGGCCGCCAAGGAAGCGATGGCCAAGGCCTCCGGCACCGACCTCGCCGGTTTCGACAGCCAGCTCTCGACCACAAAACTGTTCGACAAGGCGATCGATGCCGAAGCCTTCACGCGCAGCCAGACGGTCGGCGCGACCATGGATCGCGTCCGGAAATTCCTGTTCGAGAAGGACCTGCTCGGCAAGGGTGCGAAATCGGCCGATGCGGTCGGCATCGAGCTCGCCGACAAGTCGGTGCTGGGCGACAAGTCGAACGTCAAGCTGCGCTTCGACCCGACCTACATGGACGAGGCCGCCAAGGGCAAGCTGTGACCAAGTAGTGCCGCATCAGGCAGGAGCGGACCATGCGACTTGTGAACATACGGCCGGGACGGCAGACGCGGTTCTATCTGCTCGCGCTGCCGTTCGTATTGGTCGCAATCGCCTACTTCGCCGGCTCCAGCGCGCGGCTCGCGCAGAACCCCAACGACAAGCTGCTGCCGGCGCTGCCGAGCATGGTGCAGGCCGTCAAGCAGATGGCGTTCGAGGTCGATCCGCGCACCGGCAGCTATCTGATGGCCTCCGACACCGTCGCCAGCCTCGGGCGGCTGGGCTCGGCGCTGGCGATCTCGACGGTGGCGGCGCTGGTGCTCGGCATCGTGATCGGGCTGTTGCCGGGCGCCAACGCTCTGCTCGGGCCGTTCGTGTCCGTCACGTCGATGGTGCCGCCGCTGGCGCTGTTGCCGATCCTGTTCATCGTGATGGGGCTTGGGGAGAATTCCAAGATCGCGCTGATCGTGATCGGGACGCTGCCTTGCATGATCCGCGATCTCGCCATGAAGGTGCAGGAACTGCCGCGCGAGCAGATCGTCAAGGCACAGACGCTCGGCGCCTCGACCTGGCAGATTGCGCTGCGCGTCGCGATGCCGCAAACCCTGCCGCGGTTGATCGACGTGCTGCGCCTGCAGCTCGGGCCGGCGTGGCTGTTCCTGATCGCAGCGGAGGCGATCGCCTCCGATTCCGGGCTCGGCTACCGGATATTCCTGGTGCGCCGCTATCTCGCGATGGACGTCATCATCCCCTACGTCGCCTGGATCACGCTGCTGGCGTTCCTGATCGACGTCGGCCTGCGCGTCACGCAGCGGAAACTGTTTCCCTGGTTTGCGTCGGTGAGGGCGGAATGAGCGCGATCCGTTTCGACGACGTCTGGAAGGAATATGGCGACCACATCGTGCTCGAGCGCATCACGATGGAGGTCGAGCCGCGCGCCTTCATCGCGCTGGTCGGCCCGTCCGGCTGCGGCAAGACCACGCTGCTGCGCATGCTGCTCGGCGAGGAACAGCCGACCCGCGGGCAGATCCTGGTCGACGGCAAGCCGTTGCCTGGCGAACCGGACGCCGACCGTGGCGTGGTGTTCCAGCGCTACTCGGTTTTTCCGCATCTGACGGTCTTGCAGAACGTCATGCTCGGCCGCGAACTGCGCGACGCCAAATTCACCGGCCGGCTGTTCGGCGCCGCGCGCCGCGCTGCTACCGACGAAGCAATGAAGCTGCTCGCCGAGGTCGGGCTCGCCGGCCAGGAGAGCAAATATCCGTCGGCGCTGTCGGGCGGCATGCAGCAGCGGCTCGCGCTGGCGCAGGCGATCATGCGTGGCCCGAAGATCCTGCTGCTCGACGAGCCGTTCGGTGCGCTCGATCCGGGTATTCGTGCCGACATTCACCTCCTGATGAAGCGGCTCTGGAACGAGACCCATCTCACCGTCGTGATGGTGACGCATGACCTCAGCGAGGCCTTTGGGCTCGCGACGCGTGTGATCGCGCTGGAGCGGCAGCGCAACCGGCCGGAGGAGCGCGACCGCTACGGCGCCACGGTGTCGCGCGACCTCGAGATTTTCCCACGCCGCAGCGCAGAGCTGCGGTCGTCAGTTCAACCAGCTCCGACCGGGACGACCCGGTCAGGCAAGGAGCATCAGCCGGGACGGCCCGGCGCTCTCGTCTTGAAGGAGCAACCATGATCCTGTCAGAGGAACAGAAGGCCGAGATCGCGGCGCATACCCGGCGGTATAACGAGCTGAAGGCAGCGGGACAGGAGCACGCGCCGCGAGCACTGCCGGCGCCGACTGCGCGCGACGCCGCGCCGATCGATGCCGACGCGGTCATTCACCGTGAAACGATCCCGTCCGGCTGGTACTGGACCACCCGGCTGAACCGCGGCGATACGCTGCGCATCGTCAACACGTCGGGGGCGTCGACCGTCAGCCTGCTCGCCTGGAACAGCGCCGACACCACCGAGCGGCTCAACCACGCCGACACCATCAAGGTGCAGTGGGCGGCGCGGCTGCAGAAGGGACGGGTGCTGCTGTCTGACATGGGGCGCGCGCTGCTCGGCATCACCGAGGACAGCAGCGCCGCGCATGATGCCGTAGTCGGCGGCTCGACTGCGGCGACCAACGTGGCCAAATACGGCGACGGCAATTTCCGCAACACACGCGACAATTTCATTCTCGCCGCGGCCAAGCTTGGCCTTGATCGCCGCGACGTCCATCCCTGTGTCAGCTTCTTCGCGCCGGTCGCGATCGACGCCGACGGCAAGTTCATCTGGTCGGAGCAGCGGCGGCAGCAGGACGATTTCGTCGATCTGCGCGCGGAGATGGAGCTTCTGATCGCGCTGTCGAACTGCCCGCATCCGCTCGATCCGGCGAAAGCCTATCCGCAGGCGAGTGTGGAGATCGTGCGCTATCGCGCGGCCGCGCCCGCGGCCGACGATCTGTGCCGGACCGCGACCGCGGAAGCGGTCCGCGCCTATCAGAACAATGCGCTGTATCTCGGCGAAACCCTGGAAGGAGCCGTGCGATGACCGTTCAATCTGTTCGCACCGGCGGCCGCATCGTCCTCGATGTCGAAATTCCCGCGCGCAAACCGTGGTCGGCGATCATCCGCAAGGGACAGACGCTGCGGATCACCGATAGCCATGGCCAGCAGGCGGTCGACACGCTGTTCTATTGCGCCAGTGATTTCGGCGAGCGCTACAGCGGCCAGGATACGCTGCGCGCGCAGGGCTCAGCCTATGTCGGGCTGGGCACCAGGATCATGTCCAACGAAGGTCGCGTGATGCTGCGCGTGACGGCCGACAGTTGCGGCCTGCACGACACCTCGGCGGGCGCCTGCTCCTGCGAGAGCAACACCGTGCGGTTCGGGCACCAGACCCGCTACCAGCACGCCTGTCGCGAGAATTTCGTGATCGAAGCCGCGAAACACGGCATGTCGAAGCGCGACATCGTGCCGAATCTCAACTTCTTCATGAACGTGCCGATCGATCCCGCCGGCAATTTCACCGTGGTCGATGGCGTCTCCAAGCCGGGCGACGCCATCGAGCTGGTGGCCGAGATGGACGTGCTGTGCCTGATCTCGAACTGTCCGCAGATCAACAATCCCTGCAACGGCTTCTTCCCGACGCCGGTGCAGGTCACGATCTTCGACGTCGCGATCGTCGAGCCGGAGGCGTGAGGCATGTTCAGCAAGGTCCTGATTGCCAACCGCGGCGAGATCGCCGGGCGGATCGGCAGAACATTGCGCCGCATGGGCATCTCTTCGGTCGCGGTCTATTCCGACGCCGACCGCTTCACCCGGCCGGTGCTCGACGCCGACGAGGCGGTGCGGATCGGTCCTGCGCCCGCCGCGGAGAGCTATCTCAATGTCGATGCGATCATGGCGGCGTGCCTTGCCACCGGTGCGCAGGCGGTGCATCCCGGCTACGGCTTCCTGTCGGAGAACCGCCGCTTCGCCGAGCGGCTCGCCGAGCATGGCATCAAATTCATCGGGCCGCGGCCTGAGCATCTCGACGCTTTCGGCCTCAAGCACCGCGCGCGTGAGATTGCCGAGCGCAGCGGCGTGCCGCTGCTGCCGGGCTCAGGCCTGCTCGAGACCATCGACGAGGCGGTGCAACAGGCGGAAGCGATCGGCTTTCCGGTGATGCTAAAGAGCACGGCGGGCGGCGGCGGCATCGGCATGCAGCTGTGTCACGACATGGCGACGCTGCGCGAGCGCTTCGAATCGGTGCAGCGCACCGCGCGGGCAAGCTTCGGCGACGCCCGGGTCTATCTCGAACGGTTCGTCGCCCGTGCCCGCCATATCGAGGTGCAGATCTTCGGCAATGGCAAGGGCGACGTGGTCGCGCTCGGCGAACGCGATTGCTCGCTGCAGCGGCGCAATCAGAAGGTCTTTGAGGAGACGCCCGCGCCGGGGCTGTCCGCCGACATCCGCCGGCGACTGCACGCGGCCGCGGTCTCGCTGGGCAAGGCGGTCTCGTACGAGTCCGCCGGCACGGTCGAGTTCATCTACGACGTCGAGCGCGAGGATTTCTACTTCCTCGAGGTCAACACCCGCCTGCAGGTCGAGCATCCCGTCACCGAGCAGGTCACGGGCGTCGACCTCGTCGAATGGATGATCCGGCAGGCGGCCGGCGATGACGTGCTCGGCCAGGCGGGCGCGCTCGCGCCAAAGGGAGCTGCGATCGAGGTCCGGCTCTATGCCGAGAATCCGGGCACCGGCTTTCGCCCGAGCGCGGGCCGCCTGACGCAGGTCAGCTTTTCGCCGGATGCACGGATCGACGGCTGGATCGAGACCGGCACCGAAGTGTCGCCGTTCTACGATCCGATGCTGGCCAAGATCATCGTTTCAGCCGAGACGCGCGAGGCCGCGATCGCGCGGCTTTCACAGGCGCTGGACGATACGGTTGTGGCCGGCATCGAGACCAATCTGGACTATCTGCGCGCGATTGCTGCCTCCGACGTGTTCCGCGGCGGCCAGGTGGCGACCAGTGTGCTCGGCGCCTTCGCCTATCGCCCGCGCACCATCGACGTGGTCGCGCCGGGTGCGCAGAGCGGGGTGCAGGAACTGCCGGGCCGCTTGCATCTCTGGCACGTCGGCGTGCCGCCGAGCGGCCCGATGGATGAACGGTCGTTTCGCCTCGCCAATCGCGTGGTCGGCAATCCGGAAGTAACGACGGCGCTGGAGCTGACGGTCAACGGACCGACCTTGCGCTTCAACACCGATGCGATCGTCGCGCTCTCGGGCGCGCGGATGAGGGCATCGCTCGACGGCACGGATGTCGCGTATGACGAACCGCTCGCCGTGCGCGCCGGCCAGACGCTCGCGATCGGCAGCATCAAGGGTCCCGGTCAGCGCAGCTATCTCGCCGTGCGCGGCGGCATCGACGTGCCCGAAATTCTCGGGTCGCGGGCCGTATTTGCGCTCGGCGCCTTCGGCGGCCATGCGACGGGTTCGCTGAAGGCCGGCGACGTCTTGCATATCGGCGCCGAGCCATCGGGCCTTGCGGCGCCGCGGCGCGCCACGGAGGACGAGCGGCCGCAGCTCACATCGGCGTGGCAGATCGGCGTGGTCTACGGCCCGCACGGCGCGCCGGACTTCTTCCTCGACGAGGATATCGAAACGCTGTTCGCGGCAAGCTATGAGGTGCATTTCAACAGCGCGCGCACCGGCGTGCGGCTGATCGGGCCGAAGCCGCGCTGGGCCCGCGCCGATGGCGGCGAGGCCGGGCTGCATCCGTCGAACATCCACGACAACGCCTACGCGGTCGGCTCGATCGACTTCACCGGCGACATGCCGATCATCCTCGGCCCCGATGGACCGAGCCTCGGCGGCTTCGTCTGTCCGGCCGTCGTCGCACGCGACGAGCTCTGGAAGGTTGGCCAGCTCAGGCCCGGCGACACGGTCCGCTTCGTTCCGGTCAAGCGCGACGATCCGGTGGCCGGCCCCACGGTGCTGCGCGCGCCCGAGCTCGGCTCGGCAGTTGTCGGACGTAACGATGACGGCCCGATCCCGGTGGTGTACCGGCGCGCCGGCGACGACAATCTGCTGGTCGAATACGGCCCGATGGAGCTCGACATCGCGCTGCGGCTGCGCGTGCACGTGCTGGCGCAGGCGCTGGAAGAGGCGAAGCTCGCCGGCCTGATCGATCTGACGCCCGGCATCCGCTCGCTGCAGATCCATTATGACGGCACCATGTTGTCGCGCGGAAAATTGCTCGACGTGCTGCGGCGGATCGAGCGCGAATTGCCGCCGGTTGACGCCATGCGGGTGCCGAGCCGCACCGTGCATCTGCCGCTGTCGTGGCGCGATCCGCAGGCCGAGCTCGCGATGCGCAAATATCAGGAGCTGGTGCGCGCGGACGCGCCATGGTGTCCATCGAATGTCGAGTTCATCCGGCGCATCAACGGGCTTGCGAGCGAGGATGATGTCCGCCGCATCGTGTTCGACGCCGACTATTTCGTACTCGGCCTCGGCGACGTCTATCTCGGCGCGCCAGTGGCGACGCCGCTCGACCCGCGGCATCGGCTGGTGACCACGAAGTACAACCCGGCGCGGACCTGGACGCCGGAGAACGCGGTCGGGATCGGCGGCGCCTATATGTGCATCTACGGCATGGAGGGGCCGGGCGGCTACCAGCTGTTCGGCCGCACCATCCAGGTCTGGAACACCTGGCGCACCACGCGGGTGTTCGAGCCCAATCATCCCTGGTTGCTGCGGTTCTTCGACAAGATCCGCTTCTTCCCGGTCGACGCCGATGAACTGCTCGACGCGCGCGCCGCGTTCCCGCACGGGCAATACGACATCCGGATCGAAGAGGGCGAATTCTCCTACGCCGACTACGCCAAGTCGCTGGCCGAGGCGCGGCCGTCGATCGCCGCGTTCAAGGCGACGCAGCAGTCCGCGTTCGACGCCGAGCGCCAGCGCTGGCGCGAGATGAAGCTCGACGAGACGCCGGTGGAGTCGATCGATGCGGGTGTCACGGCGACGGGGATTCCCGACGGCCAGATCGGCGCCTTCTCCGAAGTGCCCGGCAACATCTGGAAAGTCCTGGTCGAGGAGGGCGCCAAGGTCGCGGCCGGCGACGTGCTGGCCATCATCGAATCCATGAAGATGGAGATTTCGGTGCACGCGCCCGCCGCGGGCCGCATCGCGTCGGTGCCGGTGAAGCCCGGCCAGACACTGCGCGCGGGCGATGTCGTGGCGTTGCTCCGGCCGGGCTAGAGCGGCTACACAGCCGCACTAGTCCTTGGGATCGGCCGGTGGGTCGAGCGGAGGGGGCGTCTCGACCTCCTTCTCCGGCCGCTGCGAGCGTTGATCATCAATTGACGCGTTTTGCCTTAACACCCGATCGATCTTCATCCTTACGCGGCGTGCCGCCAGCAATCCCAGGACCGCCTGAACCGTTCCCGAGAAGTTGCGATCGCGGACGGAAAACGAGTAACGCCAGGTGCCCGCAGCCTCGCCTTCAATGATCGTGTAATGAACTGAACGATGAATGCCGCTATGCTGGGCACGTGTTTCTTCAACCACGACCTAGCTCATATGGTCGTTCGCTTCGGCGCCAATCGCCTGTCCCAGCGAATTTGCATGCTTGACCAAGCCCATGACGAGTTCGCCCCCGCGCGGGCCCAATTGGAAGCCGACTGCCGTCGTTTCAAGGCAGCAATGGAGTGGCCGCGAAGCAATCGGCTAGACGATTTGCGTCCGTTGCGTCTTGCGATCCCGGGTCATTAAATTGCGAGATGGTGTCAGACCGGATGGGCTCATTTGACATAGGTCAAAATCGGATCCCGGAAGCTCCCGACGCTGCGCCACGAACACAGTTCGGTGCCGAATGAAAACCGCCATACGCCTTGCAAGCGCCTTGCCGTCAATACCGAGCTCTGCCGGGGGAATCGCGCGTCTCACATGTGCCCGGCTGCGCGAGGCGCAGGTTGATCCGGCCCCGATCGTGTCAGCTGCGGGCCTGGCAATCGACGACGTCGAGGACCGCAAGCGCCGCATCGATGCGCGAGCGCAGGTCAGGCTGCTCGAACTCGCCGCAAGGGAATTGCAGGACGACTGCTTCGGACTCCATCTGGCTCAAGGCTTCGAGCTGGGCGAGATCGGGCTTCTGTACTACGTCATGGCTTCATCGGAGCATCTCGTTGACGCCTTGCGAATCGGCGGACGCTACTGCGCGATTAACAACGAGGGTGTGCGGTTGCGGAGCTCGCTGGATCGCGGCTTCGCCATCGGGTTCGAATATGTCAACATCGATCGGTCGTCGGATCGTCACCATGCGGAATTCTGGCTGGTTACGCTGATCCGTATTTGCCGCGCACTGACTGACGGCAGGCTGGTCCCGAAGCAAATCAAGTTGAAGCACGCCAGACGAGAAACGCCGTTGGATGTGCGATCCCTTCTCGGATGCGAGATCGAATTTGCAGCGGACAGGGACGAGCTCTTGTTTCCGTCCCGGATCGGCGCATTGCCTGTCGTGGGTGCTGATCTGCATCTCAACAGGATGTTGCTTCAATATGCCGACGAAGCGCTTCGTAACCGGGCATCGAGACGAAGCAGCGTGCGCTCTCGCGTCGAAGGCCATATCGCCCAGCTGCTTCCGCACGGCAAAGCCAATGCCGAGGCGGTCGCGCGTCGTCTTGGCATGAGCCGCAGGACGCTCGCTCGAGCGTTGTCGTCGGAGGGGGCGGACTTTTCAGACGTTCTCAAGGCGTTTCGAATTGCCCTTGCCCGCCATTACCTCGAAGACGAGGAGCTGCCGATTTCCAAAATCGCGTGGCTATTGGGCTACAGCGAGGTCTCTTCCTTCACACATGCGTTCGTCCGTTGGACCGGCCTGACGCCAAGGGCCTATCGCAGTTCGAATGGCGATCGGTGATGGGCTGACACGAGCTCTCAAGTAGCTGGCACAGACTAGCAAGACCTGGCGGAGCGCACTCCGCTAGGGCAGTCCCATGCGGTCGAGCCTCTTTTCCCAACTCGCGTGTCGCTGTCGCCGCGCTTCGGCCGCGGTTTTCGGCCCCATGACCAGAGACGACTGGCTATTCCTGGCTTCGATAATTTGTTTCCACAGTCTCTTGGTCGTGCTGGTCTGGGTCGTGTTCGCGAACTGACCGATGGCGCTGCTAGGCCGACGTTCGATCGCTTTGTCGATCCGCCGGTGTCCCGCCTCAAACCTCGAGCCATTCCTCGCGGACGGCGGCATTCGACTTGAGCTGGTCGGGGGTGCCTTCGAACACGACGCGGCCGTGGCCCATGATGTAGACCCGGTTCGAGATCTTCATCGCGATCGACAGCTTCTGCTCGACCAAGAGGATGGCGACGCCGGCCTTGGCGATCCGTGCGATCAATTCGCCGACCTGCTGCACGATCAGCGGCGCCAGGCCTTCGGTCGGCTCGTCGATCATCATCAGTTCGGGGTCGCCGAGCAGCGTGCGGCAGGTGGTCAGCATCTGCTTCTCGCCGCCCGACAGCACGCCCGCCGGCGTGTCGGCGCGCGCGGCGAGGTTCGGGAACATGTCGAGCATCTCCTGCAGCCGCCACTTGCCGGGGCGGCGCGGGTCCTTGATGCCGAGGATCAGGTTCTGGCGAACTGTCAGCCCCGGGAAGATGTCGCGATGCTCGGGCACATAGCCGAGCCCGAGGCGGGCGATCTTGTGGCTCGGCAGGCCTGCGATGTCCTGGCCCTTGAAGCGGATGGTGCCCTGCGGCGGCACCTCGCCCATGATCGCCTTGACCGTGGTGGAGCGGCCGACGCCATTGCGGCCGAGCAGGCTGACCACCTCGCCGGCCGCGATGTCGAGATCGACGCCTTGCAGGATGTGGCTCTTGCCGTAATAGGCGTGAAGATTCCTGACCTCGAGCATCAGTCGATCTCCTCGCCGAGATAGGCTTCCTTGACCTTGGGATTGCCGCGGATCTCCTCCGGCGTGCCGGAGGCGATGATGTGGCCGTAGACCAAGACCGAGATGCGGTCGGCGAGGCCGAACACCACGCTCATGTCGTGCTCGACGATGACCAGCGTGCGCCCCTCGGTGAGGCGGCGGATCAGGGCGACGGCGCGCTCGGTCTCGGCGTGGCTCATGCCCGCGGTCGGTTCGTCCAGCATGATGACGCTGGCGCCGCCGGCGATCGTGATGCCGATCTCGAGCTCGCGCTGCTCGGCATAGGTCAGAAGGCCCGCCGGCACGTCGCGGCGGTGGCTGAGATGGATGTCGTCGAGGATCTGCGCGGTGCGCTGCTTCACCTCGGGCAGATTGTCGACGTTCTTCCAGAACGCGTAGCGGTGGCCGGTCGCCCACAGCACGGCGCAGCGGACGTTCTCCCACACCGTCATGCGGGCGAACACGTTGGTGACCTGGAACGAGCGCGACAGCCCGCGCCGGTTGATCTCGAAGGGCCGCAAGCCCGAGGTCACCTCGCCGTTGAGGCGGATCTCGCCCGAGGTCGGCTTGATGTGACCGCTGATCAGGTTGAACGTCGTCGACTTGCCGGCGCCGTTGGGGCCGATGATGGCGTGACGCTCGCCCTTGGCGACGCTGAGATTGAGATCGCGGATGATCTGGACATTGCCGAAGCTCTTCTCGACGGCGTTGACTTGAATGGCAGCGGTCATGCGAGATACCCCCGGTCACGGGCCACCGTCGCGGCGCGGTCCCAGGCTTCCGCGACGCGCCGCCAGGTGATGCGTGCGACCAGGAAGCCGCCGACGAGCAGAACCGCCGCGGTCGCCCAGGTCGTCGGCGCCGTCGCGACGAACGGGATGCCGAGCAGATTGATCGGCTCGCCGCCCGAGAAGCGCGCAACGGTCTCGATGGTCAGGATGACGCCGAGCGCCAGCGCCAGCGTCGGGATCGCCGCGACCAGATAGGACGGGATCACGGTGCTGAGGGTCCCGGCGCGGATCAGCGGACGGTGCTTCATCAGGATGCCGGCGATGCCGCCGGGCGCGAACATCACGATGCCGATGAAGATGATGCCGAAATAGAGCTGCCAGACCGAGGTGACGCTGGTCAGCCCGAGCTGCAGATAGGTCACCAGGATGGCGCCGAGGATCGGACCGAAGAAATAGGCGGTGCCGCCGATGAACGCGGAGAACAGCACGAGGCCCGATTGCGTCGCGCCGAGATAGGCCGAATTGGCGATCTCGAAGTTGATCGCGGTCAGCCCGCCGGCGATGCCGGCAAAGAAGCCGGCGAACATGTAGGCGAGGTAGCGCACCACATGCGGATCGTAGCCGATGAACTCGACGCGTTCCGGATTGTCGCGCACCGCGTTGCAGATCCGCCCGAGCGGCGTGCGGGTCAGCGCATACATCGCGATTGCCGACACCATCACCCAGAACGCGATCAGGTAATAGACCTGGATCTGCGGCCCGAAGGTCCAGCCGAACATCGGCATCAGCGAGGTGCGGTCGGTGGTGATGCCGGACTCGCCGCCGAACACGCTGCGCAGGATCAGCGACGACGAGGCGACCAGTTCGCCGATGCCGAGCGAGATCATCGCGAACACGGTGCCGGCGCGCTTGGTCATCACCCAGCCGACGAGGAGGGCGAACGCCATGCCGCCGATGCCGCCGACCAGCGGGATCACCGGCAGCGGGATCGGCCAGTTGTGGCTGGCGACCGCATTCATGACGTGCACGGCGAGGAAGCCGCCGAGGCCGTACTGCACGGCGTGTCCGAACGACAGCAGCCCGGTCTGGCCGAGCAGGATGTTGTAGGACAGCGCAAAGATGATCGCGATGCCGATCAGGCAGAACGAGGTCAGCGAGCCGCCGGCGCCGAACACCAGCGGCAGCACGACGAGCGTTATGGCTGCGAGCAGCCAGACGGCATAGAAGCTCAGGGCGCTGCCGGGCTCCTGCTTGGCCGCAGCGATGGAGGGCGTGGAAGCGTTGGTCATGACTCGCGCGTCCCCAACAGGCCCATGGGGCGGAAGATCAGGACCAGCACCAGCAGCACGTAAGGCAGGATCGGCGCGATCTGCGCGATCGTGACGTTCCAGATGTCGGTGAGCGGCGAGGGACCGAGGCTCGGATCGAGCGGGCCGAATACGCTGGCGAGCGACCCGTTCAGCGCGACTGCAAAGGTCTGGATCAGGCCGATCAGGAGCGATGCGATGAAGGCGCCGGGCAGCGAGCCGAGCCCGCCGAACACGATGACGACGAACAGGATCGGACCGAGCAGCGCGGCCATGTCGGATTGCGTCACCAGCGAGGGACCGGCGATGACGCCGGCGAGGCCCGCGAGCGCGCTGCCGACGCCGAACACCAGCATGAACACGCGTCCGACATTGTGGCCGAGATGGCCGACCATGCTCGGATGGGTCAGCGCGGCCTGCACGATCAGGCCGACGCGCGTCTTCTTCAAGGTGACCAGCAGTGCGATGAAGATCACGACCGAGATCACCAGCATGAAGATCTTGTAGGCCGGGTAGTTGGTGGAGAACACGGTGAAGGCGGGGAAGTCGAGCGCCGCCGGGACGCGGTAGTCGACCGGGCTCTTGCCCCAGATCATCGAGACGATCTCTTCGATCGCGAACGCCAGTCCGAAGGTCAGCAGCAGTTCGGCGACATGGCCGTGCTTGTGGGTGTTGCGCAGGCCGTAGCGCTCGACCGCCATGCCGACCGCGCCGACCAGCAGCGGCGCCAGCACCAGGGCAGGCCAGAATCCGATCCAGCGGGTGAGCTGAAAGCCGAAAAACGCGCCGAGCATGTAGAAGCTGGCATGCGCGAAGTTCAGCACGCCCATCATGCTGAAGATGACGGTGAGCCCGCTGGACAACAGGAACAGCAGCATGCCGAACAGGACGCCGTTGAGCGTCGAGATGACGATCAGCTCAGCCACGGCGCACTCGCTTGAGACTGGAACGGTTCACGTGATCAAAGACCTGTCGAACGAAAGGAACTTACCCGTCATTCCGGGCGATGCGAAGCATCGAACCCGGAATCTCGAAATTCCGGGTTCGCTCGCCAGCGCGAGCGGCCCCGGAATGACGGAAGTGGCCGATCAGGGCCGCTTCATGTTGCAGGTGGTCGGAAGCATCGTCTGCGCGGTGTCGATCTTGGACACGATGCGCCAGCCCCAGCCGGTGTTTTCCTCGTCGAACGGCTCCTTGGTCTTGTCGGCCAGCGAGCCGAACGAGGAGATGTAGATCGGCTGGAAGAACTGGTGGTCGTCCTTGCGGATGAAGCCCTCGCCGCCGTCGAACACTTCGAACTTCATGCCTTCGAGCGCGGCCGCGACTTTCACCGGATCGATCGAATTGGCCTTCTCGGCGGCCGCCTTGAACATCCGCATCTCGTTGACCGCGCGCGGATACCACACGGAAATGCCGGTCTTGGCGCGGAAGTCCTTCTCGAAATCCATCGCCGCCTTGTTGCCGGAGTTCGGGACGCCTTCGCTGATCTGGAACACCTGGCCCTCGAGGCCGGCCTGCTTGATCGCGGTCGGTCCGCCGGCGCCGCCGGCATAGTAGGTGTACCAGTTGACCTTGAGGCCGGCGTCAGCCGCCGCCTTCAGCAGCAGCGCGAAGTCCTGGCCCCAGTTGCCGGTCACGACAGTGTCGGCGCCGGACGCCTTGATCTTGGCGATGTAGGGCGAGAAGTCGGTGACCTTGAGCATCGGGTGCAGTTCGTCGCCGACGACCTGGATATCCGGCCGCTTTTCGCCCAGCATCTTGCGCGCTGTGGTGCGCACCGACTGGCCGAACGAATAGTCCATGTTGATCAGATAGACCTTCTTGATGGACGGCTGGCCCTTCATGTAGTTGGTCAGCGCTTCCATCTTGATGTCCGAGTTCGCATCCCAGCGGAAATGCCAGTAGCTGCACTTCTCGTTGGTCATCGCCGGATCGACCGCGGCGTAGTTGAAGTAGAGCACTTCCTTGCCGGGGTTGCGCGAATTGTGCTTGGTGACGAAATCTTCCAGCGCCGCGCCGACCGACGAGCCGTTGCCCTGGGTGATGTAGTGGACGCCGGCGTCGACCGCCTTCTGCGCCTGCACCAGGCTTTCCTGCGGATTGGTCTTGTTGTCGAGCGGGACGATCTCGACCTTGTGGCCGAGGATGCCGCCCTTGGCGTTCAACTCGTCGGCGAGATACTGAAACGTCTTCAGGCCGCCTTCGCCAACGCTGGCGCCGCCGCCGGAGAGCGGATCGATATAGCCGATCTTGATGGATTCCTGCGCGGACGCCGCGCCTCCCAACACCGTCAGCGCTGCCGCGGCGGCAACGATCAGCCTATGCATCCTGCGTTCTCCCTTGCTCGTGTTTCTTGATCTTTAGCGATCGAGGCCGTCTCATAACCCCAATCGCCGAACCTTCGCAACTTTCGCTTTGAATACTGCGTCAAGTTTTAGCAGAAGGTATCATGATGTTATAGGCCATATGTCGCCGGAATCGGGCGCTGTTTTGAATTGCAGGTAAACTTTTGGATGAAGCTGCGGCCGCTCTCGCGCCGGTTCACCTTTGGAACTGACGTCGTACGGGGCTGCCTCAAAACCTCCCCTTGAAAAGGGGAGGTCGCTTCGCTCGTCAGAGCGAAGCGGGTGGGGATCGGCTCTCTCCGCATACATCATAGCCTGCGGCTGACCCCCATCCCCCTTTCACGGGAAGGAGAAACCTGGATCGCTACCGTGGCGGATCTAGCCCGGATGTCGGCGCGGCTTGAGGCCCGCGAGGAAGAGCCGCGCGAAATGATCGGCGATCTCGGCTGGAGACCAGTCACGCCTGGTCTTGAACCAGATCGGATACCAGTGGCCCATTCCGGTGAGAATGCGCTCTGCGAAATAGGTATCGATGCGGCGGAAACGGCCCTCCTCGATCCAGCGCTGATAGCTGTTCTGGTCTTGCCGGATCGTCGCCAGCACGTCTCCGACATAGGCTTTCCGGTCATCGTCGTTGAGATAGTTGATGTTGTGGTAGGTCGCTTTTGGGCCGCAGGGCGTGTCGTGCAGCATCAACAGCAGGCGGATTCGCTGCACGATATGATCGAATGCCCCAAGGCTGTGCTCTTGCAGATGCTCGCGAATGCTGACCTCGCCGGCAAGCCCGCGTCGCAGGCAGGCCAGCAGCAGGCTCTCCTTTTCGCTGAAATGATAATAGATGCCGGCGCGGGTCATGCCCGCATCCACGGCGATGCTCTCGAGCGACGTGCCCGAGGCGCCCCTCCGGTTGAAGCTGTCCGAGGCGATCGACAGCATCCTGTCGAACTTGGCGGCCCGCTTGTTCAACGCTGCGCGAGCCTCGAGGAACGGCGCGAGGCTGAGCGGCTCGGGCATTTTGGGAAGCGCGATCTCGCGTCGATAGACGCCATGCGTGATGATGTCGTCGATGGCATCGATCGCCTGTTGCCGCGTGTAGTAGTCGCGTTCGGACAGCCAGAACGGAACCCAGTCCAGGATGGAGATCAGCGCCACCGCCGTGAGCTGTGGCTCGTCGCAGGCGATCGAGCCGTCCGCCACGCCCCGATCGAGGATGTCCGCCAGCAGCGCGGCGTTCTGCCAGCGCTTGGCATGGACCTCGCTGCTGTAGGGCGCGGCCAGCGCATCGATATCGCTGAACAGGATCATGCGCTGGCCTTCGGGCCTCAGCCTGCCGCGCACGAAGCGTCTGATGATCTCGAGCCCGTCGATGCCGGGCTCGGCGGCCGCCTCGATTTCGTGGCGGTAGATCGCAAGGCCGCGCAGATAACAGTGGAAGATGAGATCTTCCTTGTCGCGGAAATAGTGGTACAGCGCGCCCGGCACGGCCTGCACCGATGCTGCGACCTGCTCCATCGTCACGTTGGCATAGGAGTGGCGGGCAAACAGCCGGGAAGCTGAGACGAGGATTTCTTCAGCCCGATCCGTCGGGTCGGCGGCGACTTGCAAGCTCGAATGCCCTTCCTGATCGCGGAACGAAAGTCCGCACGCGAGATAATCCCCTTGGCAGCCGCTTGTCGATCTGCGATAGACGGTGGCATACCATACACCAGGCAGTCCTGATCGTCTGGTGATTTGGCGACCGTCGGCCCGTGGGTGCGGGACGGCCAATATCGACCGGGCATCGGTTCGGCAGCAGCTTCGGACAGGATTTTGGAGAGCAAGCCTTTCGTGAGGAGGGCTATTGGAGAGAGCATGGCGCGCAACATTCTGATTTTGGGAGCTTCCTACGGCTCCCTGCTGGGGACCAAGCTGCTGATGGCGGGTCACAACGTGTCCCTGGTGTGCCGGAAGAACACCGCCGACCTGATCAACCGCGAAGGCACCGAGGTGCGGATCAAGCTGCGCGACGAGAAGGAGCACCGCTCGATCTTCTCGCGCGATCTGCCGGGCAAGCTCGACGCCGTCACGCCCGCCGATGTCGACGTCTCGCGCTACGACATGGTCGGCCTTGCGATGCAGGAGCCGCAATACACCAACCACACGGTTCGCGTGCTGATGATCAAGATCGCGGCGGCGAAGTTGCCCTGCCTGTCGATCATGAACATGCCGCCGCTGCCGTATCTGAAACGGATTCCCGCGCTCGCCGGCATGGACCTCGAGGAGGCCTACACCAACGCGCAGGTGTGGGAGCGCTTCGAGCCGGGCCTCGTCACGCTGTGCTCGCCCGATCCGCAGGCCTTCCGTCCCCCGGAGGAGAAGGCCAATGTGCTGCATGTCGGCTTGCCGACCAACTTCAAGGCCTCCGCCTTCGCCGACGACAAGCACAACAAGGTGCTGCGCGAGCTCGAAGCCGACATCGACGCCGTGACGCTCGACGGCCAGGACGTTCCGGTGAAGCTGAAGGTGTTCGATTCGCTGTTCGTACCGCTGGCCAAGTGGTCGATGCTGCTGACCGGCAATTATCGCTGCATCACGCCGACGGAGCCGCAGTCGATCCGCGACGCCGTGCATGGCGACCTCAAGCGCTCGCAGGCGATCTATGATCATGTCGACGCCATCGCGCGCAAGCTCGGCGCCGATCCCGCGGATCAGGTGCCGTTCGCGAAATACGCCAAGGCGGCGGAAAGCCTGCTCAAGCCGTCATCGGCGGCCCGCGCGGTTGCCGCCGGCGCGCCGTTCATCGAGCGCGTCGACCTGCTGGTGAAGCTGATTTCGCACCAGCTCGGCACGCCGAGCACCGAGATCGACCGCACGGTCGAGACCGTCGATCAGAAGCTGAACGAGAAGATCGTGCAGGGCGGCTCCGGCGCGGAGTGACCGAAGGCGTTGATGGCGGGGGCAGGAACGCCCTCGCCATGCACCGGCGATCTGCAATGTGCGCAATCGCGGTTGCCGGACGCATGGCTCGACCTGTCCAGATGAGATAGACTCGCTCAGCTGCGGTTGGGAGCAACGGACATGCCGAGCAAATCGCTTCCTCTCCCTGCAATCTACGGCGACCTCGATCGCGCACGCGACATCCTGCGCGCCTGGCAGCCGCTCGACCATCTCTCTCCCGAAGATGCCGAGATCGTCGTGAAGGCGATCGCCGAAGGCATCGCGCGCGGGCGCCGGCACGGGATCGAGATGGGACAGTGTCATCAGGCGGCGTAAAGCCGCTAGCCCTCATGTGTCACGGCAAGGATCGTGACCGAACGCGTCTGCTGGCTGGGCGTCTGAAAATCGATCGTCTGGCCGACCGACAATCCGATCAGCGCGGCACCGACCGGCGTCAGCACCGAGATGCGTCGCAGCGCGATGTCGGCTTCGTGCGGGTAGACGAGCACGACCTCCCTGACGTCGCCGGTTTCGTCGTCGCGGTAGCGGACAAGCGAGCCCATGCGGACCACGTCATGCAGATCGGCATCGTCGGCGACCAGCTGGGCGCGGTCCGTCTCGCGTGCAAGGAACTGGGCGACGCGGGGAAACACCGCCATGCTGGAATCGGCCAGCGCGCTGAGGCGATGCGCCTCGCTCGCGGTGATCACGATCGGCGGCAATGCCGGGGCGGTAAAGCTGCTCTGAATGGTTCGGGTCATGTCGGTTGATCTTTGTGGTTGATCGGAGGCGCACGAGCGCCGGCGCGCGGATATCTCGCGACGCGACGGACTGAAATGATTTGATGGCGTCGAGGAATCCGGACGGCGTGCGATCGCCGGCCGGCTAATTGCCTGCGTGCAAACGTCCGGCGCGCAATTCGCGGCGCGCGATACGGGTGTCGATGCGGAGCGTGTCGATCATGGCATTATCAACATAGCCGCTGGCGACGTCGCATCCATTGCGGCGAAAGCGCGCACTCGGCCGCGTGGAACGATGCGCCATCGCCGCAAACGGCGCGGGCGTCAGGGCTGTCCGATGCCGGACAGGCCGAGCACGGCGCCGGCGGCAAGCGCGACAAGCGGATGGATGCGGGTCGTGGTGGTAGCGATCGCGACCATTGCCGCGATCAGGATGGTGCCCCAGCTCGAGGCCGATGCCTGGGTGATGACGATGGCGCTGGCGGTGACGAGCCCGGCGGTGACCGGAACCAGCCCGGCCTGCACGGTGCGGCGCCAGGGCCGGTCCTTGAAGCGTTCCCAGAGCCGCAGCGCGAAGCCCGTCACCAGCGACGACGGCCCAAACTTGGCGAGCGACGTCACCAGCACGCCGGAGAAGCCCGCGACATGCCAGCCGACCAGCGGCACCACCATCATGTTCGGCCCGGGTGCTGCCTGCGCCAGCGCGAACAGCGCGCCGAATCCCTGCGCCGTCATCCAGTGATGGACGTCGACCACCTGACGCTGCATCTCCGGCAGGATGGTGTTGCCGCCGCCAAAGGCGAGCAGCGAGAGCTCGGCGAAGATCAGCGCGAGCGTGACGAGGGTTGCGCTCATGACGCCTGCCGCGACCTGAGGACAATGCTGAGCGGCGCCAGCGTCAGCAGGGTCGGCAGCAGCGGCAAGCGGAACACGGCGATCGCCAGCACGCAGAGCGCGCCGATGAACAGGCCGAGCACATCGCGCCGCAGCGGCCAGGCGATCTTGATCGCGGTGGAAATCAGCAGCCCGGCTGCCGCGGCGGCGAGACCGCCGAACAGATGGCGGACGACCGGGTCGTCGGCGAAGCGGCCATAGATCACACCTAGGCCGATCACGACCGCGGTCGGCACCGCGATCAGGCCGAGGATCGCCGCGAATGCGCCGGGAATGCCGCGAAACTTCAGCCCGACCGCGACCGACATGTTGATGATGTTGCCGCCGGGCAGGAACTGGCACAGCCCGAGCAGGTCGGTGAACTCCGCGCCGGTGAGCCAGCCACGCTTCTCCACCATCATGTGGCGCGCCAGCGGCAGCACGCCGCCGAAGCCGGTCAGTCCGAGGATGAAGAAGCCCGTGAACAACTCGCCGACATCAGGTGCGACATGCTTGGTGGTTTGCGCGGCGGGGATGGCGTCCATCGGCGGGGCGGCTCCGGTTCGATTGTTCTTTGAGCCGACTCTAGTTGGCCGCATGCCAAATATCCAATATATGGATACGGGAATTTGCATATCCATTGCATATGGACTGCCTGCCCATGATCGAACTGCGCCATCTCCGCTATGCCGTCGCGGTCGCCGAGGAAGGCCATATCACCCGCGCCGCCGCGCGACTCGGCATCCAGCAGCCGCCGCTGAGCCAGCAGATCCGCGCGCTGGAAACCGCGATCGGCGCGCCATTGTTTCGCCGGCAGCCGCGCGGGGTCGAGCTGACCGCCGCCGGCCGTGCCTTTGTCGGCAAAGCGCGTGCGATCCTGCGCGATGCCGAGCTCGCGGTGGAAGCCGCACGCCGCGCGAGCCGCGGCCAGGAAGGCCAGCTGGCGATCGGTTTCACCTCATCGGCCGCATTCCATCCCTTCGTCACCGGGGTGATGCGCGAAATGCGCGAGCGCGCGCCGGCGATCACGCTGTCGCTGGAAGAAGCCTCGACCGGCGAACTGATCGCAGCCGTCGAGGCCGATCGGCTCGATGCCGCATTCGTGCGTGCGCCAAGCGAGCGGCTGGAGAACCTCACGATCACGCATCTGCTCGACGAGGAGATGGTGGTCGCACTGCCGGACCATCATCCGCGCGCCCGCAAGGACACCCGCCGGCGGATTTCGCTGGCCTCGCTCGCCGACGAGCCGCTGATCCTCTACCGCCGTCCGACCGGGCCTGGCCTCTATGACAGCATCATCGCCGCCTGTCGCGCCGCAGGCTTCAGCCCGAAGGTGGCGCAGGAGGCGACGCGGATGGTGTCGACGCTGAGCCTGGTCGCGGCCGGGCTCGGCATTTCGATCGTGCCGGAATCGATGGCGCGGCTCGAGACCGCCGGCGTGTCCTATCTTCGCCTCGACCGCGCCACCGGCCTCGCCGCGCCGCTGGCGCTGGCGCGCAAGAAGGGCCCCGCCGCCGGCACGCTCGGCCGCCTGCTCGGGATCGTGACGCGGCGGGTGAAGGACCGCGCCGGCGGTTAGTGGGGACTGCGCGACGTAGCCCAACGTCGCCGCTGCTGCCGGTGGCGCGGAATGTGGGGAGTTTGGCGAACGCGCGCGTCCGGGCGCGGCTAGACAGCTCCATCAAACTCGATTGCCAGCGCGCAGATCGCAACGGCTCAGCTGCGTCCGGAGGCTTCGGGTTCAATCAACATCGCGAAAGGCATTTCCGATGGCGCGCTTTCCTGTCCATACGCTCGAGTCTGCCCCTGAAGCCTCGAAGCCTGTCCTGCGCGAGGTCGAGGCGCGGTTTGGCATGATCCCGAACCTTGCGGCGGCGATGGCGACGTCGCCGGTGCTGATCCAGAGCTTCATCGGCATCTTCGACAAGGTTCACGGCGGCAGCTTCACCGAGCAGCAGATCCAGACCGTACTGCTCACCGACGCGGTGACCAATGGCTGCGCCTGGGCGGTCGCGCTGCATTCCGCGCTCGGCTTGCAGGCTGGGCTCGATCCGGCCGATGTCGATGCGATGCGTGCCGGCCGCTCGCCTACCGACAAGACGCTCGGCGCGCTCTCGACGCTGGCGCGGTCGCTGATCGAAAAGCGCGGGCGGCTCGACGATGAGGAGATCGAACGATTCCTGGCGGCCGGGTTCTACAAGGACCTCGTGCTCGAGGTGATCACCATCGTGGCGGCGTCGACCATCACCAACTACACCGGCAGCGTCACCAATCCGCCGCTGGAGGCGGCGTTGCAGGAATGTGCCTGGAAGGGTTGAGGCGATCGCGCTCCAGGGTTTTTACTGCACGCTGGCTGCGGATCGAAGCGCATTCTAGCCCGCAAATCTGGCGCGGTAGTCCTGCGGCGTGGTCGACAGCAGGCGCAGGAAGCTGCGGCGCATCGTCTCCTCGGACCCAAAGCCGCAGCGCTGCGAGATGCGCTTGATCGGCAGGCGCGTTTCCGAGAGCAGATGCCGCGCGCCCTCGACCCGGAGCCGCTCGATCGCGCGCGCCGGCGTCAAGCCGGTCGCTTCAGCGTAATGGCGGCTGAAGCTGCGCTCGCTCATGCCGGCCTGTTTCGCCAGCGTCGACAGCGAGAGGTCGCCGGCCAGATGGTTGCTGATCCAGTCGTGCAGCACGCTGAACCTGTCGTCGGTTGCCTGCAGTGACAGGATTTCGCTGAATTGCGCCTGTCCGCCCGGCCGCTTGAAAAACACCACGAGATAACGGGCGACGGCAAGCGCCGCGGTGCGGCCGAGATCCTCCTCCACCAGCGCCAGCGCCAGATCGATGCCGGAGGTGACGCCGGCCGATGTCCAGAACGAACCGTCGCGCACGAAGATCGGATCGGGCTCGACGTGGACATCGGGAAAGCGCTCGGCGAGCTCTGCGCAAAATTGCCAATGGGTCACGGCGCGGCGGCCATCGAGGGCGCCGGATGCGGCGAGCAGGAACGCGCCGGTGCAGACCGATGCGGTGCGGCGCGCCTGCCCGGCGCGTTCGCGCACCCAGTCCACCAGGACGGCATCGGCCGCCGCGGCGTTGACGCCGTCGCCGCCCGGAATCACCAGCGTGTCGACCGCGGTGTCGATCGCGGGCAGCGGATGCACCGCGAGCCCGACGCCTGCGGATGACTCGACGTTCGGGCCATCCTTTGCAACGACGCGGACGTCATATGGCTCGGCGTTGCCAGCCTTTGTCGCCAGCGCATTGGCGGACGCGAACACCTGCAACGGTCCGGTGACGTCGAGCAGCTGCACGGCCGGATAGGCCAGCACTTCGATCGAGCGGCGGCGGTTTGGCGAAAAACGTGGGCTGGTTGGCGTCATCGCCGAAACCTGCCGCGCTAGATTCGCTTTGTCCATAGTGCAAGGAAAGTTCGAGGAAAGTTCGATGATTGCTCACGATGTTCATCTGCGGATCGGTTCGCTGCTGTTCGAAGGCGTCGATCAAATCGATTTGACCGGGCCGTTCGAGGTGCTGTCACGGATTCCGAATTCGACCTGCCGCATCTACGGCAAGACCGCCGAGCCGGTCCGCGACATCAAGGGATTGCGGCTGACACCGGACGCGACGCTGGCCGATGCGCCGCCGCTCGATGTGTTGCATGTGCCGGGCGGGTTCGGTCAGGAAGCCCTGATGGAAGATGCGGAGGTGCTCGGCTGGATCAGCCGGCAGGCGGCGGGCGGATGCCGCATCTTCTCGGTCTGTACCGGTGCCCTGCTGTGCGGAGCGGCCGGCCTGTTGAAGGGACGCAGGGCCACGACGCATTGGGCCTCGCTGCATCTGTTGCCGTTCTTCGGCGCTGTTTCCGTGAATGAGCGCGTGGTGATCGACGGCAGCTACATCTTTGCCGCCGGCGTGACCTCAGGCATCGACGGAGCGTTGCGGCTGGCCGCTGAATTGCGCGGCGACGATGCCGCGCGATCGATCCAGCTCTATATGGCCTATGCACCGGAGCCGCCGTTCGACAGCGGCACGCCGGAGACGGCGCCGCCCGCGATCCTTCAACAGGCCCGGCAAGCCGTGCGCGCGATCACGGCGCAG
Source organism: Bradyrhizobium elkanii USDA 76 (assembly GCF_023278185.1). Lineage (NCBI taxonomy): Bacteria > Pseudomonadati > Pseudomonadota > Alphaproteobacteria > Hyphomicrobiales > Nitrobacteraceae > Bradyrhizobium > Bradyrhizobium elkanii. Next base: position 7,950,701 of record NZ_CP066356.1, on the reverse strand, counting down.
CGGGAAGAAACCGCGCGCCGCGTCGCGGCGAGGCTGGGCGTCGTCGTGCAAGGAGTCTGAGCGTGGACTAGTTTCCCGGCTCGAAGCTGCAGTCGGCGCCGCCGCCGGCCTTGTCCTTGATCACTTTCGGATCGAGCGTGCAGGACAGTTTCGACAGCGCCTCGTAGATCGTACCGGCGGCGCCGTCGGGCGGCACGCCGGCCAGCGCTTCGGTGGCGAAGATCGCGTTGGCCTCGCGTCCCGTCACGGTACGGGTGTTGCCGCCGAAGGTCAGCGCGCAGGAGCGCGAGGTGATGTCGACATTGCTGGCGCGGCAGACGACCTTGTCGGCGGTGACGGTGATCTTGCTGGTGATGGGGACATTGCTGTCGCCATTGAAGAACGCGGCGACCGCCTTCTTCTCCTTGGCCGGCAACGGCGCGTAGGGCGCCACCACGCCGGCGAGCGCCAGCGCGACCGAACCGGAGGTGGTCGCAGGCCCAGCCCATGCGGCCGACGCGGCCAGCGACAATGAACATGCGAGGATCGTCAATCGGCCAAGCCTCATTCCAAGTCTCATTCCCGTCTCCTGTATCTGCGCTTGTATCTGCGCTTTCCGCGGCGCGGAATCGCTAGCACGTCTCGCGGCCTGAACAGGTGACGCCATTCACACGCGATCCCGCAACTTCGTGTGCGACGCGGATGCGCACAGGGCAGGGCGGCCCCGCGTGGACCCGCTTGCACGATCGCGCCATCGGCGTCACAGTCCGGTCCGTGGCAGCGATGCCGCCAACAACGACGACAAGAAGATCAATCCGGGGAACGCCATGGCGGCCACGCGCATCGACTGCGACATCCATCCCGCGGTGGGGGGAACGCGCACCACGCTGCTGCCCTATCTGAGCGATCACTGGAAGGAACAGCTGGTCAGCCGCGCCATCGACGGGCTCGACCTCAATTCCTATCCGCCGTCGATGCCGCTGTCCGGCCGCGCCGACTGGCGTCCGGCGGACGGCAGCAAGCCCGGCAGCGATCTTGCCATGGTGCAGCGCGGCGCATTCGACCAGCTCGGCGCCAGCCACGCGATCTGCAATGTCGTCTATGGCGCGCAGGCGGTGTTCGATTCCTACATGGCGGCGGACTTCTGCAAGGCGATCAACGACTGGATCGCAGCCGAATGGCTTGCCAGGGACAAGCGGCTGCGCGCCTCGATCGTGGTGCCGATCCAGGCGCCGGATCTCGCGGTCGAGGAGATCGAGCGCAGGGCCGGCGACAATCGCTTCGTCTCGGTGCTGGTGCCCTCGCAAGGCGAGACGCTGCTCGGCCGGCGGCATTACTGGCCGATCTACCAGGCCGCGGAGAAATACAAGCTGCCGATCGCGATCCACGCCGGCAGTGCCTACCGCGGCGCGCCGAGCTCGATCGGCTGGCCGTCCTACCGCTACGAATATTATCTCGCCGAGGCGCAGGCGTTCCAGGCGCAGACGCTGAGCCTGATCTATGAGGGCGTATTCGGGAAGTATCCCGGATTGACCGTCGTGCTGATGGAGTCGGGCGTCAGCTGGCTGCCGGCGTTCATGTGGCGCGCCAACAAGACCTGGCGCGGCGTGCGCGTCGAGGTGCCGTGGGTGGAGCGCGAGCCGGCCGCGATCATCCGCGACCATTTCCGCGTCACCATGCAGCCGTTCGACGCCCCGCTGGATCCTACAAGCGTCGCCGACATCATCGACCAGATCGGCTCCGACAAGATGTTCCTGTTCGCATCAGACTATCCGCACTGGCAGTTCGACGGTGACGATCCGATCCCGCCGCATCTGCCGAGAAGTCTCGTCCAGCGGATGTGTGCTGACAACCCGCTGGAAACCTTTCCGCGTCTCAAGTTGAATTCGTAGCGCATGATCCGGAAAAGTGAAAACCGGTTTTCCGACAAGATCGTGCGCAAACAAGAAGGAGGATCGCATGAGTGACGTCATCGACCGCCCGATGCTCGACCAGGAGAAGACCGCGGCGTCGCGGCTCAGAATCATCGATTGCGACATCCATCCGAGCATTCACGCGCACAGCGACCTCAACGAGTTCCTGCCAAAACGCTGGCAGCAGCATCTGAAGGAATATGGCAGCCATCTGCGCACGCCCTATATCGGCACCACGCCGTATCCGCGTTCCTCGCCGCTGATCGCGCGGCGCGATGCCTGGCCGCCGACCGGCGGCGTGCCGGGCTCCGATCTCGATTTCATGCGCAAGCAGCACCTCGACCCCTTCGACGTCGAGTTCGGCATCCTGCAGGTGCTCGACCTCTTCATCTTCTCGCAGCAGAATCTGGAATTCGGCGCCGCGATCCAGCGCGCCATCAACGACTGGCAACTCGCGTTCTGGGCGCATCGCGATCCGCGCCTGAAGGCCTCGATCCTGGTCGGGCAGGACGGCTCCGACCTCGGCCTCGCCGAGATCGAGCGCTGCGCCAAATCAGGCGAATACATCCAGATCAACGTCTCGCCGCGTGCCAACGAGCCGCTCGGCCGCCGCCGCTACTGGCCGATCTATGAACGCGCGCAAGAGCTCGATCTGCCGCTCGGTATCCATGTCGGCGGCTATGGCGGGCATGCGCCGACCGGCGGCGGTTGGCCGTCCTATTATTGCGAGGAGCATCAGTCCAACGCGCACACGGTGGCCTCGAATCTCACCAGCCTGGTGCTGGAAGGTGTTCCCGAGCGCTTCCCGAAACTGAAGATCGTGTTCATCGAGGGTGGCTTCGGCTGGATCCCCGCCACGATGTGGCGGATGGATCAGCACTTTGAGCGCTTCCGCAGCGAGGTGCCGCATTTGAAGCGCAGGCCGAGCGAATATGTGAAGCAGCATTTCTGGTTCACGACCCAGCCGATCGACGAGCCTGATGAAGCCAGGCACCTGCGCCAGCTGATCGAATGGGTCGGCATCGACCGGCTGTTGTTCTCGTCGGACTATCCGCACTGGGACTATGACGACGCGCGCTACGCCTTCAAGACACCGCTGACGGACGCCGAGCGTCGCAAGATCTTCAACAGCAATGCCCGCGCGGTTTACAAGTTCTGAGTACGATGAGATCGGATCCAGCAGCAACCGCGACGGAACTGCGCTCCCTCTCCCGCTTGCGGGGGAGGGTTGGGGTGGGGGTGTCGCCGCTTGAGACACTCTTTGTGTCGAGAGAGCCCCCACCCGTATCGCATCTGGCGATGCGATACGACCTCCCCCGCAAGCGGGAGAGGTGCAGCGGGCCTGTTGCCCGACCGCTTAAAGCTGACTCCACCCAGCGCTAGGACCCAGATGGCCCGTCACATCGTCGCGCGCACCAGTGAGATTCCGGCCGGCGGCAACAAGGTGTTCGGCCTCGAGGGCCGCGACATCGTCGTGTTCCACGTCAATGGCGAGTTCTTCGCGCTGCTCAATCGCTGCCCGCATGAGGGCGCGCCGCTGGAGAAGGCGGCCTGCGTCGCGCGCCTGACCTCGCCGGAGCCCGGCATCTATCAGCGCGACCGCGTCGGCGAGATGCTGCGCTGTCCGTGGCACGGCTGGGAATTCGACATCCGCAACGGGCAGTCCTGGTTCGATCCCAAGCGGTTCAGGATCCGCTCCTATCCGGTCGCGGTCGAGAGCGGCGCCGAGTTGCAGAGGGGGCCGTATGTCGCCGAGACGTTCCCGGTGCACATCGAGGACAATTACGTGATCGTCGAGGTCTAAGGGGCTGCCCCGAATTTCGTCGTCATGCCCGGCCTCGTGCCGGGCATCCACGTCTTGCTTTGCTGCAGAAAAGACGTGGATGGCCGGGACAAGCCCGGCCATGACGTATTTATTGCATCATACGCAATAATGAAGTGCCATCGACGGCAATTATAATAACCGTTGCAATGGGCCACCTTGAGCTGGCGGTCGGGAATGGACCCGTCCACCACATCAGGAACGGCACATGAAGCTCTACCACTTCGCTCTCTCCGGCCACGCGCATCGCGCGCGCCTGTTTTTGTCCCTGCTCGGAATTCCGCACGAGCTGGTCGACGTCGATCTCAAGTCCGCCGCGCAGAAGCGGCCGGAATTTCTCGCGCTCAACCCGTTCGGCCAGGTACCGGTGCTGGACGATGACGGCACCATCATTTCCGACTCCAACGCGATCCTGGTCTATCTCGCGACCAAGCTCGGCCGCACCGACTGGCTGCCGCAGGATGCAAAGGGCGCTGCCGCGGTCCAGCGCTGGCTGTCGGTTGCTGCCGGCGATCTCGCGTTCGGGCCCGCTGCGGCACGCCTCATCACCGTGTTCGGCGCCAAGCACAATCCGGACGACGTGATCGCGCGGGCGCATGTTCTGCTGAAGCGGCTCGAAGCCCATCTCGCCGGTCGCGACTGGCTGGTCGGCGCGGCGCCGACGATCGCAGACGTCGCGCTCTACAGCTATCTGTCGAGCGCGCCCGAAGGCAATGTCGATCTCTCCGCCTATGCGCGCGTCACCGCGTGGCTGCGCCGGATCGAGACGCTGCCGGGCTTCGTGGCCTTCGCCAGGACTCGCGTCGGTCTGGCGGCTGCGTGACCTGCTGACCGGGCGTGCCGTCAGGCGCGCCCGTCCAACCCCGAAGGGGAGGGCGATACGATGAGCGACAGACGAACCAAGAGCAAGCTCGCGACCTGGCACGCCGGCGAAAAGGCGATCCAGCAGCAGGTCGGCGTCGCCGAGAAGATGGAGGTCGTCGGCCAGCGCGCGGTGCGCGACTTCATGCCCGACCAGCATCGCGATTTCTTCGCGCAGATTCCCTTCATCGTCGTCGGCAGCGTGGACCGAAGCGGCGACGCCTGGGCTTCGCTGCTGGCCGGCAAGCCCGGCTTCATCTCCTCGCCGACGCCGCGCAGCCTCGAGATCGATGCGCGGCCTGACGCCAGCGATCCGGTCAGCGAAGGCATGCGCGAGGGCGATGCGATCGGACTCTTGGGGATCGAATTGCACACGCGGCGCCGCAACCGGGCGAACGGGCTGCTGCGTGCAGCATCAGGCAAGGCGCTCAGCTTCGAGCTCGATCAGAGCTTCGGCAATTGCGCGCAGTATATCCAGCTCCGCGATTTCGCCTTCGCGCGCGAGCCGGATGAACCTTTTGCGGGAGAGATCGAGGCGAGCACGACGCTCGATCAGGCCGCGCGCGACACGATCAAGGCGGCCGACACGTTCTTCGTGGCGTCCTATGCCGAGCGCGACGACCGTCGCCAGGTCGACGTCTCGCATCGCGGCGGCCGGGTGGGCTTCGTCCGCGTCGCCGACGACGGCACGCTGACGATTCCCGATTTCGCCGGCAATCTGTTCTTCAACACGCTCGGCAACATCCTCGTCAACGGCAAGGCCGGGCTGCTCTTTGTCGATTTCGAAACCGGCGACTTGCTGCAGCTGAGCGGCGATGCCGAGGTGATGCTGGACTCGCCGGAGATCGCGGCGTTTCAGGGCGCCGAGCGGCTCTGGAGTTTCCGTGCCCGCCGTGTGGTGCGCAGACGCGGCGCGCTGCCGCTGCGCTGGGCGTTCCGGGCCGAAGGCTGGTCGCCGAATTCGCTGATGACCGGTGACTGGACACAGACCGCCGAGCGGATCCGCGCGGCCGGGCGCGCGACGCAGTGGCGGCCGTTCAAGGTCGCCAGGATCGTCGACGAGAGCCGATCGATCCGGTCGTTTCATTTGCAGCCGGACGACGGCGCGGGGCTGCTTCCGCACCAGGCGGGACAGCATTTGCCGATCCGTCTCTCGCTGCCCGGCATCGACAAGCCAGTGATCCGCACCTACACGCTGTCGGTCGCGCCGTCGGACGGCATGTACCGCATCAGCGTGAAGCGCGACGGTGTCGTATCGCAACATCTGCACGACACCATCCATGTCGGCGACATCGTCGAAGCGCGCGCACCAGCCGGCGGCTTCACGATCGATGCGCGCGAGAAGCGGCCCGCGGTGCTGCTCGCCGGCGGTGTCGGCATCACGCCGCTGCTCGCGATGCTGCGCCACGTGGTCTATGAAGGGTTGCGCACCCGCGGCATCCGGCCGACATTCCTGTTTCAGGCCGCGCATGCGAAACAGGACCGCGCGTTCGGCGACGAATTGCAGCAGCTGGTGGATGCCGCCGGTGGCGCCGTGCGGATCATCCGCGTCCTCGGCGATGTCGACGGCGCCGAGCAGGGCACAGACTACGACGCCGCGGGACGGATCGACATGGCGTTGTTGTCGCGCGTCCTGCCGTTCAATGACTACGACTTCTATCTGTGCGGACCGCCGCAGTTCACCCAATTGCTCTATGACGCCCTGCGCGGCTACAACATTGCCGACGGCAGGATTCACGCCGAAGCATTCGGTCCTTCATCGCTGGTCCGGAAGCCCGACCTCGTCACCGCAGCGCCGCCGCGCCGACCGCCGGCGACGACGCCGATCCCGGTCGCCTTCACCACATCGTTGAAGGAGGCGCGCTGGACGCCGGAGGCGGGGACGCTGCTCGAATTGGCGGAAGCGCGCGGTCTCAGTCCCGCCTTCAGCTGCCGGGAAGGCAATTGCGGAACCTGCCGAACCCGATTGCTGGCTGGCGCCGTGACCTATGTGAAGCAGCCCGCCGCCGAGGTGGCCGATGACGAGGTGCTGATCTGCTGCGCGGTGCCGGCGAAGCCGGAGGCCGACGGCGAGGATCGGATCCAGCTGGATCTCTGATCAGCCGTGCCGCAGGACGCCGGCCTGCGCAGCTTGGTCGCCCAAGGCATGATGAGATTAGATTGAATGGCAATCGCAAGGTGGTGCGCTTGCGGGCAGGGCAATCGCATATGGGATGAACCGATTCTTCCGCGCCGTCATGGCCGGGCTTGTCCCGGCCATCCACGTCTTTTCTTCGCGTGGAAACGAAGACGTGGATGCCCGGGACAAGCCCGGGCATGACGAGTTTGTGAGAACTCCGATTACCTCAAACGGCCATATGCGATTGCCCAACGCTTGCGGGGGAGGGCTGGGTGGGGGCTCTCTCCGCGAGTCGCGCTGCGGAGAGAGGCCCCACCCACAAAAGCGGGAGAGGGGAGGTGTAGTCAGCGCGTCGTGAGATTGATCGAACTAACTTCATCCCGCTTCAGCCCATGCTGCCCGGCATGAAGCAGCGCGGCCTCGGGTGTCCGTCGAGGTAGTACGGCCAGACCATGGTGCGGCCGGCGCGGTTCGGTCCGGCGACGACGGCCTCGTCGGGAACGTCGACCCACTCACCCTCGAGGCGCACACGATAGTGGCCATCCCTGGTGTCCCAATCGGCGTCATCGACACGCTTCGCGTCGCTGCCGTCGCAGCAGGGGCCCTTGACGCTGCGCAGGCTCTCATACCAGGCGTTCAATTCGGGTTGCTGGTGGTCATGGGCCTGCGCCGGACCGATCGCCGGCTTCGCCAAGAGGGCCGTGACTGCAACGAGCGTCGCACGCCAAAACCGTTTGCTCATCTGATCCTCAAATCCGGAAAGCCCATGACAGCCAATCCGGACATGGTCATCGGGATCAGGACATCAATCAGATGATGATCGACATATCATCACATTCGTGCGAGCGCAGCGGAAGGCCGGGTGCTGACAATCTCAGGCGAGCAGGCTCATCACCTGGTCGATCACGGCCTTCACCTGTTTCCAATCCGGCCTCTGGTGCGCGAGCGCCAGCAGTCCGGCATGCACCACCATGATGGTGTGGGCGGTGACGTCAGGGTCAAAGCCCTTGCTGAACTGGGCGCGATCGGTGCGCAGCCGCGTGCGCAGCAACTCTTCAAGCCGCCGGTTGTAGCGCTCGATGCTCTTGCGGAGCTCGACCTGGTCGAGCGAGCCGTCGGTCGCGGAATTGATCGACAGGCAGCCGCGCTGTCCCTTCTCGCCCGAGCAATAGGGAATGAAGCCGGTGAGCCACTGCCTGATGACGTCCCGCGCGGGCCCCGGCTGCGCCAGCACGCGCTCGGCCCAGCCGAGGATGCCGTCGTGATAGCGGTCCAGCACCTTCAGGAACAACGCGTTCTTGTCGCCGAAGGCCGCATAGAGGCTGGGTTTCGCGACGCCGCTCGCCGCCGTGATCTCGTCGAGCGAAGTCGCCTGAAAGCCCTTCTGCCAGAACATCTGGCGGGCGATTTCCAGGACATCGTCCGGATCGAAGCTGCGCGGCCTTGCCATATCCGTCTTTTATGTACTCCCGCGTCGGATGTGAAGCCTTCACCTTGCCGTGAAGGCAGGTCCCGCTATTGACGTAATCCCAATTCTGTACTTAGAAGTACATAATAAAATCGGGAGATCGCGCCATGAAAGCGGTTCAGGTCGTTGCATTCGGACGTGCAGCGGATGTGGTCAAGCTCAACGAGGTGCCGGATGTCGGCAGCCCCGGCCCCGACGAGGTCGTGGTCGCGGTTGAGGCCGCGCCGATCAACAATTCGGATTTCATGATCATCGCCGGGCGCTACGGCTATCTGCCGTCACCGCCGGCCACGCTCGGGATCGAGGGCGTCGGGCGGGTTGTTGCCACCGGATCGCAGGTGAGGAACCTGAAGGAGGGCGACCGCACGCTGATTCCCTTCACGGTCCCGTCCTGGACCGAGCGGGTCAAATTCACAGCGTCGTGGCAGCGCGCGCTGCCCGACAATGCCGATGTCCAGCAACTGTCCATGATCGGGGTCAATCCGGCCACCGCCTATCTGCTGCTGACCGATTTCGTGAAAGTCCCGCGCGGCGGCTGGGTGATCCAGAACGGCGCCAATTCGGCGACGGCGCGCGCGGTGATCGCCATCGCCAAGTCGCTCGGGCTCAAGACCGTCAACATCGTCCGCCGCGAGGACGTCGTGGACGAGGTCAAGTCGGTCGGCGGCGATATCGTGCTGCTCGACGGGCCGGATCTCGCCAAGCGCGTCGCCAGGGAAACGGGTAGGGCGCCGATCCAGCTGGCGCTCGACATGGTCGGCGGCTCATCCGCCTTGAACCTGATGAACTGCCTCGCGCCAAAAGGAGTGCTCGTCATCTACAGCGCGATGAGCGGACAGCCGTTCTCCGGCTCGGCCTTGAGCGTGATCTTCAACGAAGTGTCGGTGCGCGGCTTCTGGCTCGGCCATTGGGGCAAGACCGCGACCGATCAGGCATTGGCCGGAATGTACGACCATCTGGTGCCGATGGTCGCATCGGGCGCGATCAGCGCGCCGGTGGTCGGGGCCTATCGCCTGGAGGATTTTTCGCAGGCGATCGCGCAGGCGGCGGCATTCAAGGGCAAGGTGATCTTCACGCCGAACTAGGTCGTACCCCGCGGCATTCGCCGGCGCGACGCGGCACCGCGATGCCCGTTTTCGTCGGCGCATATCCGCACGACGTCACGCCGGGGCAGCTAGACGATGGTCGAGAGCGTGAACGCGTGCCACGCACTCCAGTCAATGCCATCGTACGCGCGCACATACATCGTTTCAGTGCCGGTGGTGGCGCCGCCACGCATCCAGACATCATCGAGGTCGGCGGCATTGACGTCGATCACGGTGCTGGCTGCCCAATGGGAATTCGCAGAGGTCCAGAAATAGCCGCTGTCGGCGTTGCCGCCGCCATCCCAAAACTGATAGGCGGTCGCGGGATTTGCGTCAGCGTCGGCATAGGACACCAGGTTGCCGACCTGGCTCCACTCGTTGACGTGCAAGGTCTGGTTGCTGATCGAGGCATCGGGGGCGTGGTTTGCCAGACTGGTCACGGTGAAGCTGTCCCAGGTACTCCAGCTGGTTCCGTCGAACGCGCGCACAAACATGGAATCGGTACCGGCCGTGGTGCCACCTCGCACCCATACATTGGCGAGATCCGACGCCGAGACGTCGATGACCGTGCTGGACGCCCAGTGTGAATTGTCGGGCGTCCAGAAATAGGCGCTGGTCGCAGCCCCGCCACCGTCCCACAACTGGTATTGGGTGATCGCATCGCCGTCGGCGTCGGATGCCGTCGTCCAGTTGACGAGCTGCGCCCATTGCGCGGCGTTCAGGGTATGATCGTTGATCGTCGCGGTAGGAGCCGTATTCGTCGACGTCAGGGTAAAGCTGTCCCAATTGCTCCAGGCGGTGCCGTCGAATGCCCTTACCCACATCGTCTCGGAACCGGTTGTCGAGCCGCCCTTTATCCACACATTGGCCAGATCGGATGCTGAAACGTCGATCGTCGTGTTGGCAGCCCAGTGGGAATTGTCGGGTGTCCAGAAATAGGCGCTGGTCGCGCCCGCGCCGGCATCCCAGAACTGATACTTGGTGATCGTGTCACCTTCGGCATCGGTGGCAGTGAGCCAGCCTTGCGGTTTGACCCATTGATTGACGTGCAGCGCCTGGTCGTTGATCGTTGCGACCGGCACCGTGTTCGGCGTCGACGTCACGGTGAATGTGTCCCAATTGCTCCACTCCGTTCCGTCGAATCCCCTTACCCACATCGTCTCGGAACCGGTTGTCGAGCCGCCATGGATCCAGACATTGGCGAGGTCCGCAGCCGAAACGTCGATCGTCGTGTTGGCAGCCCAGTGGGAATTGTCGGGTGTCCAGAAATAGGCGCTGGTGGCGGCGGTGCCGCTATCCCAGAATTGGTACTTCGTGATCGCGTCGCCATTGGCATCGGTCTTGGTCAACCAGTTGTCGACGGTGACCCATTGATCGATATGTATGGAATGATCACCGGCAGTCACGACGGGCGGAGTATTGACCGACGTCAGCGTGAAGCTGTCCCAGTTGCTCCAGTCCGTTCCGTCGAACGCTCTGACCCAGAACGTCTCGGCACCGGTTGTCGAGCCGCCCTTGATCCAGACATCGGCCAGGTCGGCGGCCGCCACTTCGATCGTTGTGTTGGCAGCCCAATGGTCATTGGTGGAAGTCCAGAAATAGGCGCTTGTTGCGGAGGTGCCGCTGTCCCAGAATTGGTATTTGGTGGCTGCATCCCCATTGGCATCGGAGTAGGTCAGCCAATTCTTGGCTTGCGTCCATGTATTGGTGTGCAGCTGCACGTCGGGGACCGTGACGACCGGCACAGTGTTTGGAATCGTCGTGAGCGTGAAAGACGTCCAGTTGCCCCAATCGGTCCCGTCGAAGGCGCGTACCCACAGTGTCTCGGTGCCGCCGACCGCACCGGCACGCACCCACACGTCGGAGAGGTCAGAGGCCGCAACTTCGATCGTCGTGTTGGCGGCCCAATGGTCGTTGGTGGAAGTCCAGAAATAGGCGCTGTTCGCAGCTGAGCCGCCGTCCCAGAACTGAAATTTCTGCGCGGGATTGCCGTCGGAGTCGGCATAGGTGAGCCATGGCTGCATCTTTTGCCACTGATTGTACAACAGGCTGTGGTTACCAATCGTGACGACCGGTGCGGAATTGGCCATGGTTTGCGTCCTCGTGGGGTGCGCCGGTCGAGACCGGCTAATTTCCAAGGTGCAAGGCAATTAATTTTGGCCCGTGAGGCGGGCCAGGCTGAGATAGTGTCGTCCGGCTGAGATCAGCGCTAAAGAAATCGTTAATATCAAATTCAGGATCGCAGAATTTGAATGCAGCATCTATGATGGGTGTCACACCCATCAGTCAGGTCGCGTGCGGCAAAATGTCATAGGTATCCGGTTCCGAGCGGCCTCGCGTGCCTCGTGCCGCCTTTGAAACCGCAGCGAGGGATAAGCGGCCGCCGCAGCAGCGAGAAGAATCACTCCGGTCGCGACGTTATACAGACGTTCGTCAAGAACGATGAACCCGCCAACAAGAGCGGTCGGGAGCGACGCAATGAGGAGCAGCCTTAGCTTGGCCCAATCAATCAGGCCCCCGCGATGAAAGCGCCAGGTCGAATAGGTGGCTGCGATGATATTGAGTAGCAGCGCCGTCGGACGCATCTCGTTCGAAGGGAACGAGGCGAACGCCATGAGAGCAAGAAATGCTGTCCCGCCAGCCTGACCAACCGTAGCATAGAGCAGCGAGACGCCGGCGAACATCAACGTCAGCATTGCCGTTCTTTCCCAAGCGCGGCGAGGCTAACAGAACGTCAGGACGACCCAAAGGCAAAAAAACGTTCCGTCGATACGATAGGCGGCGCGATCGTGACCACGAAATGGTCGCGGTCCGCGCGACAAGCCAGCTGCAATGTCTCGAAATCGATGACTACTTGATCGTCGCGTGCACGGTGATGACCGAGGTGCCGGATGTCTTCGGCCCCTGGCCCGTCGCCTTGATGGCAAAGGTGTCGCTGCCCTTGTACTTGGCCTTCGCCCTGTACTCGAAGGTCGATGCGTTGATCTTCTTCAGCCTGCCATAGGCCGGCTTTTGCGAGATCGACGAGTCCGTCACCGTGCCGCGGATACCGATCGGGATCTGGCAGCTTTGGCCTGACGCGACGTCGATATCGCCGGTCGAATTCTCGCCCCAATCCGCCAACGTCACCGACATCGAGCATTCCGGCACGGGCTGCGCCGAAGACGCTGGCACGACACTTGATGCCGCAAGGATGAACGCCAAAGCGGCTGCCGTCGACAACCGTGTCGTGACGATACTCGTTTTCATGCAAGGTCCACTGCTGAAGGTTCTCGGCGCAGGAATCCTGCAACGTCGGGGCAGGGGTGGCAAGGACTTCGGCTCATGTGCACGGCGGGCGTTGGATCGGCGATCGGACATCTTGTTGCCTCGGCGAGGCGCCCATAGTCGTCGGCACGACGGCTCGCGTGGCAGACAAGAGGTTCCAATGGTTGAAAGCAGCGACGGTCAGGCAAAAGCTCAACAAGCCGGATTTGCCGGCGTCACCCGCAGGACCCTCGAGCGTCTCGCTTTGCCCGGCGATGATCGCGAGCTTGTCGTTGCCGAGGTGACCTATCCGCCCGGCGGGGTCGCTCCGCTGCACCGGCACCCCGTTGGCGGCGTGGTCTTCATCGTCGAAGGCGTCGCCGAGTCCGCGTATGGCGACGAGGCGCCGCGCCAGTATCGGGCAGGCGAGACCTTGCAGGATCGACCCGGCGTTCCGCACACTCTGTTTCGCAATTGCGATCCGGACCGGCCGCTGCGCTTCCTGACCATCTACGCGCTCGAGCCCGGGCGCGCCTACACGATGGAGCCGTGAGGCGAGGGCGCGTCCGGAAATCCTATTCCTTCCTGGCCGTCAGCCCGTCGACCATCGCGCGCGTCAACGTTGCGATCTCGCTGCGCAATGCGCCGATCGGCACCGCGATCAGCTTGTGCTCGAGCCCGAGCGCGACCATGCCATGCACCGCGGAGAACAGGCTGCGCGCGGTGACGCCGAGCTGCGCCGGCGAACGCTGCGGAAACAGCGCGGCGAGCGGCTTGTAGATGTGACGGAACAATTCCATCTGCTCGGTGATCGCCCATTCCGGCACCGGCTTGCCGGGCTGCATGCGATGCTCGAACAGCGCGCGCCACAGTTCGAGATTGTCGGCGGCGAAGTCGCAATAGGCGACCGCGATCCGCACCAGCATCTCGCGCGGCGCCGCAGCCCCGCCGATCTCGGCCAGCGACAGCGACGCATCGAGCCGCGCCAGCGTGCGCGAGCCGACGCGCAGGATCAGCTCGTCGACATCCTCGACCAGATTGTAGACGCCGCCATTGGCGACCCCGATTTCCTGGGCCAGTTCGCGGGTTTTCAGGCCACCGAGACCCTTTGCCGCAATCGCCCGCTCCGCCGCCTCGATCAGCGCTTCCCGCAGTTTTGCTCGTCGTTCCAATGCCTTGGACATCTTTGATCCTTCGTTAACCATCACCTTGAGCGATGCTCAAATAATTCTTGAGCGTTGCTCATTATGTGGTACAAGAGATTCATGAGCGATGCTCATAACAGGGAGTGACCAAATGTTCAAAACTGTTTTGACGCTTTTCCGCGGCAGCGTGGCAGCAGCGGAGGAGGAACTGCAAGACCGGACAGCGCTGGTCATCCTCGACCAGCAGATGCGCGATGCCGCCGCCGCCGTCGACCGCTCGAAGCGGACCCTGGCGCTGGCGATCGCCGGCGACCAGCAGGAAGGCCGCCGGCTCGACGCCACCAACGCCCGGATCGCCGATCTCGAGGTACGCGCGTCGGCGGCACTCGAGGGCGGCCGGGAAGATCTCGCCCGCGAAGCCGCGCAGGCGATCGCCAATCTCGAAGCCGAGCGCGATGCCGCGATGACCGCACGCGCGCTGTTCGCCTCCGAGATCACCCGGCTGAAGCGCCATGTCGGCAACGCCGAGGCGCGCATCGCCGAGCTCGATCGCGGCCGGCGCCTCGCCCGTGCATCGGAAGCGGTGCGTTCGCTGCGCCGGAGCGGCATCGAGGCAGCGCGCCCCTACGAGTCGACGCTGCCGGAAGCGGAGGCGACGCTGAAGCGGCTGCGCGAGCGGCAGATGGAGATCCAGGCCGCCGACGAGGCGTTGATCGAGATCGACGCCGCCGCGGGACCGCTGGCTACCGCCGAGAAGCTCGCCGAGCAGGGCTTTGGCCCGCGCATGAAATCGACCGCCGACGACGTACTGGCGCGGCTGAAAGCCAAGCGCCCGAACGCAGCCTGAAACCTCAAGCCTGAAACTGATCCTTCGTCAAATTTCGCAACATCAAGGAGATTACCATGAACCAGACCATCCAACCCCACAGCGGCAGCTGGGTTACCTTCACCTACGCGTCCTTCGCGGCTTCCGCCTTCCTCGTCGCCGTCGGCGTGTTCTTCCTGCCGATCGATCTCTGGATGAAGGGCTATCTCACGATGGGCATCGTGATGCTGGTCCAGACCTGCGTCACGCTGACCAAGACGGTGCGCGACAATTACGAGAGCAGCAAGTTCGTGAACCGCATCGAGGACGCCAAGGCCGAGCGCCTGCTGATGGAGGTCTCCAAGGCGGCGTGAGAGGGACGCCCGAGCCGGAGCCAGGACCAAGCGGCGGGTGCTTTTCACCCGCCGCTTTCGTCGTCCGGACCAACTTTGTTTCGTTTCCGGAAGGCCTTGTTTACCCTGCGGCCAACAGCGTCAGGTTGCGCTCATGGCTCCTTAACAGGGGCGAGTGCAGAGATCGCGCCCGAGGGACAGAGAAATGGCGTCCACGGAAAATCCCACGCCGGCTTCGCGCGGCAGCAAGAACCTTGGCAAGCACCTCGGCAAGGCGCGCGCCGCCTTTGACGGCCTGCGCAGCCATGGCGGCTTCTGGCTGAAGGCGCTGTCGCAGCCGACCATCGATCTCAGCTTGCGCACCCAGGCCGGCCAGCGCACCCGCATCGTCGAATCGCCGGGCCTGTCGCTGCCGAGGGACGAGCTCGACGCACTGGTCGAGCAGCTGCGCATCGTCGCCGCCAAGACGCTGCCCGAGGAGAGCCTGACCTATGGCATCTTCTCCGGTGAACCTGAGCGGTTGTCGCGCGCCGTCGTCACGCTGATCTCGGAGGAAGACACCGGGCGGCCGATCGCCTTCAACGCGCTGTCGGTGATGGACGTGCCGCTCGACGGCGAGCCGGCCGAGGTCACCCATCTCGGCCTCGTCATGGTCGATCCCGATGTGCGCGGGCAGGGGCTGTCCTGGGTGCTCTACGGCCTGACCGCGCTGGTGCTGTTCGCCCGCGACGGGCTGCGGCCGAAATGGATCTCCAACGTCACCCAGGTGCCGGCGGTGGTCGGCATGGTCAGCGACACCTTCTCGGACGTGTTCCCTTCGCCGCTGCCGGGCGCGCGACAGAGCTTTGCGCATCTCCAGTTGGCGCGCGGCATCATGGCAAGGCATCGCGCGGTGTTCGGTGTCGGCGAGGAGGCCGGGTTCGACGAGGCGCGCTCGGTCATCACCAACGCCTATACCGGCGGCTCGGACGCGCTGAAGAAGACCTTCGAGATCGCACCGAAGCACCGCAATGCCGTCTACAACGAGTTTTGCGCGCGCGAGCTGGACTACACGCGCGGCGACGACGTGCTGCAGATCGGCCGCATCGATCTTGCCGGCGCGCGCCGTTACATTATGAGCGAGGTGCCCTCGGGCTCGCTGCCGTCGCTGCTCGCGGCATCCGCGATGCTGGCGCTGCAGCGGCTGGTGCTGCCGGTGGTCTACTGGATGGACGACAGCCGCGCCTTCGGCACGCTGCGTCCGCGCAAGCAGGATAGCGGGGCCGCGCGATGAATTTCGACTACTACTCCTTCACCGGCCGCAATATCGGCTTCATCGACGAGCACGAGCAGCAGCTGCTGCGTCAGGCGCGGGTGTTCGTCTGCGGCGTCGGCGGCATGGGCGGCGCGGCCTTCATGGCGCTGGCGCGCGCCGGCGTCGGCAAATTCGTGATCGCCGACATCGACCGCTTCGAGGTTTCCAACCTCAACCGCCAGGTGTTCGCCTTCGCCGACGAGGTCGGGCGCGAGAAGGCGGCGGTTGCCGCCGAAGCCGCAAGGCGCATCAATCCGACCATCGAGATCGAGGTGCTTGGCGAGAACTGGACCAGCGCGCTGGCCGGGATCGCCGCGCAGTGCCCGGTCATCGTCAACGGCATGGACGATATCGCCGCCGGCGTTCATCTGTACCGGACCGCGAAGCGCGCCGATGCAACCGTGATCGACGCCTACATGTCGCCGCTGCCCTCGGTGATCGTGGTGCGCCCGCACGATCCGCGGCCCGAGCAGCGCCTCGGCTTTCCCACGCTCGGCAAGGCCTGGACCGATATCACCGAGGACGACCGCCGCGCCGCGATGCGCGCCGAGATCGAGCACGTGATGCTGCACTCCTCGTCGCGCAACTATGTCGACCTCGCCATCGCCGGCGAAGTCGCCGCCGGCCGCCGCAGCCGGATGTCGTTTGCGCCGATGGTGATCTCGACCGGCATGCTGATGGCCTATGAGGCGGTCGCGCTGATCCTCGGCCGCACCTCCGGCACCGATTGCCGCGGCTGGTTTCTCAACCCGCATCGGCCCGCGATCGAGAAGCCGCGCAATGCGCTCGTCGCCGCCCTGATGCGTCCGCTGGTGCGGCGGGCGATCGACGAACTGACGGGCGGCAAATGACCTCCGGGGTGATCGCCGATTCCATCGTCAATCTGTGCGGCGCCATCGGGCTCGCCGTAGCGATGATGACGTTCTACCGGCGCGATCCGAGGAGCCCGTTGACGCGCCGCCTGCTGCTCGCGCTCGGCGTGATCGCGATCCTGTTCCTCGACCGCGGTCTTGCCTGGTGGACCGGAAGCCGCCTGCTCGACCGCCTCTCGGTGATCCCGGCCTCGCTGGTCCCGCTCGGCGCCCTGATCGTCACCGAAGGCATTTTGCGGCGCCACGCGCCGCGCGCGGTCAAGATGGCGGCGCTCGCGGGCGCCATCCTGCTCGGCCTCGGCGGCCTGTTCGGGCTGCAACGGCTGGCGATGCCTTACGCGATCGCGCTGGCGCTGTTCCAGCTCCTGGGCTTCGCCACTTGCGCGTTGCTGCTGGCGACGCGGGATCGCGCCGCGCTGATGGCTGCGGAAAACCGCAGCATCGGCCGCATGGCGGTCGGCGCGCTGGTCGTGATCCCGTTCATCCTGACCGATTTCCGCACGCTGTTTCCCGATATCCCTGTGCGGCTCGGCGCGCTGGGCGCGCTGCTCACCGTGACCGTGATGCTGATCGCCGGCGGCGGCGCCGAGACCCGCCGGCACGGCCTTGCGATGATGGCGCTGCGGTTGATCTCGTCGGGCCTGCTCGGCCTCGCCGCCGCCTTCATGGCGCCCGACGTCGACGCCGCCCAGATGGTCCGTTTCGTCGCGGTTGCGATCGCCGGCGTGCTGACCATCGGATTGATGACGGACGCGCTGCGGGCGCTGTTCGAATCGCAGGAGCCGGGCGTACTCAATTCGGTCGCGGCATCGCCGGCGCAGACCCGCGAGCAGTTGATCGCCGAGCTGGCGCGGCATCCGATCTTCGAAAGCGCGCGGCGCTTCCGCGAGAACGAGCTCGCGCTCTATGATCCGCCGCTGCTGCACGACTTCCTGTCGACGCGGCGCGTGCTGCGGCGGTCCGATGCGCCATGGGGACTGGCGCCGACCGATCCCGCGGCCGAGCGCATGGTCTCGCTGATCTCGGCCAACAACGCCTCCCATGTCATCGTGCTCGGACATGATCCGCTCGACCTGATCGTGCTCGCGGTGCCCGTCACCGCGGCCGATCCCGCCACTGAAACCGCGCTGGCGCTGGTACGCCGGCTCTTGGCGTTGACCCCGGAGGCCAAATGACATCAGAGATCCGCGAAGGCGACCGCAGGGCGGCCTTCGACGCCGCGCTCAATGCCTATGGGTCCGACAGCCTCTACGTGCCGCCGCTGTGGAGCGATTTCGACCGGATGTTCGATCCGGCGAAGAACCCGTTCGTCACCGAAGGCCACGGCCGCTATGCGCTATTTTCAGCGCATCGCGATGGGCGGCCGGTCGGCCGCATCGCCGCCTCGATCCACGACGCGTCCAACCGCAAGCACGGCACCCGCCATGGTGCATTCGGCTTCTTCGATTGCATCGACGACGTCGAGGTGGCCGATGCGCTGCTGCGCGCCGCCGAGCAATGGCTGTCGGCGCGGGGCATGAGCCGCGTCGCCGGCAATTTCAATCTGACGGCGATGCAGCAGATCGGCGTGATGACCGACGGGTTCGACCATGCGCCGTTCACCGACATGATGTGGTCGCCGCCGCACATCGCAAAGCATCTCGAACGCGCCGGCTATGCCGCGACCTTCCCGATGACGACATTCGAGATCGCGCTCGACGGCGGCAAGCCGGAGCAATTGCTCGGCGACAAGCAGCGCGCGGTGCTCACTGACCCGGATTTCGTCTGGCAGCCGATCAAGCGCTCCGCCTTCAAGGTGCGGCTGGAGGACGCGCGGCTGATCCTCAATGACGGCTTTGCCGACAATCCGATGTTCGTGCCGCCGACCGCCGCCGAATATCTGTTCCAGGCCGGCGACATGATGTGGATCATCGACAAGCGGATTTCGACCGTGGTCTATCACCGCGGCCGGCCCGCCGGCGCGATCATCGCGATCCCCGACCTCAATCCGCTGATCAAGGCGATCGGCGGCCGGGTCGGGCTGACAGCGCCGTTCAAATTCGTGCAGCACCGCATCATGAACAGGCGCGCCGTGCTGATCTATCAGTCGGTCTGCCGCGACCTGCACAATCGCGGCCTCAACGGCGCGATGCTCTACCGCACCGCGCTGGCGTTGCAGGAGGCCGGCTACCGCACGCTGGGCGGCACCTGGATCGCCGATATCAACGGTCCCTCCCTGCGCCAGGTCGAGAAGGCCGGCGCAACGCCGCTGCACCGGCTGCATCTGTTCGGCAAGCGGCTGGCCGCGGCATGAGCGAGCTGACGCCGGATTTGCTGCGCGAGCTGGTCGCGGAGGCGCGGCTGGCGCCGAGCGTCCACAACATCCAGCCGACCCGCTGGCGCCTGCTCGGCGATGGGCGGCTGGCGCTGGTCGACGCGACCGGCGTCCGCGCGCCGATCGCCGACCCCGCGGGGCACGACGTTCGGGTGTCGCACGGCGCGGCGCTGGAGGGCATGAGCCTCGCGCTCAACCGCCGTGGCCTCGCAATCACGGGCATGACCACGATCGAGCAGCCGCTGTCGCCGCAGTTTTCCGTACTCTGCTCTT
Organism: Bradyrhizobium elkanii USDA 76; assembly: GCF_023278185.1. NCBI lineage: Bacteria > Pseudomonadati > Pseudomonadota > Alphaproteobacteria > Hyphomicrobiales > Nitrobacteraceae > Bradyrhizobium > Bradyrhizobium elkanii. The sequence continues at coordinate 7,931,152 of NZ_CP066356.1, read as the reverse complement.
TTGCGATCAGGCAAGGAGCTGAGCCCGATCCGCTGGCGGACCTCGTGGCACGCCGCATGTCGTGGCGCGGCAAGTTCGCGGTGTCGGCTGACGATGCGGCGGCGCTGGCGCAGCTGGCTGCCGCGCGCGACGATGTGACCTGCATTGCCGATCGCCGGGCGATTGCCGATATCGCCGGCTGGGTCGACTGCGCCGAATTCTCTTTTGTTCGCGGCGACGACTACCGGGCCGAGCTGCTCGCATGGATGCGGCTGTCGCCCGGCCATCCGCATTATCTGCTGGACGGGCTCAACCGCGATGCGCTCGTCATGAATGCGCTCGAGGCCGCCGCCGCGCGCTACGTGCTCGGCACCCTGTTCAAGCCGCTCGATCGTCTCGGCCTCGCCGCGTCGTTGTTCGCCGATGGCGCCAAGACCGCGTCGGCGTCGGCGATCGTGCTGTTTTGCCGTCCCGTCGGTGAGGATCCACTCACGACCGGACGGCATTTCTACCGCGCCTGGCTGGAGATCGATCGCGCCGGTTTCGCGGCGTGCCCGATTTCGGCGCTGGCCGATCATCCTGATTTCAACGACCGGCTGCGAAAGCTCGGCAACATTGGCGCCGATCTGCGCCTCGTCAACGTGTTCCGCATCGGCCGGCCATCAAAACCGTTGAAACCGCGGCATTTCCGGTTGCCGGTTGACCGGCTCATTGTCTGAAAATTAAGCTGCAATCCCCGCTGTCAAAACTTCACGCGGTCGTGCTATGACGCCGCCCGCTAACCAACGACCGGTGGAGATGATGTCGAAGCAATCGCTGCGCGAGGAGGCCGAACGCCTCATCCGCGAGACCATGGAAAAGCGGAACCTCGTCATCAAGCAGGGCATGACCCGGATCGAGGCCGTTTGCGGCAAATGCGGTGCGCCGAACCGGGTGCAGGTGGAAAAGGGCCAGTCCCGCGTCAAGTTCACCTGCAAGAACTGCGACCACAAGCAGGAGACGCTGTGAGCGGGGCCGCTCTCCCGTCTCCTGAGAGAGAATGTGAATGTATTCAGCGTCGTCCTGGCGAAAGCCAGGACCCATTGCCCCAACCGCTTGTTGTTGTGCGACGCTGGGGCCACTATCGCACGCGCAATCGAATTCGGTGGTTATGGGTCCTGGCTTTCGCCAGGACGACGGCGTACTGAGGGCGCTCGCTACAATTCTCATACCGTCACCCTGAGGAGCGGCCTTTTGGCCGCGTCTCGAAGGATGTACGGCCCGGCCGGTGGCCGTCGATCCTTCGAGACGCGCGCGATGCGCGCTCCTCAGGATGACGGATTGGCTGGGCGCAATCCACCCACCTGACCAAGCGCCTCTACTTGAATGCTTCGCGGACCGTGGTGTGATCCGGCGCGGTCCGGGCCGCGGCCCGCAGCGAGACGTTGTGCCACCAGGCATCGAGCGCGTGGCGGTCGCAGGCGAGCTTCACGCTCATCCCGCCGGCGAACTTGATCCAGTCCGCAAAGTTCGCGCGCGACACCGCGATCACGATGGGGATGTCGGCGCCGAGCGCGCGCTCGATCACAAAGCCGAGGCCCTTGCCGTCGCGCTCCCGCTTGCCGAAGCGGTTGATGACCACGAGATCGGCGCCTTCAGCCAGCGCATCGGCGACGCGGATACCGGCGGCCTGCAGCCGCGACAGATCGAGCTTGCAGCCGGCGCGCGCGGCACTGCCGAACCGAATGAATTCCCTGGAAATCGTGAAGAAAAATCAGCCTGAGCTTCGTGCTGATTTATTTCGCGGTTGCCCGCCCGGCGTCAATCGGGGCACCGCGGGCTTCAATAGATTCTAATGCCGCGCGCGCCTCTGCCGGTCACCGCCGCGGCTATACTTTTTAAGGGCTGGACGCTGGTCGTCTTCGCGATATATTGAATGGAATATAACGATGATCCGGAGTGCCGGCATGCAGATCGAAACCCAGGAGCTCACCACCTGCGAAGTCGCGTCCGACGGCTGCGCCATTTCGCTGGGCTTCGTGGACGGCAAGGGCGAGCCCGCAACCATCCGTCTGTCGATCAACCAGGTCGGCGCGCTGGTCATGACCTTGCCCGGGCTGATCAGCAAGGCGCTGCAGACCCGCTTCGGCGACCAGACCTTGCGCTACGCCTATCCGCTGGATTCCTGGGTGATCGAGCAGTCGACCGATCCGGCCCAGGGCATGATGACGCTCAAGACGTCGGACGGCTTCAGCGTCTGCTTCTCGATCCCGCGCGCCCAGCAGAGCGAGCTCGGCGAGGCGCTGGTGGCGCAGCCGGTGACAAGGGTGCAGATGCGCGCGAATTAGCGAGGGATGCGTAGGGTGGATTAGCCGAAGGCGTAACCGACAATTCTCTCGGTTGTGAGCAGAGTGGGTGGGTTTCGCTGCGCCAACCCATCCTACGCACTGTCCGCCATATATTCCGCTGTCATGCCCCGCTTCACGCGGGGCATCCAGTACGCCGCGGCCCCTCGGTTCAAGCATTGAAGTCTCTGGAATACTGGATCGCCCGGTCAAGCCGGGCGATGACAGCACGAATGGGGAAAGGGTTAGCCCATCCTACGTAGTCTTACTTCCTCTTCACGAACGCGGCGAACGCGTCGCCGTAATCCGGATGCCAGCGCGACAGCGGCGGGCGGTTCTCGACGATGTCGCCGGCGGCCCACAGGATGCGGCGTTCGTCGAGCGCGCGCGGCACGTCGTTGTCGGGGCAGAGGATGTAGAAGTCGCCGGCATCGAGGCGTTCGATCATGAAGTCGACGGTCTGCTCCGCCGTCCAGGCGCCGGCCGGCTTCTCGGTGCGGCCGCGCGCGGTCAGCCCGGTAAAGACAAAGCCCGGGATCAAGAGATGCGCCGTGATCTTGCAGCCGTCGGTGTTGCGCAGCTCGTGCTGCAGCGCCTCGGTGAATGCCTTCACGCCGGCCTTCGAGACGTTGTAGGCGGGATCACCCGGCGGCGTGGTGATGCCCTGCTTGGAGCCGGTGTTGATGATCAGCCCCGGCCGGCCGCGCTTGATCATGCCAGGCGCGAACGCCTGCGTGCCGTTGATCACGCCCCACAAATTAACGCCGAGAATGCGCTGCCAATTGTCCGCGGGCCCGAACATCGCGCTGCCGGGCTGGATGCCGGCATTGTTCATCAGGATGTCGGTGCCGCCGAATTTTTTCGCGACCGTGTCTTCGAGGCTTGCCACTTCGTCGGCGCGGCTGACGTCGACCGCTGACGTCATGATATCAGCCGCGCCACCCGGCGCCGCAGATGACAGTTTTGTCCCAGCATCCTTCAGCCGGTCGTCGCCGAGGTCTGCGATGCAGACCTTCATCCCGGCCTGCGCGAACCGCAATGCGGCGGCGAGCCCGATTCCGGAGGCGCCGCCGGTAATCACGGCAACATGATTGGCTGATATCACGGGGTGGGGCATCGGCGGTCTCCGGACACATATGTGGCTGAGGTTCAGTCGCTATCGTACCATGCACGCGGGCGCATGGGAGGCTTTCGTGTGTGCCGCCCTGATCAACGCGGGCTCGGCTTTACGGTTTCGCGTTCGCGCTGTAGAATTCGGGATATAACGCTTCCAAAAGACCTCAGCCGACATTTTACAGGGAGTGCAAACATGGCTGTTTCGCAGGCTATTCCGATCACGCGCCATCCTTATGCCGATGGCTCCTACAAGAAGATGCTGATCGACGGCAAATGGGTCGACGCCGCCTCCGGCAAGAAATTCGAGACGCATAATCCCGCCACCGGTGAGTTGCTCGCGTCGGTCGCCGAGGGCGATGCCGAGGACATCAACCGTGCGGTCGCGGCGGCGCGCCGCGCGTTCGAAGGGCCCTGGAGCAAGGTGAAGCCGTTCGAGCGGCAGAACATGCTGCTCAAGCTCGCCGAACTCGTCGAAGCCAATTTCGAGGAACTGTCCCAGCTCGACACGCTCGACATGGGCGCACCGATCAGCCGCACCCGCGGCAACCGCCTGCGCGCGCTCGGCATGCTGCGCTACTATGCCGGCCAGGCGACCGCGATCCATGGCGAGACCATCGAGAACTCGCTGCCCGGCGAGATCTTCTCCTACACGCTGAAGGAGCCGATCGGCGTGGTCGGCGCGATCATTCCCTGGAACGGGCCGCTGACCGCCTCGATCTGGAAGATCGGCCCGGCGATCGCGACCGGCTGCACCGTGGTGCTGAAGCCGGCCGAGGAATCGCCGTTGACCTCGCTGCGCATCGGCGAGCTCTGCATGGAGGCCGGGATTCCGCCCGGCGTCGTCAACGTCGTGCCGGGCTATGGCGAGACCGCGGGCGCCGCGCTCGCCTCGCATCCGGATGTCGACAAGGTCGCCTTCACCGGCTCGCATGTCACCGGCCAGTCGATCATCCGTGCGTCGGCCGGCAACCTCAAGCGCGTCTCGCTCGAGCTCGGCGGCAAGTCGCCGGACATCGTGTTTGCCGACGCCGATCTCGACGCCGCGGTGCCGGGAGCTGCGATGGCGGTGTTCGCCAATTCGGGCCAGATCTGCAGCGCCGGCACGCGGCTGTTCGTCGAGCAGAAGGTCTATGACGAATTCGTCGGCCGCGTCGCCGAGTTCGGCAGGAAGCTGCAGGTCGGCAACGGCCTCGACCCCAACACCCAGATTGGTCCCCTGGTGTCGCAGCAGCAGATGGACCGCGTCTCGGGCTACCTCGACATCGGCCAGAAGGAGGGCGCCAAGGCGCTTGCCGGCGGCGGCCGCCTCACTGAGGGCGCGCTGTCGAAGGGCTATTTCGTGCAGCCGACCGTGTTTGCCAATGTGCAGGACAACATGCGTATCGCGCAGGAGGAGATTTTTGGCCCGGTGATCTCGGCGATCTCGTTCAAGGATCCGGACGAACTGATCAAGCGCGCCAACGCCACCACCTTCGGCCTCGGCTCGGGCGTCTGGACCACCAATGTCAGCAAGGCGCACCAGGTCGCCAAGGCGCTGCGCGCCGGCTCGGTCTGGGTCAATTGCTACCAGGCGATGGATCCGGCGGTGCCGTTCGGCGGCTACAAGATGAGCGGCTACGGCCGCGAGTCCGGCAAGCAGCACGTCGAGGAATATCTCAACGTCAAGGCGGTCTGGATCAAGACCGGCTAGGGCTGGTCCCGCCGTTTCTCTTCACCTCTCCCCGCTTGCGGCAGGGCAATCGCAGATGGCCGTTTGAGGTAATCGGAGTTCCCATAAACTCGTCATGCCCGGGCTTGTCCCGGGCATCCACGTCTTCGTTTCCACGCGAAGAAAAGACGTGGATGGCCGGGACAAGCCCGGCCATGACGGCGCGGAAGAATCGGTTCATTCATATGCGATAGCCCTGCCGCCTGCGGGGAGAGGTCGGATTGCATCGGTGATGCAATCGGGGCGAGGGGGTACAGGTCTCAACGCTTGGCGTGCTCGCAGAACGGAAGCCCTTCACCCCAACGCCCACACGATTTCGGAATATTAGAAGAGTAGCCCTGATTTGCCCGACGCGTCAAGTTGCCTTGTCGAACGCCGGCCGCCGCCGGCTCCTTTGCATGGGGTTGTTTTCGATATTTTCGTAAGCGCCCCTGCGACAGCCGCCGGTTCCTGCGTTTACCGCCCCGCGGCCTTCTTCGGCTTGCCGATGTCGCTGCGCAGCGCCTCGAGATCCTTGCGCACGGCGCTTGCCGCGTCGCGCTCGATCTTGCGGTAGCGTGCCACCAAGGAGAGGCCGAACGGGGTCAGCACCGCGCCGCCGCCATTCTTGCCGCCGGTCTGCCGTTCCACCGCCGCCTGCCGGCAGATGCGGTTGATCTCGTCGACCAGGTCCCAGGCGCGCTTGTAGCTCATGTCCATGGCGCGGCCGGCGGCCGAGATCGAGCCGCATTCCTTGATCCGCTCCAGCAGCAGGATCTTGCCCGGCCCGATCCGGTCCTCGGCATCGAGGTCGATGCGGACGCTGAGGGAGGGGAGCGATGAGGCGCTCGATTTCGACATGGGAGACCTGTTCTCGTGGCAACAGATTGCCACTACCCGCTTTCATGAACAAGATGAACCCGTTAGATAACGGGCATGATCCGAAAAAGTGGTAACCGGTTTTCTGGGCCGATCGTGCCCACACTACAACGGAAACCACGTAAGAATATTTGGGGCAGGCATGAATCCTCCGTCGCTGTTCTCTCCGCTCAAGATTGGTCCTTACCAGCTCGAACATCGCGTCGTGATGGCGCCGCTGACGCGGATGCGGGCGTCGCGGCCGAGCCTCGCGCCGCGGCCGATGAACGCGGAATATTATGCGCAGCGCGCGACGCCGGGCGGCCTGCTGATCGCGGAGGCCTCGCCGGTGGTCGAGACCGGCTTCGGCAATCCCGGTGTTCCCGGCATCTATAGCGAGGCCCAGATCGCGGGCTGGCGCGAGGTGGTGGATGCCGTGCACGCCAAGGGCGGCTTGATCTTCCTGCAGCTCTGGCACGTCGGCCGCGTCTCGCATTCCTCGTTCCAGCCGGGTGGCGCGCTGCCGGTGGCGCCGTCGGCGGTCGCGATCCCGTCCGAGTTCAAGTGCATGACGGCGGACGGCAAGGTGGTCGACTACGAGACGCCGCGCGCGCTCGAGACCGACGAGGTCGCCCTGATGGTCGAGGCCTACCGGCAAGGCGCGAAGAACGCGCTCGTCGCCGGCTTCGACGGCGTCGAGATCCACGGCGCCAATGGCTATCTGATCGAGCAGTTCCTGCAGTCGCGCAGCAATCTGCGCACCGACCGGTATGGCGGCTCGATCGAGAACCGCGTCCGCTTCCTGATGGAGGTGACGCAGGCGGTGACCGAGGTCTGGGGCGCGAGCCGCGTCGGCGTGCGGCTCTCGCCCTACGGCATCGCCAATGGCAGCGGCGAGGCCGACCCGATGCCGCTCTACGGCCACGCCATCACGGCGCTGGACAAGCTCGGGCTCGCCTATCTGCATTTCATCGAGCCGCGCGCTTCGGGCACCGGCCGCGCCGAGGTCGACTGGCAGAACGTGCCGTCCGCGATGGTGCTGTACCGCCCGATGTGGAGCGGCGTGCTGATCACCGCCGGCAATTTCGTCGGCGACACCGCACAGAGCGCGGTCGCCGAAGGCCATGCCGATGCGATCGCGTTCGGCCGCTACTTCATCTCCAACCCGGACCTGCCGCGCCGGCTGCAGCGCGGCTATCCCTTGACCAAGTACAACCGCGCCACCTTCTATGCCGGCGAGGAGAAGGGCTACACGGATTATCCGGTGCACGACGAATTGGCGCAGGCGTAACTCTTCGTAGCCCGGATATCGCTTCGCTCGTCCGGGCTACAATGCCTTGATGGGAGACCGCGATGTTTCCGGACGACGAGTTCGAGCCGACCAAAAAACCAAAGCCCGTGGCGCTGGCGAAGCCCGCGGCCGGCCAATGCCTGTGCGGCAGGGTGAGGTTCGAGATCGATGTGCCGGCGCGCTGGGCCTGGCATGATCACACCGCCGCCAGTCGCCGCGCCCATGGTGCGGTTTATGCGACCTATGTCGGCAGCTGGAAGAAGCGCTTCCGCATCACGCAAGGTGAAGGCGAGCTGTCACGCTACGAGGACGCGAAAAGCAAGACCGCGCGCAGCTTCTGCGCCAATTGCGGCACGCCCATCGTCTACGAACGCGCGCGGTCGCCGCACATGGTCAACATCCCGCGTGCGCTGTTCTCGGGGCGCACCGGCCGGCAGCCGCTCTATCACATCGCGATCGAGGAGCTGCAGGAATGGGCCTATACCGGCGAGCCGTTGGTGCCGCTGAAAGGCTATCCCGGCGTGGTCTGGCAGCGCTCGAAAAAGAAGAAGCGCAGCGCGCGCGAGGGGATGTTCTAGCGAGCATCTTGCTTCAGGCGCGCGCCTGCGGAATGCGGCCATGACCGCTCGCTCGATTGCTCCAGCTGCGCAAGTTTGGTCATCTGCCTCGATCCCCGTCGGTCAACGCGCCGACAGGCCTGGAGGGAACATGAAGAATCGCATTACCGGCCGCTCGGCATTTCTGGCGCTGCTGAAGGATGAGGGCGTCACCCATCTGTTCGGCAATCCCGGCACCACCGAATTGCCGATCATGCACGCGCTGAAGGATCATCCCGATCTCACCTATGTGATGGCGATGCAGGAGAGCCTGGTGGTCGCGATGGCCGACGGCTTCAGCCGCGCCTCCGGCAAGCTCGTCGCCTGCAACGTCCATGTCGCGCCGGGACTCGGCAATGCGATGGGTTCGCTCTACAACGCAAGCTTCACCGGCACGCCGCTGATCCTCACCGCCGGGCAGCAGGAACAGGGCCATGGTCTGACCGAACCGGTGCTCTATGGCCCGCTGGTGCAGATGGCGACGCCGCTGGTAAAATGGGCGGTCGAGGTGACGCGGCTCGAAGACCTGCCGCGCATCGTGCGCCGCGCCGCCAAGATCGCGACCACGCCGCCGACCGGGCCGGTGTTCATTTCGCTGCCGGGCGACATCCTCAATGCGGAGGCCGGCATCGAGCTCGGCCGCTCCAGCCGGATCGACACCCGCGTCCGGCCGTCGGAGGATTCGCTCAAGGCGCTGGCCGCGCGCATCCTGAAAGCGGAGCGACCGGTGATCGTCGTCGGCGACGAGATCGTGAAAAGCGATGCGCTGCGCGAGGCGGCCGATCTCGCCGAGACGCTGGGCTGTCCGGCCTGGCAATCGCCGACGCCTTATGGTTCGCATTTCCTCTCCGAAAGCCCGAGCTTCATGGGCGCGATCGCGCGGCTGCAGAAGGTCGCGCGCGACGTGCTGGCGCCGCATGATCTGTTGATCGCGCTCGGCGGCGATCCGTTGCGGATGTCGGTCTACAGCGAGGTCGATCCGCTGCCGGACGGGCTCTCGATCGTGCAGGTCGGCCTGGTCGACAGCGACCTCGCCAGGAACTACGGCGCCGAGATCGCGCTGAAGGCGGACGTCAAGGAAACGCTGCGCGCGCTGGTCCCTGCGTTGAAGGAGGCCGGCGGCGGCGCGCTGGAGGCGCGCGCCAGGCAGGGGCTCGCGGCGCTGTCGACAAGAAACTGGGCGGCGAAGCGGAAGGCGCTGGTCGAGCAGATCTCGAAGGCGAGCCAGACCTCGCCGATCGATCCGGACTGGCTCGCGTTGCAGGTCGTGGAGGCGATGCCCGACAATGCGATCCTGGTCGACGAGGGCCTGACCTCGTCGCGCCAGATCATCGGCTTGAGGCCGCATCGCGACCGCTACGGCTACCACGCGCTGGCCTCCGGCGGCATCGGCTGGGGCCTGCCGGCCGCGGTCGGCGTCAGCCTCGCCAATCCGCAGCGGCCGGTGGTGTGCTATTCCGGCGACGGCTCGTCGATGTACTCGATCCAGTCGCTGTGGACCGCGGCCAATCACAAGCTGCCGCTGACTTTCGTCATCGTCAACAATGGCGGCTACCGCATCATCAAGCAGCGCCTGCTCGCGTTCCATGGCGACGATCATTATGTCGGCATGGACTTCATCGACCCGCCGGTCGATTTCACCGCCCTCGCACGCTCGCTCGGGCTGGAGGCGATCAGGATCACCGACCCGCAGGAGCTCAAGGGCGCGATGAAGTCGGCGTTCAGCCGCCCGGGCGCGAAGCTGATCGAGGTGGTGGTGAGCAATTCGGTGAATTGAGCGCGCGGAGGGCCGCGCGCTCTTCTCTATCACCGTCACCCTGAGGAGCGCCAACGGGTCCGCGCGAAGCGTGGCCCGATGACAGGCTCCGCGCGTCTCGAAGGGTGCACGGCCCGGCTGCTGGCCGTCGATCCTTCGAGACGCGCGCAAGAGCGCGCTCCTCAGGATGACGGGACGAAGAGCACCCTCTACTCCGCTGCAGCGCTCTTCACCCGGTACCGGCTCGCCGGATGCGTCGTGTCTAGCCTCGCGCGCCCTGCGCCGAACAGCTTCTCGCGCAAGGTGCCCTTCGCATACTCCCGCTTGTAGCGGCCGCGCTTGACGAGCTCCGGCACCAGCATGTCGGCGATGTCCTCGAAATCGCCGGGCGAGATCGCAAACGCGACATTGAGGCCGTCGACGTCGGTGTCCTCGAACCATTGCTCGATCTTGTCGGCGACCTGCTCCGGCGAGCCGACCACCACGGGGCCGGCGCCGCCGATGCCGACATGCTCGGCGACCTCGCGCACGGTCCAGACCCGGTCGGGATCGGCGCGGGTGACGTTGTCCATCGCGGAGCGGCCGGCGTCGTTCTGCACGTGCCGCACCTCCTGGTCGAGCGAATAGGTCGAGAAGTCGACGCCGGTCCAGCCCGACATCAGAGCCAGCGCGCCTTCATGGCTGATATGGCTGCGATACTCGGCGTACTTCGCTTTCGCCTCCGCCTCGGTCGGCGCCACCACGACGCACATCATCGAGAACATCAGGATCTCGGCCGGGTTGCGGCCCTTCGCGGCGGCGAGCTCGCGGATCGCCGACACGCGCGGGCCGATCACCTTCGCCGACGGTCCCGACATGAACACGCATTCGGCATGCTCGGCGGCGAACTGCCGGCCGCGCGGCGAGGTGCCCGCCTGGTAGAGCACCGGCGTGCGCTGCGGCGACGGCTCCGACAGGTGGATCGCGTTGAGCCGGTAGTTGTTGCCGTCGTGGTGTACCGGATGCACCTTGCTCGGATCGGTGAAGATGCCGCGCGCGACGTCGCGGATCGCGGCGTCGTCCTCCCAGCTGCCTTCCCAGAGCTTGTAGACCAGCTCCATATATTCGTCGGCGAGCTCGTAGCGGTCGTCATGCGCGGTCTGCTTGTCCTTGCCGGCGCCGCGCGCGGCACTATCGAGATAGCCGGTCACCACGTTCCAGCCGACCCGGCCGCCGGTCAAATGGTCGAGCGTCGACATCCGCCGCGCGAACGGGTAGGGCGGCTCGAAGGACAGATTGCTGGTGACGCCGAAGCCGAGATTTTCGGTCACCGCGGCCATCGCCGGGATCAGCATCAACGGTTCGTTGGCCGGGGTCTGCGCCGCGTTGCGCAGCGCCGCATCCGGACTATTGGCATAGACGTCGTAGACGCCGAGCACGTCGGCGAGGAACAACCCGTCGAACCGGCCGCGCTCGAGCGTCTTCGCCAGATCGATCCAGTAGGACAGCTTGTTGTAGTCCCTGGTGCGGTCGCGCGGATGGGTCCACAGCCCCGGCGACTGATGTGCCACGCAGTTCATGGCAAAGGCGTTGAGCCGGATTTGTTTTGTCATTGTCGAAAACCCTGGTCGAAACCTTGCGCGCCGCTTCGATTGCTGCCCGGTCGATGCCGGGCGTCCCGCATCAACTTGTTGCGACTTCCCACGTTTTGGCAAGGCCCATTCGCATTTCGCGCCCTTCCGGTCGCGATCCGATCCCGATAGGTTGCGCCCCTCCAGAAGCATGATCGGGACGCAAAGCGTGGCGTTCCGGTGCGATCATGCCAAGACGCGACCGGACGAAGGAACAATCATGGCGACACGGGCCGACGCAATCGCAAAGGTGCGAGAGCATTTTCAATCGGGAGGGTTCCTGAAGGAGCTGGACCGCAGGGTCGGCTACCAGACCGAGAGCCTGAATGCCGACAAGGCCGATGCGCTGCGCGCCTATCTGGTGGAGAATCTGCAACCGGCCTTCGCCGAGCTCGATTTCAAGACCCACCTGATCGAGTCGCCGACCGGCCGCGGGCCCTATCTGATTGCCGACTACCAGGAAGATGCTTCGCGGCCGACCGTGCTGACCTACGGCCATGGCGACGTCGTCGACGGCATGGTCGGCGAGTGGCGCGACGGGCTCAATCCGTGGCAGACCACGGTCAAGGGCGAGCGCGTCTATGGCCGCGGCACCGCCGACAACAAGGGCCAGCATTCGATCAACATGGCCGCACTGCGCGCGGTGAAGCAGGCGCGCGGCGGCAAGCTCGGCTTCAACGCCAAATTCATCATCGAGACCGGCGAGGAGATCGGCTCACCCGATCTGCGCGAGGTCTGCGAGGCGCATCGCGAGGAGCTGAAGGCCGACCTGTTCATTGCCTCCGACGGGCCGCGGCTGTCGGCGGAGCGGCCGACCATCTTCCTCGGCTGCCGCGGCGGCAACCGCATCCATCTCGACGTCAATCTGCGCGAGGGCGGCAATCATTCCGGCAATTGGGGCGGCGTGCTCGCCAACCCGGCCACGATCCTGGCGAGCGCGATCGCGAGCCTGGTCGACGGCAAGGGCCGCATGAAGCTCGAGATCCTGAAACCGCCGCCGATCTCGAACCGCGTCCGCGCCGCGCTCGCCGACGTCGAGGTCAAGCCGACCGCGGACGAACCGGCGCTGGCGGAAGACTGGGGCGAGGAGGGCCTGACCGCGGCAGAGCGGCTCTATGCCTGGAACACGCTGGAAGTGCTGGCGATGTCGTCGGGCAATATCGACAAGCCCGCCAACGCGATTCCCGGCAAGGCCAATGCCGTGCTGCAGCTCCGCTTCGTCGTCGGCACCCGGCATCTCGAGGTGATCGACGCGGTGCGGGATTATCTGCACAACAACGGTTTCCCGATGGTCGAGGTCTCGGGCACGCAGCGCTTTGCCGCCTCGCGCACCGACATGGACAGCCCGTGGATCGACTGGGCGGCGAACTCGATCCGCGCCACCACCGGCAAGGCGCCGGCGGTGCTGCCGAACTTCGGCGGCTCGCTGCCGAACGACGTGTTCTCCGAAGGCCTCGGCCTGCCGACCATCTGGGTGCCGCATTCCTATCCGGGCTGCTCGCAGCACGCCCCCGACGAGCACATCCTGCTGTCGGTGACCGAGGAGGCGCTGACCATCATGGCCGGCCTGTTCTGGGACCTCGGCGAGGCAAAGCACAAGGGGTGAGGAGCGAGGCTCGCTTGTTCCCCGTCATCCTGATTTTCCCCGTCATCCTGAGGAGCGCGCTCTTGCGCGCGTCTCGAAGGATCGACGGCCACCGGCGGGGCCGTGCATCCTTCGAGGCTCGCTCCGCTCGCACCTCAGGATGACGGGGGGAAACGAGGATCGTCAGCACATAGGCGAGCGGACGCGACGCCGTTCTTGAATAGCCTACCCGGCTATGACGAGTTGAAGGCTGGTGCCGGACACGGCAAAGGACATCTAATGACGCTATCGACGCCGACCGCAATGTCCGGCCCAGACGCCACCACCAAGAAAAACATCACCCGCCTGATCGTCGCGACCTCGGTCGGCAATGCGCTCGAATGGTACGACATCTCGGTCTATGCCTATTTCGCGGTGTATCTCTCCAAGGCGTTCTTCCCGGCCAATGATCCGACCACCTCGCTGCTGTTGACCTTCGGCAGCTTCGGCCTGTCGTTTCTGATCCGCCCGATCGGCGGCGTCGTGCTCGGTGCCTATGCCGACCGGCACGGCCGCAAGGCTTCCCTGATGCTGTCGATCGTGCTGATGACGTTCGGCACGCTGGTGCTGGCGCTGATGCCGACCTATCAGACCATCGGCATCCTGGCGCCGATCGCGGTGCTGCTGGCGCGGCTGGTGCAGGGCTTTTCCGCCGGCGGCGAGTTCGGCTCCTCGACCGCGTTCCTGGTCGAGCACATGCCGGAGCGGCGCGGCTTCGTGGCGAGCTGGCAGTTCGCGAGCCAAGGCGTCAGCGGCCTGCTCGGCGCGGGCTTCGGTGCGCTCCTGACCTCGCTGATGAGCCCGGAGGATTTGCAGTCCTGGGGCTGGAGGCTGCCGTTTCTGTTCGGCGTCTTGATCGGCCCGGTCGGCATCTACATCCGCAACCATGTCGACGATGCGACCCCGCCGCCGGCCGCGAAGCAGGAATCGCCGGTCAGGGAAGTGTTCGCGCGGCAGAAGTTCGCCACGACGCTTGCGATCGGCGCGCTCGCGGTGTCGACCGCGGTCAACTATCTGATCGTCTACATGCCGACCTATGTGGTGAAGACGCTCAACCTCGCGCCATCGGTCGGCTTCATCGCCTCGTTCGCCGCGCAGACCGCGGTTGCGCTGCTGGCGCCGATCGCAGGCATGGTCTCCGACAGGATCGGACGCACCACCCACATGATCGTGTTCGCGCTGCTGCTGCTGGTGTCGATCTTCCCGGCCTTCCTCTTGCTCACCGGCAAGCCGACGCCTGCGATCATCCTGATCGGCGTGCTCTGGCTCGGCGTCCTCAAGTCGCTGTATTACGGGCCGCTCGCCGCGCTGATGTCGGAACTGTTTCCCGCGGCGACGCGTGCGACCGGGCTCGGCCTCAGCTACAACATCGGTGTCACATTGTTCGGCGGCATGGGGCCGGCGATCATGACCTGGCTGGGCGGCTTCGCGGCGATCGGCGAGCTCGCGCCGGGCTACTATCTCACCGCGGTCTGCATCCTCAGCCTCTGTGCGCTGTTCACGATCCGCAGGCTGCGGCTAGCGTAGCGCATGATCCGAAAAAGTGCGAAGCGGTTTTTCGAGAGATCATGCGCAAGCGGCATCAGATTTCGTGATGCGAAATTCAAATATCCTTATTGTTGCACAGCAGCGTAGATAGTCGAAATCAAAGTTTCATCTGACGAAAGTATACGGTGTCCGGCGCACGTCATCCGTCCTAGGATGATGTCCGCCGGGCGCGTCTCTCGTCGTCCCCGGTTCAGGATTTGGAATTGACGGCAAGGAAGGCCAGGGCATGAACGCCTCAACGACTGCGACCGCACGGACCAGCCGCAAGAGGCCACCGCCGCAGCCGGGCCAACCCGACAAGTTCAACGCGATCCAGAAGGTCTGCGCCATCCTGCGCGTGCTGGCGCAGCGCTCGCCGCTGCGGCTCACCGACATCGCCGACACCACCTCGCTGAACAAGGCGACTGCGCTGCGCATCCTCAACTCGCTGATCGAGGAAGGCTTCGTCAGCCGCGTCGCCGGCGCCAAGACCTATGAACTCGGCCAGGAGGCGCGGGTGATGGCGGTCGGCGCGCGCCGTTCGGTCGACATCGCCGAGCTGGCGCAGCCGAGCCTGCTCCGGCTGTCGGAGCGCTCGGCCGATACGGCGCTGCTGTCGGTGCGCTCCGGCGTCGAGGCGCTTTATCTGGCGCGCTCGGTCGGCAACCATCCGCTGCAACCGAACTATCTGCAGATCGGCAGCCGCCGTCCGCTCGGCGTCGGCGCCGGCGCGCTGGCGCTACTGGTCTGGCTGCCGGATGCCGAGATCGAGGCTGTGATCGAGGTGATCGTGCCGCGACTGGCGAAATCGCCGCGCATCACGCCCAAGTTCCTGCGCGAGCGGATCGCCATGGCGCGCAAGGCCGGCCACACCGTGCTGATCGACGCCGCGTTCCCCGGCATGGGCGGTGTCGGCGTGCCGGTCCGCGACGATGCCGGCGAGGTGGTGGCCGCGCTCTCGATCGGCGCCGCGTCCGACCGCATCCGCCGCCGCGAAGGCGAACTCGCCGACATGCTGAAGAAGGAAGCCCAGGTGCTGGCCCGCGCGCTGGCCCAGGCGCCGAAGAACGGACGGGCGGCGAAGATGGGTTGAGGTGGGTTGTTTCCGCGGACTGGCTTCACCTCTCCCGCTTTGCCCCCACCCGGATTGCATCGAAGATGCAATCCGGGTGGGGGCTCTTTCCGCGATGTGACTCGTGGAGATACCCCCACCCCAACCCTCCCCCGCAAGCGCAGGGCTATCGCATATGGGAGGAAATGGATTTGTCCGCACCGTCATGGCCGGGCTTGTCCCGGCCATCCACGTCTTTCTTCGCCTGGAAACAAAGACGTGGATGCCCGGGACAAGCCCGGGCATGACGAGTTTGTGGAGCGACCGAGCTCATATGCGATTCCCCTGCCCGCAAGCGGGAGAGGGGGCGCACCACCGACTTGACGCGACTCAACTCGCTCTCGTCGCGCGCTACGCCCCCTCATCCAGCGCCACCAGCTCGCGCTTCTTGCGCAGCGAGGGCAGCAGCGGGCCGACCAGCAGCAGCAGCGCGAAGGCGAGGCAGATCGCCGAGATCGGCCGCTCCACGAAGGTCATGAGGTCGCCCTGCGAGAGGATCAGCGACTTGCGCAGATTGTTCTCCAGCATCGGCCCGAGCACGAAGGCCAGCACCAGCGGCGCCGGCTCGTAGCCGAGCTTGCGCATGAAATAGCCGATCACGCCGAACGCGATCATCACGTGGACGTCGAACACGTTGTTGCTGGAGCAGTAGACGCCGATGATCGTGAACAGGATGATCAGCGGGAACAGCACGTTGTAGGGCAGCCGCAGCAGCTGCACCCACATGCCGATCATCGGCAGGTTGAGCACCAAGAGCATCAAATTGCCGATATACATGCTGGCGACGATGCCCCAGAACAGCGTCGGGTTCTGCGAGATCATCAGCGGTCCCGGCTGCAGGCCGTGGATCACGAAGGCGCCGAGCAGCAGCGCCATCACGACGTTCGGCGGGATGCCGAGCGTCATCAGCGGAATGAAGGCGCCGCCGGCCGCGGAATTATTGGCCGATTCCGGCCCCGCGACGCCCTCGATCGCGCCGTGGCCGAAGCGCTCCGGATGCTTCGAGAGCCGCTTCTCCAGTGCGTAGGAGGCGAACGACGCCACCACGGCGCCGCCGCCGGGCAGGATGCCGAGGAAGAAGCCGAGCACCGTGCCGCGCGCCACCGGCCCGGCGCTGGCCTTCCAGTCCTCCTTGCTCGGCAGCAATTGGTTGATCCTGGTCTTGATGATGTCGCGCTTGATCGCCTGCTCGGTGTTGAGCAGCACCTCGGCGACGCCGAACAGGCCCATCACAACCGGCACAAGGCCGATGCCGTCGATCAGCTCGAGGCGGCCAAAGGTCAGCCGCGGCTGCGCCGTGATGCTGTCGAGCCCGACCAGGCCGAGCACGACGCCGATGCAGGCCATCAACAGCGCCTTGGCCATCGAGCCCTGGGTGAGGAAGGTCAGCACCACGAGGCCGAGCACCATCAGGCTGAAATATTCGGCCGGCCCGAACGCGATCGCGACGCTGGCGAGCGAGGGCGCCACCAGCATCAGGGCGATCAGCGCGAAGGTGCCGGCGATGAACGAGCCGAAGGCGGAGATGCCGAGCGCCGGGCCGGCGCGGCCCTGCTTGGCCATCTGGTGGCCGTCGATGCAGGTGACGACGGAAGCCGCTTCGCCGGGGATGTTGACCAGGATCGAGGTGGTCGAGCCGCCATACATCGAGCCGTAATAGATGCCGGCCATCATGATGATGCCGGATTCCGGCGTGCCGGACAGCGTCACCGGCAGCAGCAGCGACATCGCCGAGATCGGGCCGATGCCGGGCAGCACGCCGACCAGCGTGCCGATGAACACGCCGATGAAGCAGTAGAGCAGGTTGATCGGCAGCAGCGCGACGCCGAGGCCGTGGGCGACGTTGACGAGAGTATCCATGGGCGCTCAACCGATCTCGAAGATGCCGCTCGGCAGCTGGATCGCGAGCAGGTGCTTCAGCACCCACCACATCCCGAGCGGGGCAAGGATGGACAGCGGGATCGCCAGCGACCAGCGCACCGGATCGATCACGCGGAGCAGCAACAGCATCAGCGGGATCGCCGACAGCAGGAAGCCAAGCGGCTCCAGCGCAAAGGCGAACGCCGTGAGGCAGACGATGACCAGCACCGGCTTGCCCCATCGCGCATTCTCCCAGCGCGAGGCGAAGGTCGGACCGCCCTCGGTCACCGCCGCGATCATGATCGAGGCCGCGAACACGCACATCAGGATGCCGGTGTAGAACAGCACGTAGCCGGAGCCGGGATCGTTGATTGTGCCGAGCTTCAGCTTGAGGCCCGACCAGATCACGAAGGCGCCGAGCCCGAGCCCGATCAGCCCGCCCCAGAGCTCGGAGTTGTTGAGGCGGAATTTGACGTTGGTTTGGTCTGTCATGGGAAGCGGCCTTTAGATCACCGTCGTCCCCCCGCGCAACGGCTTTGCCGTTGTCGCTGGAGCGTAGCCCTCGAAGGGCGGCGGTGCCCGTGTCCATCCTTCGAGGCGCGCAAGAGCGCGCACCTCAGGATGACGCCTGTGTTCGTGGTGAGCCTAACTCGAATTCTCTACTTCTTCGCCAGCCCGAGCGTGTCGATCACCTTGCGCTCGGATTCGGTGACCTCGCCCACGAATTTCCTGTAGTCCTCGGTGCTCTTGTAGTTCGGCACCATGTCGTATTTGGCGAGGGTCGCGATCACCGCCGGGTCCTCGATCGCCTTCTTGAAGGCGTCGTGCAGCTTGGCGACGATCTTGGGGTCCATGCCCTTGGGGCCGGCGATGCCGAACGGCGAGTCATAGACCATGGGGTAGCCGAGCTCCTTCAGCGTCGGCACGTCGGGATAGTTCGGCGAGCGCGCGCCGGTCCACACCATCAGCAGGCGGAGCTTGCCGGCATCGACCAGCGGCCGCCAGCCGGTGGAATCCGCCTGCAGCATGGTGTGCTGGCCGAGCACGGCGGCATTGGTCTCGGCGCCGCCCTTGAACGGCACCTGGGTCAACTTGATCCCGGCCATCAGGGCGATCTGCTCCATGCCGACATGCAGCGAGGTGCCGGTGCCGGGCGTCGCATAGGTCACCTTGCCCGGGTTCTTCTTGGCGAAATCGACCACGTCCTGCCAGGTCTTGAACTGCGACTCCGCGTTGGTGGTGACGCCGAAGGTGTAGCCGGTGAGGTGAATGATGTAGGAGAAATCCTTCGCCGGATCCCAGGACACCTCCTGCATCAAGGGCAGGCGGAACACGGTGATCGGGATCTGGGCGATGGTGTAGCCGTCGGGCTTGGCGCCGGCGGCCATCGTCGCGGGACCCACGGTGCCGCCGCCGCCGGCCTTGTTGTCGACCGCGATCGGCTGGCCCAGCACCTTCGAGGCGCTCTCGGCGATCGCGCGCATCGAGATATCGGTCGAGCCGCCTGCCGGCCATGGCACGATCAGCGTGATCGGCTTGGTCGGATAATCCTGCGCGAGCGCCGCTGTTGACACCAGCATGCCGGCGGCGGCGAGCAGGACCATCAAGCGATTGCGGTGCGACATCTCGATCTCTCCCTTGTGGCCGCGTTCAATCGCGGCCGCGTCTTGTTCGGTGTTGGCAATGATCGTCCCTGTCAGGCTGGGACCGAGGGCGCATTGGACAGAACGGGGCGGGCAACGGAAGCGCGAATTGCGCTCGAAGCGCCGGCTGCGACAATTGGTCTGCCGCGATTTGGCGCGACCTGCCGAGCCGCGGAATTCAATCGGCCTTTGGTCGGACGGATTGGCCGTTCCTGGCAATGTGCCGGGAGGGCGCGGGGTGTGCGCGCCTGACCGGCAAGCCGGGTTTGGTCAAGCGAATAATCAAGGGAACCCAAAGGCATCGGCGCCTTGCGGGATTGCGCGCTTGCCGTCATCATGGCGCCGCCCGCTGCAGGAACGCCGCCCGACAGATGACGCCATCGCCTGACGCCACCGACGACGCTGTGACGAGGGCGTTTGCCGGCCTTCCCGCATTGCTTGACGAGGCCCCTCGGCTGGTTGCGCGCGGGCGGCTGCTCGATTGCGACTGCCTGATCGGCCCGATGGCGCGGCCGTTTCATGCCGCGATCCGCGCCGGGCGCATCGTCGAGCTTGCGCCTTCGCCGGCCCTGATGCGCTCCTGGCGCTTTTCCTATCGCGCGACGCCGCAGGCCTGGTCCGCCTATTGGCAGGCCGAGCCGAAGCCCGGCTGGCACGATCTGCTGGCGCTGACCAAGCGCGGCGAGGCCGTGCTGGAAGGCGACCTGCATCCCTTCATGGCGCATCTGCAATACTTCAAGGACCTGCTGGCGCTGCCGCGGCAGCATTTCGCGGCGGCCGTATCATGAGCGGCAAGATCATGAACGGTCACATCGAGCCGATGATCGGCCGCTACGTTCACGTCGAGATCGGTGGCGAGCTGCACCGCATCTATTTCGAGGAGAACGGCACGGGCATTCCGCTGGTCTGCCTGCACACCGCGGGATCGGACGCGCGGCAATGGCGCCATCTGCTCGCGGATGCGCAATTTGCCGAAAATTTCCGCATCATTGCCTTCGATATGCCCTGGCATGGCAAGTCGAATCCGCCGATGAGCTGGACCGGCGATGAATACCAACTCACCACTGCGCGCTACACCGAGACCATCCGCGCTTTCTGCCGTGCGCTGCGGCTGGAGAAGCCTGTCGTGATGGGCTGCTCGATCGGCGGCCGCATCGTGCTTAACCTTGCGATCGAATATGCCGCCGAGTTCCGCGCGCTGATCGGGCTCGAGGCTGCCGATTTCCAGGCGCCGTGGTATGACACCAACTGGCTGAACCGGCCGGACGTTCACGGCGGCGAAGTCTGCGCCGCGCTGGTGTCCGGGCTGATCGCGCCGCAAAGCCCTGAGCCTGCGCGGATGGAAACACTGTGGGCCTACAAGCAGGGCGGCCCCGGCGTGTTCAAGGGCGACCTGTATTTCTACCGTGTCGACGGCGACCTGCGCGGCCGGGTCGCGTCAATCGAGACTAAAGTATGCAAGCTCTATCTCCTCACGGGCGAGTATGATTTCTCCTGCACGCCCGAGGACACGAGGCGGACCGCAGCGGCAATAGGGGGCGCCAGCGTCACGATCATGGAGAAGCTCGGTCATTTTCCGATGAGCGAGAATCCGGAACAGTTTCGCCGCTACATCGCACCCGTCCTCGCCGATATTCTCACACAGTAAATCGACCGTTTCCACGCAAGGAGTAGACGTATGACACGCAAGTATCTGATCGGCCTCGCGCTCGCCGCCGCGGTCGGCGCGAGCCAGGCGCAAGCCCAGGAGCTGACCGGCACGCTGAAGAACATCAAGGACACCGGCGCGATCACGCTCGGCTACCGCGATTCCTCGATCCCGTTCTCCTATCTCGACGACAACCAGAAGCCGGTCGGCTATGCCATGGACATCTGCTACAAGATCGTCGATGCCGTGAAGAAGGAGCTGAAGCTCGACAAGCTCGAGGTCAAGCTCAACCCGGTGACCTCGGCGACGCGTATCCCGCTGATGGCCAACGGCACCGTCGACCTCGAATGCGGCTCGACCACCAACAATGCCGAGCGCCAGAAGCAGGTCTCCTTCACCAACAGCCACTTCCTGACCGCCAGCCGCTACGTCACCAAGAAGGCGAGCAAGATCAATTCGATCGACGATCTGAAGGGCAAGACGGTGGTCTCGACCGCCGGCACCACCAACATCAAGCAGCTCACCGAGGCCAACCTCGCGCGCGGGCTGAGCGTCAACATCATCCCGGCCAAGGATCATGCCGAGGCCTTCCTGATGGTCGAGACCGATCGCGCGGTCGCCTTCGTGATGGACGACATCCTGCTCGCGAGCCTCGTCGCCGGCTCGAAGTCGCCGGATGACTACGTGATCTCCAAGGACGCGTTCTCCAAGCCCGAGCCCTACGGCATCATGCTGCGCAAGGACGATGCGCCGTTCAAGAAGGTCGTCGACGCCGCCACCGCCGCGCTCTACACCAGCGCCGAGGGCCAGAAGATCTACGACAAGTGGTTCACCCAGAAGATTCCGCCGAAGGGCCTGAACCTCAACGTGCCGCTCGGGCCGGAGATGAAGAAGCAGCTTGCCAAGCCGTCGGATTCACCGGATCCGGATGCGTATCTGGTCAACTGATCGCGTTGCTGCGTATGACCTGCCGCCTCGCGGCGGCGGGTCCTGAAAGTTTGCATGTCCGGCCATTTTTGGAGGAGAATGGCCGGACATTTGCATGGACGCCGCGCGCGATGCCGGCGTAATGCCGTGACCGGCGCGGCCGCGTGGGGGACCTGTGAACTACAATTGGAACTGGCACATCTTCCTTGAGCCGAACCCGATGGGGACCGGCACCTATCTCGACCTGCTGTTGGCGGGGCTGGTGGTCACCATCAAGGTGTCGGTGCTGGCCTGGATCATCGCGCTGGTGTCCGGCTCGGTGATCGGCGTGCTGCGCACGCTGCCGTCGCGGACCGCCTCGTGGATCGGCTTCTGCTGGGTCGAGTTCTTCCGCAACATGCCGCTCTTGGTGCAGCTGTTCCTGTGGTTCTTCGTGCTGCCCGAACTGTTGCCGCGGTCGGCCGGGCTATGGCTGAAGCAGTTGCCGAACGCGCCGTTCTGGACCGCCGCGATCGGCGTCGGCTTCTTCATGTCGGCGCGCGTCGCCGTGCAATTGCAGGCCGGCATCACCTCGCTGCCGCGCGGGCAGAAGCAGGCCTCGACCGCGCTCGGCCTCACCACGGTGCAGACCTATCGCTACGTGCTGCTGCCGATGG
The DNA here is from genome assembly GCF_023278185.1 of Bradyrhizobium elkanii USDA 76. Lineage (NCBI taxonomy): Bacteria > Pseudomonadati > Pseudomonadota > Alphaproteobacteria > Hyphomicrobiales > Nitrobacteraceae > Bradyrhizobium > Bradyrhizobium elkanii. Next base: position 7,908,939 of record NZ_CP066356.1, on the reverse strand, counting down.
CATTCCGCATCATCCTGCCGCCGCTGACCTCCGAATTCCTCAACACCATCAAGAACAGCGCGGTCGCCATCACCATCGGCCTGATCGAACTGACCGGCCAGGCTCGCTCGATGCAGGAGTTCTCGTTCCAGGTGTTCGAGGCGTTCACGGCGGCGACCGTGCTCTACCTGCTCCTCAATTTCGTCGTGGTGACCGCGATGCGCTTCCTCGAGCGCTACGTCGCGATCCCCGGCTACATCACGGGCAAATGACGATGATCGGCAGTTTCGATTTCGACGTCATCCGCCGCTCGCTGCCCTACCTGTTCCTGGAGGGCATGCGCTTCACGCTGACCTTGACCGCGCTCGCCGCGTTCGGCGGCCTGGTGTTCGGCACGCTGATCGCCCTGATGCGGCTATCGAGCTACAAGGTGCTCGGGCGCATCGCGGGCTTCTATGTCGACTTCATCCGCTCGCTGCCGCTGGTGCTGGTGATCTTCTGGTTCTACTTCCTGGTGCCGTATATCGGGCAGTGGCTGACCGGCGCGTCGCGGCCGATCACGGTCGGCGCCTTCGCCTCGTCGCTGATCACCTTCATCGCGTTCGAGGCGGCGTATTTCTCCGAGATCATGCGCGCCGGCATCCAGTCGATCTCGAAGGGGCAGCCGGCCGCGGCCAGCGCGCTCGGCCTGACCTATGCGCAGTCGATGCGCTACGTCGTGCTGCCGCAGGCGTTCCGCAACATGCTGCCGGTGCTGCTGACGCAGACCATCGTGCTGTTTCAGGACACCTCGCTGGTCTATGTGCTGTCGATCCCGGATTTCCTCGGCGCCGCCAGCAAGGTCGCGCAGCGCGACGGCCGCCTGGTCGAAATGTACCTGTTCGCCGCGCTGGTCTACTTCGTCATTTCCTGTGTCGCGTCCTACGGCGTTCGCCGCCTGCAGGCGCGGATCGCCATCGTTCGCTGAGGCATGACCCGGAAAAGTGGGAACCGGTTTTCCGACAAGGTCATGCCTAAACAAAAAAGCTGAGCCATCATGATCGAGATCAACCACGTCAATAAATGGTACGGGCCGTCCTTCCAGGTGCTGAAGGACTGCACCACCAGCGTCGCCAAGGGCGAGGTGGTGGTGGTCTGCGGTCCGTCCGGCTCGGGCAAGTCCACCCTGATCAAATGCGTCAACGCGCTGGAACCGATCCAGGGCGGCGACATCACGCTCGACGGCGTCAAGGTCAACGATCCCAAGACCGATTTGCCGAAGCTGCGCTCGCGCGTCGGCATGGTGTTCCAGCACTTCGAACTGTTTCCGCACTTACGGATCATCGACAATCTCCGCCTCGCGCAGGAGAAGGTGCTCGGCCGCAAGGCTGAGGACGCCACCGCCAAGGGCATGAAGCTTTTGGAGCGCGTCGGGCTGAAGGATCATGCCAAGAAGTTTCCGGCGGAGTTGTCCGGCGGCCAGCAGCAGCGCGTCGCGATCGCGCGGGCGCTGGCGATGGATCCGATCGCGATGCTGTTCGACGAGCCGACCTCGGCGCTCGACCCGGAAATGATCAGCGAGGTGCTCGACGTGATGGTCGACCTCGCCCGCGAGGGCATGACCATGATGGTCGTGACCCACGAAATGGGTTTTGCCAACAAGGTCGCCGATCGCGTCATCTTCATGGACCGCGGCGAGATCGTCGAGGACGCCAAGAAGGCCGACTTCTTCGGCACGCCCCGCAGCGACCGCGCGCAGAAGTTCTTGTCGAAGATCCTGCAGCACTGAGGGGCTGCGCATCGGCCAAACCCGTCATCCCCGCGCAAAGGCGGAGCCTTTGCGCGGGGTGACGGTAGTGGAGTTACGCAGTTCACGGGCGCCGTCGGGAGGGTTTTCCCCCGTCAACAATTTGCGTATACGAAGGCCTGAAACCCCCTTCGTCCGCAGGAGAACTCGCGTGGAAAAGATCGCTTACGTCAACGGCTCGTTCGTGCCGCATTCGGAGGCCAAGGTCTCGGTGTTCGACCGCGGATTCCTGTTCGCCGACGGCATCTACGAGGTGGCGGCGGTGCTCGAGGGCAAGCTGATCGACAACGCCTCGCATCTGGCGCGGCTCAAGCGTTCGGTCGGCGAGATCCAGCTCGCGTTGCCGGAGACGCTGGAGCGGATCGAGGAGATCCAGAAGGAGCTGGTTGCGCGCAACGACCTCGTCAACGGCATGGTCTATCTCGAGGTCACCCGCGGCGCCGACAAGGGCCGCGACTTCGCCTTCCCGAAGGCCGACGTCAAGCCGACCCTCGTGATGTTCACCTCGGAAAAGGACATCATCAACGCGCCCTCGGCCAAGACCGGCATCAACGTCATCACGGTGCCCGACATCCGCTGGGAACGGCGCGACATCAAGAGCGTGGCGCTGCTCGCGCAGGTGCTGGCCAAGCAGGCGGCCGCCGCGGCCGGCGCCGGCGAAGCCTGGATGATCGAGGACGGCAAGGTCACCGAGGGCGGCTCGTCCTCGTCCTTCATCGTCACCCACGACGATGTCATCGTGACCCGGCAGAACGGCAACGAGATCCTGCCTGGCTGCACCCGCAAGGCCGTGGTCAAGCTCGCCGAGGAGCGCCAGCTGCGCATCGAGGAGCGCACCTTCACGGTCGAGGAAGCGCTCGCGGCCAAGGAAGCCTTCATCACCAGCGCTTCCGTGTTCGTGCAGGGCGTGGTCGCGATCGACGGCAAGAAGATCGGAGGCGGCAAGGTCGGCCCGATCACCGACCGCCTGCGCGAGATCTACATCGAGTTCGCCCGCGCGACGGCGGTTTAGGACCGTTGCCGCACTTTACGCTGTCATCGCCCGGCGCGACCGGGCGATCCAGTATTCCAGAGACTGCGGTGCTTGAGTCGAGGCGTCGCGGCGTACTGGATGCCCCGCATGAAGCGGGGCATGACAGCGGAATAGATGGCGGAGAGTATGGTCCTCACGCCGCCGCCTTCGCCTTCACCGGATGCAGTGCGCGGAAGCCGATCGCGATCCGGTTCCAGGCGTTGATCGCGCCGATCAGCGTGGTCAGGTTGACGAGCTCGCTGTCGGAGAACTGGGCGCGCACGGCTTCATAGTCGGCGTCCGGTGCGTGCGTCTCGGACACCAGCGTCAACGCTTCGGTCCAGGCCAGCGCCGCGCGCTCGCGCTCGCTGTAGAGCGGGGATTCGCGCCAGGCGTTGAGCAGATAAAGCCGCTGCTCGGTCTCGCCATGCTTGCGGGCGTCCTCGGTGTGCATGTTGATGCAGTAGGCGCAGCCGTTGATCTGCGAGGCGCGGGTCTTGACCAGCTCGATCAGCGATTGCTCGAGGCCGCTCGCAGCGATCTGGTTCTCCACCGCGACCAGCGCTTTGATGGTCTCGGGTGCGGCCTGGTAGAAATTCATGCGAGGCTTCATGGTCGTTCTCCGTGGTCGTGGTTTGGGTTAGTGCGCACCGCCGCCAGCGAGCTGGCCCGGCTTCTTCAGGAACAGTGTCGCCGCCAGTGCGATGATCAGCGCGACGCCGAGCAGATAGAAGGTATCACTGAAGGCGAGGATGTAGGCCTGCTTCTGCACCACCTTGCCGATCGCCGCGATAGCGCGGTGGGCGGCCGTGGCCTGGTCGGCGACGCCGTGGTTCATGAAATACTGCGTCAGCTGCTCAATCCGGCTGCGCGTGGCCTGTTCCAGCAGCGAGACCGACTGCATCAGCACGTTGGAATGATATTGCTCGCGCTTGGTCAGCAGCGTCTGCAGCACGGCGATGCCGACGGCGCCGCCGAGGTTGCGCATCATGTTGAACAGCGCGGAGGCCGAGCCCGCGTTCTCCAGCTCGATGCCCGCGGTCGCAACCGCCGACAGCGGCGCCATCACCAGCGCCTGGCCGATCGCACGGACGATGTTGGGCCAGAACAGCTGGTCGGTGGCATAGTCGTTGGTCATGAAGATGTTCATGAAGTTGGAGCCGGCGAACAGCGCGAAGCCGACGCTGATGATGATGCGCGGATCGAAGCGCTGCATCAGCCGCGGCACCAGCGGGATCAGCACCAGCTGCGGCAGCCCGGTCCATGCCAGCACCATGCCGATCTGCTCGGCGTTGTAGCCCTGGATGCGCGACAGGTACTGCGGCAGGATGAACACCGAGCCGTACAGCGCGATGCCGAGCAGGAAGTTGGCCAGCATGCCGAAGCCGAAATTGCGGCGGGCGAGCAGGCGCAGATTGAGCAGCGGCTTCTCGACGGTGAATTCGACGATCAGGAAGGCGACCAGCGCGACGGCAGCGATCACCGACAGGCGGACGACGAAGGGCGAGCCGAACCAGTCGTCCTTGTTGCCTTCCTCCAGCACGGTCTGCAGCGCGGCGAGGCCGATCGCCATGGTGATGATGCCGAGCCAGTCGCCGTGGCGGATCAGCGACAGCTTCATCGGGCTCGGATCGAGCGAGACGTACAGCATCGCGATCATCACCGCGCCCGGCACCAGGTTGACATAGAAGATGTACTGCCAGCCCCAGTTCTCGGTGAGATAGCCGCCGATGGTCGGGCCGATCGCCGGCGCGAACGTCGCCGACAGCGCGAACAGCGCCAGTCCGATCGGCTGCTTGGCCTTCGGCAGCAGCGTGATGATCAGCGTGAACGCCATCGGGATCAGCACGCCGCCGGTGAAGCCTTGCACGGCGCGCAGCGCAATCATCTGCGGCAGGTCCTGCGCCAGCGCGCACGCCGCCGAGAACACCAGGAACAGGGCGGCGTTGGTGAGCAGATAGATGCGCACCGAGAACACCTGTGCGAGCCAGCCGGAGAGCGGGATCACCACGATCTCGGCGATCAGATAGGAGGTCGAGATCCAGCCGCCGTCGTCGATCCCTGCGCCGATCGCGCCCTGCACATCGGCGAGCGAGGCGTTGACGATCTGGATGTTGAGCACCGCCATGAACGCGCCGAGCGTCGCCCCGATCACCGCGATCCAGGTTTTCGTGGGGATAGCCGGCGCCGACGGCGATGCGGGGGCGGGGAGCGCGGCGGCGTTCGCTGCGTCGGCTGTGGGCTGAAGTGCGGTCATCGAGGTCGTCCTTGCTGGCCCATGCAAGATGTATTAGGCGCCCGGTTTCGATAATCCGGGAAAGAGCGGAAGGATTGTCCGGCAGTGATTGATAATCGGCCGGTGGCGGTAAGCGCGGCTGCGACCGCGCTGCGGCCAGCGGTACGACGCAGCGTTTGGTCTGCATGATCACGACTGGTGAGGTGAGCACAACTCTCAGGCTCCCTCCCCCCTTGCGGGGGAGGGGTGGGGAGAGGGGTGGCCCCGGGCGCTGAAGTCAGAAGTTTGTGCGAGCTGCTCCAAATCCTGCCGACGCGCTACCAGCGGCAGAAGCGTCCGCTAACCAACAAACGTCAGCGCAAGTGGTACCCCTCTCCCCACCCTCCCCCGCAAGGGGGGAGGGAGCCCTTCCGCCTGTGATCGCGGAACGAAGAAAACGCGATCGACCACCGCGTGGGTGATCGATCGCGCGAGGCCAGTCGTAGTAACTCTCGGCGTTACCCGCCGTTCGCCCGCGTTGCCGACGCCAGCCGCCGCTTCTCTTTGCGCTCGGCCAGCACCGTTGCCTTGGTGTTGACGGTCGGGATCGCCGACATGCCCGGGCGCAGCAATCCGGTGAGGCTGTGATCGTCGAGCACGATCTTCACCGGCACGCGCTGCACGATCTTGGTGAAATTGCCGGTGGCGTTGTCGGGCGGCAGCAGCGCGAATTCGAGGCCGCTGGCCGGCGACAGGCTGTCGACATGGCCCTTCAGTGTGGTGCCGCGAAAACTGTCGACGGTGAGCTCGACCGGCTGGCCGTTGCGCACATGGGTCAGCTGCGTCTCCTTGAAATTGGCGACCACATAGACCGCATCGAGCGGCACCACCGCCATCAGCTGGGTGCCGGCCTGCACATATTGCCCGACGCGCAGCGTGCGGGCGCCGACCGTGCCGTCGACCGGCGCGGTGATCCGCGCGTAGGACAGGTTGAGCTCGGCCTGCTGTTCGACCGCGCGAGCGCGGTCCACCTGCGCTGCGGCCTGGGCGCGCTGCGTGGTCAACACGTCGACCTTGCGTTGCGCCGCCGACAGCGCCGACCTCGCGTGCTGCAATTGCGCGGTGTTGGCCCGCAGCGCCGCGTCGGTCTGTTGCGCGCGCTGAATGGTCCCGGAGCCGGACTTCATCAGCCCGTCGTAGCGGGTCTGCTCTTCCTGGGCGAATTTCAGGTTGGCCTCGGCGGCGGTGACGTCGGCCGTGCTCTGGTCGATGATCGGCTGCTGCAGTTCGAGCTGGGCATCGAGGTTGCGCACCGAGGCTGTGGCGGCGTCGACATCGGCCTTGGCCTGGCCGAGCGCGGTGCGGTAATCGCGGTCGTCGATCTCGGCCAGCAGCTGGCCGGCCTTCACCGGCTGGTTGTCGGTGACCAGCACGCGGGCGATGTAGCCCGAGACCTTCGGGGCGATGATCGTGGAGTCCGCCTTCACATAGGCGTCGTCGGTGGTTTCGAGGTAGCGGCCGGTGGTGACGTAGTCGTAGCCAAAGTCGGCTGCCACGGCGGCGCCGATGATTGCGGCGAGCCCGAGCGTCACCCGCTTGACCGTTTTCCGCGACGGGCGGAGACCGATTTTGGCCGATTCTTCAGGGACATAAGTGGTGGTCGACATGACATCCTCCGGCTCGAACATTTGCGTCCTTCCAGAAAGGGCGCCCAGCATGGCCCCTTAGATGCAATGTCCTCCGCGCTGTGATAATCCCGACAAAACTGGAAGCATTATCAAGCCAGCGCTGATAATCCGGACCTTGCCGAATGGATCGCCTGACCAGCCTGACCGCCTTCGTCCGGGTCGTGGATTCCGGCGGGTTCTCCGCCGCCGGCCGCAAGCTCAACATGTCCACGACCACGGTGAGCAACCACGTGCAGTCGCTGGAGGACCGGCTCGGCGCCCGGCTGCTCAACCGCACCACGCGCAAGGTCAGCCTCACCGAGGTCGGCCAGGCCTATTACGATCGCTGCGTCCAGATCCTCGCCGACATCGAGCAGGCCGACGACATCGCGGGCGCCCAGCAATCGGTGCCGCGCGGCACGCTGCGGATCTTCACCAACACCCATCTCGTCCAGTTCCTGTCGCCCGCGGTCGCCGAATTTCTGGCGAGCTATCCCGAGGTCAAGGTCGATCTCACGATCGGCGAGCGCAATGCCGATCTGATCGACGAGAATTACGATCTCGCCGTGCGGATGGTGCCGCCGCCGGACTCCAGCCTGATCGTGCGCACCATCGCGACCTGGCGCCACGTGCTGTGCTGCTCGCACGGCTATATCGAGCAGCATGGCAAGCCAACGCTGCTGGCCGACCTCTCCGCGCGCAACTGCATGCGTCACGCCAACTATCCCTATGGCGACGAGTGGCGCTTCGCCGACCGCAAGGGCACGCCGGCCGCGGTGCGCGTCTCCGGAAATCTGATTTCCAACAGCGGCGAGACCCTGAAGCTCGCGGCGCTGGCCGGCGTCGGTGTCTTCCTCGCGGCCGGCTTCCTGGTCCGCGACGAGCTGGAGTCGGGACAACTGGTCCGCCTGCTGCCCGAATACCGGCCGGTCGAGCTCACGATGAACGCAGTCTATCCGCACCGCCATCATCTCTCGGCGAAGGTCCGCACCTTCATCGACCTCCTGGTCCGTCACGCCACCGAGCAGCAGAAGCTGATCAATCCGTATTCGTGAGGCGTTGCGCGATACTTCAAGTCCGTCATCCTGAGGTGCGAGCGGAGCGAGCCTCGAAGGATGAATCGGCCAGAGAACGGGCCGTGCATCCTTCGAGACGCGCTACGCGCTCCTCAGGATGACGGGACTAATAGCACAGCGCATCTTTTGCGCGTCATGACGGCCCGGCATCCCTTGCATGGCGTTCGCGTGTATCAAGACGGCACCGTCTGCCGCCGGGGCCTGCCATGCCGCTTCGTCTTCTCGCATCACTCCTGTTCGCGCTCGCAGCAAATGTCCTGCTGCACGTGCCGGCGCGCGCCGCCTATCCCGATCACATCGTCAAGATCGTGGTGCCGTTCGCGCCGGGCGGCGGCACCGATGTCGTGGCGCGGACGCTGGCGCAGGAGATGCAGAAGGATCTCGGCGTCACCGTCATCATCGAGAACAAGCCGGGGGCGGGCACCATCATCGGCACGCAGAGTGTCGCGACGAGTCCGCCCGACGGCTACACGCTGCTGATGGCGACCTTCGCCAACGCGGTCAATCCGAGCCTCTACAGCAAGCTGCCCTATGACGCGCACAAGGATTTTGCGCCCGTGGCGCTGGTGGCGCGCTCGTTCAACGTCGTCGTGGTCAATCCGGCTTCGCCGATCAAGTCGATTGCCGATCTGATCGCGGCCGCGAAGGCCGATCCGGAAAAGCTGTCCTACGGCACCTATGGCACCGGCACCTCGGCGCATCTCGCCGGCGAACTGTTCAAGCACATGGCCGGTGTCAATCTCACCACCGTTCCCTACAAGGGCGCGGCGCCCGCCATCACCGACCTGATGGGCGGCCAGATCCAGGTGATGTTCACCACGGTGGCAAGCTGCGCCTCGCTGGTCGAGGCCGGGCAGCTGCGCGCGATCGGGGTGACATCGGCTGAGCGCTCGGCCGCGTTCCCGCAATTGCCGACGGTGTCGGAAGCCGGCGCATCCGGCTATGTCGCCGAATCCTGGTACGGCCTCTACGCGCCGGCCAACACGCCGCCGGACATCATCGACCGCCTCAACAGATCGGCAGCCAAGGCCGTGCAGGCGCAGGCCTTCAAGAGGCTCAGCGTCAATGAAGGCCTCGTGATGGTGGCCTCACCGCCGGCCGAGCTCGACCGCTACTTTGCCGGCGAGGAGGCGCGCTGGCGCAAGGTGATAAAGGACGCCGGCATCAAGGCCGAATAGGCGGCATGCGCCAGGTGACGATCACATCTTTTTGCGTCGCATTGCCGTAACCGTGATTCTAGACGCAACGAACCGGTTCCTGGATCGCTGCCAATGATCAGCGGAACCTCCCGCCTTGTGTCTTGCGTCAAAGAGTAGGCCATGTGGATTCTGTTGCTGCTGCCGTTCATCGGCTTGCTGTGGGTGCCGTTCTATAATTTCGTCGAGCCCTCCCTGTTCGGCTTTCCCTTCTTCTACTGGTACCAGCTCGCCTGGGTGCCGATCTCCTCGCTCCTGATCTGGCTGGTCTATCGCAGCCGCCGGCCTGATGCCGACGAGACGCGGTGAGGGGACAGCCATGACCGATCATATCGCCTGGGTGGCGCTCTGCGTCTTCATCTTCTTCTTCGCGCTCGTCACCGTGATGGGCTTCTTCGCGGCGCGCTGGAAATCCGGCCCGGTCAGCGAGCATCTCGATGAATGGGGCCTCGGCGGCCGCCAGTTCGGCACCTGGATCACCTGGTTCCTGGTCGGCGGCGATTTCTACACCGCCTACACCGTGATCGCGGTGCCGGCGCTGGTCTATGCGGTCGGCGCCTATGGCTTCTTCGCGCTGCCCTACACCATCATCGTCTATCCCTTCGTGTTCGCGGTCATGCCGGTGCTGTGGAAGAAGGCGCATGCCAATGGCTACGTCACCGCTGCCGATGTCGTCCACGGCGCCTATGGCTCGCGCGCGCTCGAGCTCGCGGTGGCGCTGACCGGCCTGGTCGCGACCATGCCCTACATCGCGCTGCAGCTGATCGGCATGGAGGTCGTGATCAAGGCGATGGGGCTGTCAGGCGAGCTGCCGATCATCGCCGCCTTCGTCATCCTCGCGCTCTATACCTATAGCTCCGGCCTGCGGGCGCCGGCGCTGATCGCCTTCGTCAAGGACATCATGATCTACATCGTGGTGCTGACCGCCGTGGTCGTGGTGCCGGCAAAGCTCGGCGGCTACGGCGCGGTGTTCGCGGCGGCCAACGACGCCTTCACGGCGAAGGGCGGCGCCACCGGCCTGACGTTGAAGCCTTCACAATATCTGCCCTATGCGACGCTGGCGCTCGGCTCGGCGCTCGCGGCCTTCATGTATCCGCACACGCTGACCGGCATCTTCGCCTCGAAGTCGGCGGATACCATCCGCAAGAACGCGGTCCTGCTGCCGGCCTATACGCTCTTGCTCGGCCTGATCGCGCTGCTCGGCTACATGGCCTATGCCGCCAATATCAAGGTGACGTCACCGAACGACGTGGTGCCGATGCTGTTCAAGACGCTGTTCCCCGAGTGGTTCGCGGGCTTTGCGTTCTCGGCGATCGCGATCGGCGCCTTGGTGCCGGCGGCGGTGATGAGCATCGGCGCCGCCAATCTGTTCACGCGCAATGTCTGGAAGTCCTATGTCAATCCGGACATCTCGCATGCGGGCGAGGCGTCGGTGGCGAAGATCACCTCGCTGGTGGTCAAGGTCGGCGCGCTCGCCTTCATCCTGTTCCTGCCGACGCAATATGCGCTCGACCTGCAACTGCTCGGCGGCCTCTGGATCGTGCAGACGCTGCCGGCGCTGGTGTTCGGGCTGTTCACCGTCTGGTTCCGCGCTGAAGGCCTGCTGCTCGGCTGGGCGGTCGGCATCGGCTGGGGCACGTATACGGCGTGGAGCAACGGGCTGAAGCCGCTCGCCAGCATCTCGCTCGGCGATTCCAGCTACAGCTTCTATGTCGGGCTCGGCGCGCTGCTGCTCAACATCGTCGTGGCGGTGCTCGCGACCGTCGTGGTCGGCCTGATATCACCTGCCAAGCGCCGCGCGGCGGCCTGAGCCGTCGCCTTGGTCTGACGGGGCGGAGGCAAGTCGCGCGGTCAGCCGCGCGACCTCCGCCCTGGTCTTTTCGATCGCGGCGTCCTTTACTGGCCCATAGCCGCGGATCTCCATCGGCGCCTTCGCCAGCGCGACGAGATCGGGCAGCCGTGTCTTGTCGAGCCTGCCGAGCATGGTCTCGATCAGCGCCTCATACCAGGGGATCAGCTCGCGCTCGGCGCGGCGCTCCGCGGTGTAACCGAACACGTCGAACGCCGTACCGCGCAGCCCCTTGAGGCGCGCGAGCAACCGCAGCGGCGTCTGGATCCATTGGCCGAACGCACGCTTCTTCGGCCGTCCCCGTGCGTCGCGCCGCGCCGGGAGGAACGGCGGCGCAAGGTGATATTGCACCGTGAAGTCGCCATCGAACTCCTGGCTGAGCACGTCGAGGAAGCCCGACTGCATATGCAGCCGCGCCACCTCATATTCGTCCTTGTAGGCCATCAGCTTGAACAGCGACCGAGCCACGGCGTCGGTGAGCGGGAGTTTGGCCTCGCCGCGAACTCGGTCCGCCTCTCCCGCTTGCGGGGGAGGCCGTAGCGCATCGACAGATGCGCTACGGGTGGGGGCTCTCTCGGCGATGTGACTCGTGGAGAAACCCCCACCCCGACCCTCCCCCGCAAGCGGGAGAGGGGGCGCACCTTGTTCGCGGCTGCTGCCCAGCGCCGATTCTGCGCGCCGCACGCGGTCGATTGTCGCCCGATAGCGCGCGGCGTAAGCCGCGTCCTGATACTCCCTGAGGAAGTCGGCGCGGCGCGCGATCACCTGGGCCAGCGTTTCGGGTACGTTGGCCGCAGCACCGTCGGCCCTCGGCAAAAACTCCGGATCGGCGAAGGCGAGCCGGCCCCAGGCCAGCGCCTGCCTGTTGCGCTCGATCGCGACGCCGTTGAGCTCGATCGCGCGGGTCAGCGCCTCCAGCGAGACCGGCACCAGGCCCTGCTGCCAGGCAAAGCCGAGCATCATGATGTTGGCAAAGACGCTGTCGCCGAGCAGCCGCTCGGCCAGCGCGTTGGCGTCGATCATGGTGAGGTTGCCCGACCCGATCACCCGCTCGATGGCGCGCAAGCGAACCGGCGAGGCGAGGTCGGCATCGCGAAATCGCACCACGTCGCCGGTCGGCATCTCGGCGATATTGACCGCAGCGCGCATTCCCTTGCGATAAGTGCCGGATGCCTTTGCCGACGAGCTCACCACGAGGTCGCAACCGATCAGCGCGTCGGCCGCGCCCTGGTCGATCCGCACCTGATGCAGGGCATCGGGCGCAGCCGCCAGCCGCAGATAGCTCAGCACGGGGCCGAACTTCTGCGCAAAGCCGGTGAAGTCGAGCACCGAGACGCCGCGGCCCTCGAGATGCGCGGCCATCGCGATCAGCGCGCCGACGGTGATGACGCCGGTGCCGCCGACGCCGGTGACAAGGAGATCGTAGGGACGCTGGAGCCCCGCGAGCTCCGGCACCGGCAGCACCGCCGCTCGCGCGAGCGGATCGATCGCGCTTGCCGTCTTCGCCCGCCGCTTGCCGCCTTCGATCGTCACAAAACTCGGGCAGAAGCCGTTGAGGCAGGAAAAATCCTTGTTGCAGGTCGAGAGATTGATCCGGCGCTTGCGGCCGAACGGCGTCTGCTTCGGCTCGACGCTGAGGCAGTTGGATTCCACCGAGCAGTCGCCGCAGCCTTCGCAGACGAGGTCGTTGATGAAGGCGAAGCGCGCGGGATCCTCGATCGTGCCGCGCTTGCGCCGCCGCCGCTTCTCGGTGGCGCAGGTCTGCTGATAGATCAGCACGGTGACGCCGGAAATCGCGCGCAGCTCGCGCTGCACGGCGTCCATCTCCTCGCGCGGATGGATGGTGACGCCGGCGGGCAGATCCGCCGGCGAGAAATGCGCGGGATCATCCGACACCAGCGCGATCCGCGCGACGCCCTCGGCGCGGACAGAGTGCGCGATCGCCTGCACGCTGACCGGGCCGTCGACGGGCTGGCCGCCGGTCATCGCCACCGCGTCGTTGAACAGGATCTTGTAGGTGATGTTGGCTTTCGCGGCGATCGCCTGCCGGATCGCCATCGAGCCGGAGTGATAATAGGTGCCTTCGCCGAGATTCTGGAACACGTGGCTGTTGCCGGTGAATTTCGACGACGCCGCCCAGTTGACGCCTTCGCCGCCCATCTGGATCAGCGACGAGGTCTCGCGGTCCATCCAGCTCGCCATGAAATGGCAGCCGATGCCGGCCAGCGCCTTGGAGCCCTCGGGCACTTTCGTCGAGGTGTTGTGCGGGCAGCCCGAGCAGAAATACGGCGTGCGCGTCGCGCCCGGCACCGCGATCACGCGGTCGCTCTCGGGCACCAGCGCGGCGACGCGACGGGCGAGCCGCAACTCGGGAAACATCGGGTCGAGCCGGCGCGCCAGCACGTCGGCCAGCATCCGCGGCGACAATTCGCCGGTCCAGGAGATCAGCCGCGCGCCGCTCTCGTCATGCTTGCCGACCATCCGCTCCGGCTTGGCGCCGGGATAGTCGTAGAAATACTCCTTGAACTGGCTCTCGATGATGCCGCGCTTCTCCTCGACGACGAGGATCTCGCGCTTGCCCTTCACGAACTTCATCGCATCGTGCAGCGCCAGCGGCCACACCATGCCGACCTTGTAGATGTCGATGCCGAAGCGGCGGCAGGCCGCCTCGTCGAGCCCGACCAGCCGCAGCGCCTCCATCAGATCGAGATGCGCCTTGCCCGTGGTGACGATGCCGTAGCTCGCATCCTTGATGTCGTAGATGTGGCGGTCGATCGGATTGGCTTTCGCGAAGGCGTAGACCGCGTGCTTCTTCGCCTCCAGCCGTTCCTCGATCTGCGGGCCCGGCAGATCCGGCCAGCGATAATGCAAGCCGCCGGACGGCGGCGCGAAATCCGGCTGCACGAAACGGCGCGGCGGCCGCAGCTCGACAGAGGCGCCGGATTCCACGATTTCCGAGATCGCCTTGAAGCCGACCCACATGCCGGAGAAGCGGCTCAGCGCGTAGCCATATTCGCCGAATGCGAGATATTCGCCGACATCGGCCGGATGCAGCGTCGGCATGAACCAGCTCATGAAGGCGACGTCGGACTGGTGCGGCATCGAGGACGACACGCAGCCATGATCGTCGCCGGCGACGACCAGCACGCCGCCATGCGGCGAGGAGCCATAGGCATTGCCGTGCTTCAGCGCATCGCCGGAGCGATCGACGCCGGGGCCCTTGCCGTACCACAGAGCGAACACGCCATCGACCTCGCGATCCCTCTGCGTCTCGACCTGCTGCGAGCCGAGCACGGCGGTCGCGGCGAGGTCCTCATTGACCGCGGGCAGGAATTCGATGCGGCTGTCCTTGAGCTGCTCGCCGATCTTCCACAGTTCGAGATCGACGCCGCCGAGCGGCGAGCCGCGGTAGCCGGAGATGAAGCCCGCGGTGTTGAGCCCGGCGGCGCGGTCGCGCCGCGCCTGGTCGAGCGCGATGCGGACGATCGCCTGCGTGCCGGTGAGGAAGACGCGGCCATGTTCGCGGCTGTAGCGCTCGGACAGCTGGTAGGCGTCGAGCAACGGCATCTGGCCCATGACTGACCCCTCCGGGAATCGCGATGTCTGATCCGACAAGGCTATGCCTGTGGGCCTGGTAGGTCTTGCCTATCTGTTCATTTGGCGAGCCAAGATCGGCAGAAGATTGCTACGAAGACGGCTATTTGGTAGAATCTACCAAATCGGAGGCCTCGCTATGGTCGAAGAGCAGGACGAGAAAATCCTCGCCGAACTGCAGAAGGATGGCCGCGCCACCAACCAGCAGCTTGCGGAAACCGTCGGGATGTCGACCTCCGCCTGCTGGCGCCGGGTCCGTGCGCTGGAAGAGGCCGGCGTCATCTCGGGCTATTCGGCGCTGGTCGCGCGCGAGCGCGCCGGCTTTGCGACCTCGGCGATCCTGCACGTCTCGCTGGAGCGGCACGACGTGAAGTTCGTCGACGAGTTCGTCGCGCGGGTGATGAAGCGCCGCGAGGTGCTGGAATGCTTCGCGACCACCGGCGACGCCGATTATCATCTGCGCGTCGTGGTGCGCGACATGGACGCCTACAACAAATTCCTCGACGAGTTCATGTTCCGCATTCCCGGCATCCGTCACGTCCGCACCAACGTGATCCTGAAGGAGATCAAGACCGGCGTGGCGTTGCCGTTTTAAGATGTGTCGCGATGGCCGCGCCATATATGCGCTGTCGTCCCGGCCTTCGCCGCGACGACGATGTTTGATGCAGCAGCTACGCTTCCACCGACTTTGCCTGCGTCAGCAGCATGAACACCATGACATGGCTGACCAGCAGCAGCGGCACGTAGAGCGCCGGAATGTAGATGCCGGCGCCGAACAGGCCGGGATCACCGATCTTCACGCCGTTGTAATAGGCGTTGAGCAGATCCAGCGTGCCCCAGACGTTGAAGAGCCAGACGATCGGAATCGCGATCGACCAGCGCCAGGACAGCGCCGCCATGGCAACGAGCGCGAGACCGGCGGCGGTGAAATCGCCCCATCCGACCTCGCTGGCGAAATCCGCGCTCAACTGCGGTGACACGAACCCGGCGACCATGAAGTTCATGCCCAGAAACCTGAACGCATGGAACGCTGCGAGCAGTCTGAGCGCGTTGTCACGTGGCATCGCGCGGAGCGCCGGCCAGACGTAGGTGACGGCCACGACAGCACTTGTCAGGAACGCGCCGGCGACGCTGAGGACGAATGGAAGATTGAAGCCCGGGGGCATCGGCGCATTCCCTTGTGGTTGTCGATCGGTGCGGTTGGCTTGCGTTCAGGATCTTGACGCTCAGGGCCTGGCGACCAGCAGGCGGAGCGGCAGCAGCGGGCCGACCCCGATGTACTCATGATCCATCAGATCGAGCTTGGACAACGGCAGACCCTCCATGATCGCGTGCGCCTCGGCGGCATCCTTGGCATCGAGCAGCAAGACCACGCCGCGCCCGTCGGACCGCGAATACCATTCGCGGATCTTGCCGTTGAGATAGAGCTGCACGGTCTGCCGGATTTCGTCCGGCATCACGGCCATCACCTGATCGCGGGTGACGCCGGCTTTCGCGGTGAGGATGACCATCACGCCGGTGGTGACGGTGGAGGCGACTTGGGCTTGTGCCTGAGCTTGGGCAGGGGAGGGAGCGGTCATGGAAGTGGTGCCTGTCAAAGTGAGGGTGAGGGCCAGGATTGTGTGACGGATTGCTTGCATCGGTCGCATGTCTCCGTTCACGACGGATGTCGTGATCGCGTGGGTCAGCGCGCGTCGCGCTGCTTCTGGCTCCGATGTAAGGCGGCTTTCCGCGAGCGACTATTCGCGATAATGTTCACAGGCCATGAAGCAGAGCTTCACAGTCCGGCAGGGCGCGCTCGACGGCGTCGAGGCATTCCTGGCCGTCGCCCAGCACCGCAGCTTTCGCCGCGCGGCGGCCGAGCTCGGCGTCACGCCGTCGGCGATCAGCCAGGCGGTGCGCGCGCTCGAGGCGCGCCTCGGCGCCGTGTTGTTCATCCGCACCACCCGCAGCGTCGGGCTGACCGACGCCGGCGAACGATTTCTGGCGCGCGCAAGACCGGCATTCGAGGAGCTGGTCGCTGCGAGCGGGGCGGCGCGCGAGCTTGGGCAGAAGCCGGCGGGGCTGTTGCGCCTCACCGTGCCGCGCTCGGTGGTGCCGATCCTGCTGGAGCCGCTGATCGCCTCGTTCTGCAAGGCCTATCCCGAGATCGAGGTCGAGCTCGCCGCCAGCGAGGAACTGGTCGACCTCGCCGCCGGAGGCTTCGATGCCGGCATCCGCATGGGCCAGTTCATCAACCCGGACATGGTCGCGGTTCGCCTGACCAAGCCGTTCCCGTTCGCCATCGTCGGCAGCCCGGACTATCTCGCGCGCCGCGGCCGGCCCAAGCGTCCGGACGATCTGCGCGTGCATGCGTGCCTGCGCCTCCGGCGATCGAACGGTGGCCTCGCGCCATGGTCGCTGAACGACAATGGCCGTTCGATCGAGCTTGCCGTGTCGGGATCCTTCATCGGCCATGATTTCCCGACGCTGGTCGGCGCCGCGGTCGAAGGTGTGGGCCTCGCGCAAGTGCCCGCACCGCTGATATCAGGCGCCGTGAAGGAGAAGAAGCTCGTCCGCGTGCTGGATGCATTCGCGTCGACGACGCCGGGCGTGTTTCTCTACTATCCCGGCCACCGCCAGATCATGCCGAAGCTGCGGGCGTTCATCGATCATGTGAAGAGCAGGTCGGTGGCGGCGCGGTGAGCTGAATCCGGAATGATGGTGAGGTGCAAAGTTCGGGCCCATCACGTCGCGAGAATGCGGCATGTGACCCGCAGGCCGTGCAACACTCTCAGTGTCGTCCCGGCGAAGGCCGGGACCCATTACCACGAATGCGATTTGTGATGCAACGCTCGGGCCACAGCCTTCTTCAACAACTCAATCCTGTGGTTATGGGTCCCGGCCTTCGCCGGGACGACACTGGGGAATAAGGCACGCCCCCCTTCACACCTTCTCCTTCACGAACCGGTTCCGCAATATCCCGATCCCCGTGATGTCGATCTCGACCACGTCGCCGTCCTTCAGGTCCGGCGAGGCGCCGTCGGTGCCCATCCAGATCACATCGCCGGGCGACAGCGTGAAGTATTTCGAGAGCTCGACGAGGAACGGCACGATGCCGAAGATCATCTCGTTGGTGCGGAAGCGGCCGGTCTCCTTGCCGTTGACGCGGATCGCGGTCTCCATGCGGTCGAGGTCGACATCGGTCTCGATCCAAGGGCCCATCGGCTTGAAGGTGTCGGCGTTCTTGGCGCGCCACAGCCCGCGATCGGCCTTCTGCCAGCTGCGCTCGGAGACGTCGTTGCCGATGGTGTAGCCGAACACGCAGTCCATCGCGTTGGCCTCGGTCAGATGCCTGGCTTTCTTGCCGATCACGACGACGAGCTCGCCCTCGTAATGGATCTTCTCGGTGGCACCAGCCGGAATCACGACGTTCTCGTCATGGGCGATCAGCGCGTTCTGCGCGCGGTAGCCGATCTCGGGACGGTCAGGCACGTTCGGCACGGTGCCGGCCTTGTCGGCGGCTTCCTTGAGGTGCTTCAAATAATTCAGCCCGACGCAGTAGAAGGTGCGCGGGATCAGCGGCAGCTCGATCTTGACGTCCTTCAACGCATGCGTCTTCGACGTCTTGTTCCATTCGCCGAACGGATCGCCATTGACGGTGGTGACGGTGTCGCCCTCGACGAGGCCCCAGGAAGTATCGCCCGCGGCAGTGAATTTCAGCCAGCGCATGATGATGTCCCTCTATTCCGCGGCCTGCGCGCCGGTCTTCCAGGCGCCCGCGGCGGGGCGCTTGAGCCCGAGATTTTCGCGCAGCGTCGTGCCGGCGTAGTCCTTGTGGAACAGCCCGCGCTTCTGCAGCTCGGGTACCACGTGGTCGACGAAGTCGGCATAGGAGCCCGGCACGTAGCTCGCCGCGACGACGAAGCCGTCGCAGCCGCGATTGACAAACATCTCCTCCAGCCGGTCGGCGATCTCCTTCGGGCCGCCGACCAGCGCGTCCTGCACCTGGCCGCGGCCGGAGAAGGTGATGAAGTCGCGGGTCGAGGGATTGCTCTTGCCGGAGGTGCGCAGCACGCCGTCACGGATGCCGAGCATGCCTTGCATGCCCTGCAGCTCCTCTGATGTCAGCGGCTCGTCGATCGGTTTGGCGCCGAAATCGAAGTTGAGGCCTTCGGCGAGCAGCGACAGCGCGTCGATCTCGAGCGGCAGCTTCTGGATCACCGCCATCCGGTCCTCGGCCTCGGCCTTGGTCGCGCCGGTGACCGGCGTGATCAGATTGCAGAGGAACATCTGGTCGGGATCGCGCCCGGCCTTGGCGGCTTCGCCCCGGATCGCGTCATAGCCCTGCTTGGCATTGGCGAGGTTGCGCGCCGCGGTGAAGATCACTTCGCCCCAGCGCCCGGCAAAGCGCTGGCCGCGGCCGGAGGCGCCGGCCTGGATCACGACGGGGTGGCCCTGCGGCGAGCGCGGCACCGTGAACGGGCCGCGCGAGGTGAAGAACGCGCCCTTGTGGTCGAGCCGCTTCACCTTGCTCGGATCGGCGAAGCGGCCGCTCTTCTTGTCGATCAGCAGCGAGCCGTCTTCCCAGGCATCCCAGTGGCCGAGCACCACCTCCATGAACTCGTCGGCGCGGTCATAGCGGTGATCGTGCTCGAGATGCTGCTCGCGGCCCATGTTGAGCGCTTCGCCGTCATTGACCGAGGTCACCACGTTCCAGGCGGCGCGGCCACCCGTCATCAGGTCGAGCGTGGCGAAGCGGCGGGCGACGTCGAACGGCTCGAAATAGGTGGTGGAGGCAGTCGAGGCGAGGCCGAGCTTGGTGGTGACCATGCCCATCGTGGTCAGCACCACGATCGGGTCCATCTTCACGCAGCGGATGCCGTATTCGACGGTGTGGGCGTGATCGTTACCGTAGCGATCGGGCATTGCGAGACGATCGTCGAAGAACGCCATGTGGAACTTGCCGCGCTCCAGGATGCGCGCGATCTCCTGATAGTAATCCGCCGACATCGAATCGTCGCGCGACTCCGGGTGGCGCCAGGAGCCCGGCAGGTTGGTGCAGTTCTGCGCCTGCAAAAAGCCAACCAGCGCCATTTGCCGTGTCATGTCGTTCTCCTGTGTCCGGAACTATCAGCGAAGGTCGAGCTGGTCGGTGAGCTTGTAATCGGCAGCGAGCGCCTTGAGCTTGTCCCAGGTCGCATCCTCGATCTCGATGCCGTCCTTGCGCCGCTGCTGCTCGCGCAGATATTCGATCTCGCCCGGATAGAACACGCCGCGGCTCCCTTCCGACGGCGGCGTCGATTTCAAATAGCGGGCGAAGTCGGCGACTTCCTTCCTGAAGTCCTTGAGCGGACGGAATGCGGCGACGTTGAACACCGCCATGAAGCAGCCGTCGTTGTGTCGGCCGGTCGGCTCGACGCCGAAGCCGAGCCCGGTCAGGAGGCCGCACAGCACCTCGACCATCGCGGCAAGGCCCGAGCCCTTGTAACCTTCGCTGCCGCCGAGCGGCAGCAGCGCGCCGCCCTTGCGGTAGTCCGCAGGGTCGGTGGTGTCGCGCCCCTCGGCATCGATGATCCAGCCCTTCGGGATGCTCTCGCCACGCGCCACCGCGAGCTGGATCTTGCCGGCGGCGACCGCCGAGGTCGCCATATCGAGGTAAAACGGCGCATCGAGATCGGAGGGCACCGCGATCGACAGCGGATTGGTGCCGAGCCGGGCCTCGCGGCCGCCGAATGGCGCCACGTGTTTCGGCGAGCGGCCGGAATCGGCGGCCGCAATCCCGATCATGCCTTCGCGCATCGCCATCATCGGGTAATGCGCGAGCCGTCCGACATGGCTCTGCCGGAACACGGTGCAGGCCGCGACATTGGCGGTCTTCGCCTTGTTGATGGTCATCTCCATCGCCTTGGCGTTGACGTGGAAGCCGAAGCCCCAATGACCGTCGATTACGGTCGTGGTCGGCGTCTCCTGCACGATGGTCCATTTCGCGCCGGGCACGATGTGGCCGGCCTTGATGCGATCGATATAGGTCGGGATCGCGATCACGCCGTGGGAGTCGTGGCCGGCGAGGTTGGCGTTGACGCAGCCGGAGGCGACGGCGCTCGCCTCCTCCTCCGATGCGCCGGCGCCCTTGAGGAGCGCCGCGCCGATGCGCGTGAGACGGTCGGCCTGGACGATCGGCATGGGATTTTCCTCGCGGTCTGCCCGCGTGCTGCGCGGGTCGTGCTTGCTGTTGTCGACGTCATGCTCTCAAAGCGCCGAGGGGCGAGCAAGGGCAGAAAATCCGGGCGGCCATACCGGGAGCAGGGTGCTCACGGCGATGTTTTCACAGAGTGGAACGGGCGCGGTCGCGTTGCGGAATTTAGCTGCTCCGGCGGCGCGAGCAGGACGTCCATCCGCGCCTCGCCGCCCTCCGCCTCAGGCTGGCACACCGGTGTCCGTAATATCCCGGAAAACCGCCGCCGGCGTTCGTCAGCCGTTTACTTTGTCGTGCAACTTGCCGGATACGCTAACCACCACTTAGGCCTCTCGCGGGCAATGTTCCCCGCCAGATTGGAGGGGTTGGCCCCGGGGCCTTCAGGAATCGTGCAGTCGAGCATCGGGCGTACCTTCGCGGCGTTGAGTGCCACCAACGAAGCGATCCTGTACGCGAAATCACCCGAAGAATTGTACGGCAAGGTCTGCGAAGCCGCGTTCTCGAGCGGGAGCTTCCTGGCCGCGACCGTGTTTTTGCTGGAGCCGGATACCGGTCTCCTGAAGTTCGCGGCTGGCTACGGCGACGATGTCGCGCGACTACGCAGCATCACCATTTCCGCGATCGCCAACACCCCGGAGGGAGAAGGCGTCGCCGGCCGCGCGTTCCGCGACCAGAAGGCCTGCGTCCGCAACGACTATGTCAACGACGCTGTTTCGGCAGCTTGGCGCAGCGGCGCGGCAGCGGCCGGCGTCGGGGCGGCCGCCGCGGTGCCGCTGGTTTGCAACCGGCGCAGCGTCGGCGTCTTCATGGTGACGCGGCGCGAGATCAATTCGCTCAGCGACGAGGCCGTTTCGCTGCTGGAGCGCATGGCCGCGAACGTGTCCTTCGCGCTCGATAATTTCGACCACGAAGCCTCGCGCAAGAGCGGCGAGCGGGCGATGCGCCGGCTCAACCGCATGTTCGGTGCCATCAGCGCAACCAACGAGGCGATCCTTCGCGCCAAGACCGAGCACGATCTCTATCAGCGGGTCTGCGATGCCGCGGTGTTCAGCGGAAAGTCCTTCGCCACGGTGGTGCTGCTGGCCGAACCCGACACGCACTGGTTCGAGCCTGTCGCCGGCACCGGCGAGGCGCTCGACCTGATCACGCAGACGCGCTTCTCGACCGATCCGGACAACGTCTACGGCAAGGGGATTTGCGGCGAGGCGTTCCGGACCCAGCGGCCCTGCGTCGAGCACGATATCCCGATCTCGATCAGCCCGTCGCATATGCCGACCGGCGGCAGCGGCCTGATGGCCTGCGTCGCGCTGCCGCTGACCCGGTTCGGCAAGAGCGTCGGTGTCCTGATCTTCTTCACCGGCAATTCCTGGGCGCGTGACGAGGAGATCATCGCGCTGCTCGCGGGGATCGCCGAGAATGTCTCGGTCGCGCTCGACAATTTCGGCCGTGCCACCGAGAAGGCCAGGGCCGATGCCGAGCGCGAGCGGCTGTCGCGGATGTTCGCGGCGCTGAGTGCGACCAACGAGGCGATCATGCGCGCGAGGTCGCGGCTCGAGATGTTCGAGCTGGTCTGTGCGGCCGCGGCGCATGGCGGTGGGTTCAACTCCACCAGCATCCTGATCGCCAAGCCCGGCGACGATTTCCTGGAGATGATGGCGGTCGCAGGGCCTACCGCGGTAAATGCGCGCCGCCTCAACGTCTCGCGCAGCGAGGCACGCCCCGAAGGGCGTGGCGTCTGCGGCCGGGCGTTCCGCTCGCGGCGCGCCTGCATCAACAACGATTTTCTGGGCGACGTCGCCAGCAACCCGTTCCGCGACGTCATCGACCGCGAGGATGCGCGATCGGGCGCGGCATTTCCGCTGATCGTCGACGACGAGCCGGTCGGCGTGATGCTGTTCATCTCCGCCAAGCGCAACACCTTCTCGGCCGAATTCGCCGAGCTGCTGCAGCGGCTCGCCGACAACGTCTCCTATGCGCTCGGCAGCTTCGACCGTGCCGACGAGAAGGCGCGGACCGAGGAGCAGAAGGAGCGGCTGCGGCGGATGTTCGCGGCGCTGAGCGCGACCAACGAGGCGATCATGCGGGCGAAATCCCGCGGCGAGCTGTTCGATCTGGTCTGCGATGCCGCGGCGGTCGGCGGCCAGTTCGTCTCGGCCACGATCAGGCTGGTGCGCCCCGGCGAGGTCTTCCTGGACAATGTGGCCGCCTCGGGCCCCGATCGGGTGCGGGCCCGCGAGGTTCAACTGTCGGCCGACGCGACGCGTCCGGAGGGACAGACGCTGACCGGCGTTGCGATCCGCACGCGCAGGCCCTGCATCAGCAACGACTATCTCAGCGATTTCGGCCCCGAATCGCACGTCTATCCGGCCGTGCGCGACAGCGGCAGCAAATCGGGCGCAGCCCTGCCGCTGCTCAAGAATGGTGAAGCGATCGGCGCGCTGGTGTTTCTCTCAAGCGAGTTCGGCACCTTCAGCCCGGAGATGATGGCGCTGTTGCAGCGGCTTGCCGAGAACGTGTCGTTTGCGCTGGCCAATTTCGACCGTGCTGACGAGAAGGCGCGGGACGACGAGCAGAAGGAGCGGCTGTCGCGGATGTTCGCGGCGCTGAGCGCAACCAATGAGGCGATCATGCGGGCGAAGTCCCGCGC
This sequence comes from Bradyrhizobium elkanii USDA 76, assembly GCF_023278185.1. NCBI lineage: Bacteria > Pseudomonadati > Pseudomonadota > Alphaproteobacteria > Hyphomicrobiales > Nitrobacteraceae > Bradyrhizobium > Bradyrhizobium elkanii. Next base: position 7,885,740 of record NZ_CP066356.1, on the reverse strand, counting down.
CGAATTGTATCGACTGGTCTGCGCGGCGGCGGCGACCGGCGGCAAGTTCACCTCGACCACGATCGCGCTGGCGCAGAGCGGAAGCGACTATCTGCGGATCGTCGCGATTGCGGGGCCGGCGGCCGAGGGCGCGCGCCAGGTGACGCTCTCGACCAGCGAGGCGCACCCCGAGGGCCGCGGCGCCTGCGGCCGGGCGTTCCGCTCGGGCAAGGCGTGCATCATCAACGACTATTTTGCCGATGCCGAGACCGCCGCCTTCCATGAGCGCGCCCGGCTCGATGGAACGCAGTCCAGCGCCTCGTTTCCGCTTGTTGTCAGCGGGCGGGTGGTCGGGGTCATGATCTTCGTCGCGCTCGACAAGGACACCTTCACGCCGGAGTTCGCCGAGCTGCTGCAGCGCCTCGCCGACAATCTGGCGTTCGCGCTCGAGAGCTTCGATCGCGCCGATGAGAAGCACAAGGCCGACGAGCGCATCGAATACCTTGCCTCACACGACAGCCTGACCAATCTGCCCAACCGCGAGACGTTCAACGAGATGCTGCATCACGCGATCTCGGCGGCGGATCGCCATCGCCGGCAGCTCGCGGTGCTGTTCATCGATCTCGACCGTTTCAAGGTGATCAACGACTCGCTCGGCCACGACGCCGGCGACATGCTGCTGGTGGCGATCGCCGGGCGGCTGCAAGGATCGTTGCGCGCGAGCGACGTGGTGGCGCGGCTCGGCGGCGACGAGTTCGTGGTCATCCTCGAGGAGACCACCGAACGGGACGACGTCGAGCGCATCGCCGGCGATCTGCTGATCTCGCTCAGCCAGCCGTTGACGATCAGCGGACATGAGTGCCACACCACGGCCTCGGTCGGCATCGCGATGTATCCGGCCGACGGCTCGGACGTGCAGACGCTGACCAAGAATGCCGACATGGCGATGTATCTCGCCAAGGAAGACGGCAAGAACGGCTTCCGCTTCTTCTCCAACGAGATCAGGGCGCAGTCGATCGAGCGCCTGACGATGGAGAGCGCATTGCGCCGCGCGCTGGAGCGCAACCAGTTCTCGCTCGACTATCAGCCCAAGGTCGACATGGCGAGTGGAGCGATCAGCGGCGTCGAGGCGCTGCTGCGCTGGACCCATCCGGAGCTCGGCAAGGTATCGCCGGGGCAGTTCATTCCGCTCGCTGAGGAGATCGGCCTGATCGTGCCGATCGGCCGCTGGGTGCTGAAGGAAGCCTGCGCGCAGAACATGGCGTGGCAGCGCCGCGGCCTCAGGGCCGTGACGATGGCGGTCAACCTTTCTCCGCGGCAGTTCGGCGATCCGAATCTGCTCGACGACATCGACGCGGCGCTGGAGAAGAGCGGCATGTCGCCGGCGCTGCTCCAGCTCGAGGTCACCGAGAGCATGGTGATGCGCAACGTGACGCGCGCGGTGCGCGTGCTCGACGCGATCCAGAATCGCGGCATTCGGCTCGCGATCGACGATTTCGGCACCGGCTATTCGTCGATGTCGCTGATGAAGCAGTTCCCGATCGACACTATCAAGATCGATCGCTCCTTCGTGCGCGACCTGCCCAATGATTCCGAGGACGTCGCGATCGCGCAGGCGATTATCAGCATGGGCAAGGCGCTCGGCATGACCATCGTCGCCGAGGGTGTCGAGACCTCCGAGCAGCAGGAGTTCCTGCGCGCCCATGCCTGCGACGAGATGCAGGGCTTCCTGTTCAGCCGGCCGCTGCCGCCGCGCGATCTCGCCGAATTGTTGAAGCCGTCGCAGGCAGAGGCGTCGCCGCCGCTGCAGCCGTCGCTGGATGGCGAGGCGGCCGGCGAGGCCGGGTCGGATCTAGGGCGGAAACGCGCTGTCGTCTGACGGCTGCACGGGCAGGTCGCGAACGTCGGAATCGGTCGATGCGACCTTGCGCGAGAAATCATAGGGCCACGGCAGGATGTCCTGGCCGGCCAAAGTCTGGCGCAACACAAGGGCAGCCTCCGCAAAGCGCGCACCGTCAGGCAGCCGCAGCCGACGGCTCCAGGCGGCCGGCAGCGGTTCGGCGGCATCGCGCATCTCGAATGCCGGCCCCCACCACCAGGCCGGCGCGGGCGGCCGTTCCGGTTCAGGAATGGCGCGCCAGCGCGCGAACTCGTCGACGATGCGAGCAAATTGCAGCTTGGCGGCGGGATGCATCGAAGGCCCTTTCTTGGGCCGGGATGATAGCATCGCTCCCACCTCGCGCAACGCGGCTATTGGCGGCCGTGCTGCCAATGCGCCGTCACGTCGGAGCCCGATTTGTTGAGGTGGACGTGCTGGTCGACATGGTCGACCCAGGACAGCGGAATGAAGTGATGGTGCTGACCGTCAGGCGAGCTTTGCTTGGTCAGCTTGATCTTGTCGGTGCCTTCCATGTGGTCGACCTTGCCGACCGTCTTCTTGTCCGACGAGATCACATCCATATGTTCCCGAATGTCGGCAGCGTTCGCCATGCGTCATCTCCTCGTCATGATGATGAGGGGATGAAACGCCGCGTGGATGCAAAGGTTGCTAGCCGGTTCCGGCTACTTCTGCTCGACCTCGGTCGCGGTGGCCGGGCCTTCGCCCATGATCAGCAGCACGGCGTCCTCGTCCTTGGCGCCGTCCCAGTGCACCTCTTTGCCGAAATGGGTGACGAAGCTGCCGGCCGGCATCGCCACGGTGCCGTGATCGGGATCGAATTTCGGACCCGAGCCGACCCACCAGGTGCCCTTGAGTACCACGATGTAGCGGTCGTTGGGATGGAAGTGCGGACGGCTGAAGTGATTGCCCTTGGTCCATTTGGTGTAGACCATGTAGAAGCCGGGCTTCGAGGGATCGCCGACCACGACCGCGTTCTGCGCACCGCGCGCATCGACCGGGCTCCAGGGAATCTGATCCGGCAGCTTGTAGGTGACGGCGGCCGGATTGAGCTCGGCCGCGGAGCTGACGCTCAGCATGCCGGCGAAGGCCAGCGGCATCATCAGGTATCGCCATGATCGGTTCGACGCCGTCATCGGTATGCTCCCAGATCGGATTTCCCGGGCGACTGCCGCGCCCGTATGCCGCGCAAGCTAGTCGCCCTCGCTTCCGCCGGGCAAGACGCGTCCGTGCATGTCTGATCTCAGGATTGCGACAGCGATCCGTGACACAACGCAGTTGCAATATGAAAAAGCATTTACGCCGCCGCAGACGATGATAGGTTGCGCGCCAACCAAAAGACGGGAGGACAACCTTGAAGAAGCATCTGTCGATACTGGCGGCGGGACTTGTGATCGGTGCGGCCGCGCTGCAATTTTCCACCACCGCCTCGGGGGACGACGGCTGGGTGACGCTGCTCGACAGCTCCAAGAAGGGTGACTGGGACGAGGTCGGCAAGGCCAATTGGGCGATGAAGGACGGCGCGCTGGTCGCCGACAAGCTCGACGGCAAGGATCTCTCCTATCTCGTCAGCAAAAACCAATACAAGGATTTCCAGATCCGGGCCGAGTTCTGGACCGACGAGGATGCCAACAGCGGCATCTTCATCCGCTGCGAAGGCAACAAGGTGATCGACTCCAAGGTGTGCTACGAGGTCAACATCTTCGACAAGCGGCCGGACCCGACCTACGGCACCGGCGCGATTGTCGACGTCGGCAAGGTCGATCCGATGCCGAAGGCGGCCGGCAAATGGAACGTCTACGAGATCACGGCGCAGGGGCCGCATTTCGTCGTGACGCTGAACGGCCAGAAGACCGTCGACGCCCAGGACTCCAAGCACGCCAACGGCTACATCGCGCTTCAGTATGGTTCGGGCGTGGTCAAGTTCCGCAAGGTGCAGATCAAGCCGCTCTGACGGCGTCGGTTGAGCGGGGCCTCGGTCGCAATGCGATCGGGCCCCTCTTCATTGAGGAGCACTGTCGGTGGTAGAGACCTTCCGATCGTCGCCTTGCGTGCGCAGATGATGGCCGATCACGAGCCCGGTCAGGCACAGCAACAGCCCAAGTGCCGGCGGCGCAAACAGCGCCTCTTCCTGGAAGATGCCGTTCACCAGCACGACCATCGTGCCGAAGGCGGCGAGCCCTTGCATGAGAATTCCCGACGAGGCGTAGAGGCGCCAGGCCTTCAGCGCCATCGCCAGGAAGTAGCCGAGCGGCACCAGCGAGCCGATCCCCATCTGGTAGAGCAACACCCCGACGGCGCTCTCCACCGCGCCGTCCATCGTGCCGGCCGCCTGCGCGGCGTTCCAGTCGATCGAGAAGTAGCCTTCGGAGAGGTTGCCGCCGACGCCAAGTCCGCGGCCGATCGGGTTCTGCCGGAATCCATCCCAGCCGCCCATGAAGCCGATCACGTGGAAGTCGCCGATCTGGAGTCCGATATAGATCGCGGCAATGGCGTACAGCGCGAGCCCGACCAGCGCCACGGCAAGGGTGATGGTGGCGCCGAGCAGCCAGGTTGCCGTCCAGGCCAGGGCCACGAAGATGACCAGGATGAGCGCGCCTTTCACGCTACAGCAAATCAGCAGCGGGATCGCAGCAAGCGCCAGCCAGCGATATCCGACCGCGAACAGGAACAGGATGGAGAAGGCGATCCCGTAACCGAAGCTGATCGGGCTCATATTCGGTCCGAAGATACGCAGCAACGACGAGAGGCCGAGGTCCTCGAACAACGGGCTGTTGAGAAAGCTGAAACGGAAGCGATCGATCAGATCCACCGGCACCCTGCCGGTTGCGCGCATCTCGGCTTCCCAGGATCCGGAACGGGTCGCCTTCAGCTCGTCGAAATGCCAGAACGTGTAGCCGTTGGTGATGGAGAGCCAGAAATCGCGGAACAGCAGTTCGACATATCCGCAGACGATCAGCAGCGCGGCAACGGTCACCAGGAAGGGCGTGATGCGGATCTCGAAGGTTGCGGCCGTCAGCAGCGACAGCTGAAACAGAAACAGCGGCAGCGCAATGTTGCGCAGATAGACCAGGGCCGCGTGCGAATCCTGCGTGGCGCCGAGCAGGAAATACGCGGTCACGGTTGCGAGGGTGATCAACCCCCATTTCATGATCCGGTCGATCTCGGCGGAATGTTTGCGCTCGTGCAGCGCATAGAGCGCCAGCGTGACCAGCCACATCACCGCGCAGACCAGGAAATTGTAGCCCTTGACGAAATCCATCTCCTGCTCGGTCGTCATGTAGGACGACAGAATCGAGACGAAGAGGTTCTGGAAGAAGATGATGAAGATGGCGATCGACGGCGCGTAGGCCGGCACCGCGAGCACGATGGCGCAGCCGATCAGGCTTTCGACGACGATCGCGAGCCCGGCGTTGGCCGCCTGCATGATCGGTGCGAATGCGATCGATGCCACGGCGATGCCGAGTGCAGGAATCAGATCGCCGGCCAACAGCGGCCGCGGGGCTATCTCTGCTCGCACAGGCTCTGACCTAACGTGACCGGACGTGTGGGCGTGCCACACCAGCATCGTCGATCTAGCCGCGCATTGTGTAAGAACCGGTTAACCAGATGGGTCAGCGGGTGCCGAGCAGGGCCCGCAGCGCATCGCGGTCGGCCTTGCCGGTGACGGCGTCGGCGAGGCCGAAGCCCTGCGACAGCTCCCAATGGGTCCAGCCCCAGCATTCTTGCCGGGCGTAGGCCGTCACGCCGGCGAGCCAGCGCAGCCGGCTGTCGCGCGGCGCTCCGGCCTTGAGCACACCGAATTCGTTGATGATGATCGGCCGCGAATATTGCCGCTGCCAGGCGGCGGCAGGCTCGAGCCATTTGTCGATGCCGCGGTCGGGAATGGCGCGGTCCACCATCGCGAGTGCCTTGCGCTTGTCCAGCGCGGTGAGCTGCTCCCGCAGCTGTTGAACCCCGGGATCGTCGGCGCGGACCGGATAAGGCAATCCGGTGACGTCGTGCAGTGGCTCACTCGGATCCCAATGGGCCTGATGGGTGAACACCATCGGATCGTAGAAGTGGATGGCATAGACGACGTTCGGATCGTCGAGCGGCGTGAAGCCCGGCAGCGAATCCGCGCGCTGCCAGTTGACCGGCCCGGTGATCAGCGTGGTCTGCTGCAGCAGGCCGCGAATGAAGCCGGCCAGCTCGCGGACTTCGCCCTGCCATTGCACGGCCTCGACATCCGGCTCGTTCAACAGTTCCGCAAACACACGGTCGGACGGATAGCGCTGCATGACCGTTGCGAGCTCGGTCCAGGCGCGCTTCAGTTCGGTCATCGCACTGGTAGGATCGTCCTTGTGCAGCGCGTTGAAGCGCTCGCCGGAATGCAGGTCGATCGACACCGCATAACCGAGGCCGAGCAGGGTCTTGAGCGCCGCATCGACGGTGCGCAGGCGGCTGTCGATCTCCGCTTTCGCGGCGAAGCGCGGCATGACGAAGTCGGCGGGCACCGGCAGCCGGATGTGGGTCATGCCGGCCTTGCGCAGCTCGAGCAGCAGGCCGCGGGGCGGCGCCGACCGCGGATCGGCGATCCAGCCGTCGGCATTGACGCCGCGCGACAGCGCCTTGAGCCGGTCGGCCGGCACGCCTTCGATCAAGACGGGGCAGGCCCGCGCGGCGACCGACAGCAGAATGGACGCGCTGACCGCGAGGGCAAGGATCGATGGCCGCGTCATGACCGATCGGCGTGCGATGGTTGTCGCGGGATCGTGACGGGTTGCGGGGCGCTCACGAATATACTGCCTGTTGTGTTCGAGCCGGCCGGGGTCGCGGTGGCGTCGTCCGAAAGATAGCTCGGCCAAGCAACGATGCGGTAAAGACGTAACACGAAAATTTAACTTATCCGCCTTCGCCGACTGTCCACGAGAATCGCAAACGAACCGTTTGGTTACGACCGCGCCGTGCTGGCGCTGCGTCACTGTCCGAAACTCTCGGCGCGGCTGAACTAGATCCCTCGGACCACGCCCGGCTGGCCCGGTGCGCATTCCAGCGCAGCACGGTCCCAGTTCGCATTGATGGCCGCCGCCTCATAGCTCGATTGCAGGAATTCGAGCAACGCCTTGTCGGGGTCGGCAGCCGTCCGCACGGCATCGTAAGGCAGGATGAATTCGCCGAGCGCCTCGCTGAAGAAGGCGGCGTCGGGCCGCACCGGCGTGCCGCGATAGCCCGCGGGCTCCGGATAGGCGTAGGAATAGAACGCGGGATAATCGATCGCGCCGCCACCCGGCCAGAAGCCGGCGCTGCTGACCTCGTGCGAATAGGCCTCGTGCGCCACCTCGTCGGGCAAATGGGGCACGCCGCCGGGATGCCGCGGCGCGGTCCTGCCGGAAAACCGCGTCACCGCGAGATCGAAGCTGCCCCAGAAGAAATGCACCGGGCTCGCCTTGCCGAGAAAGCCGGTCCGGAATTGCTTGAACACGCGGTCGCAGTTCACAAGGATCTGGTGAAACCGGCGCACGGCATCGGCGTCATACGACGCATGCTGCGTATCCTGCGAGAACCGGATCGGGTCGGCGACTTCGTTCGGGATCTCGTCAATGGCGACGTCGATGCCGAGGTCCTTCAGATTGGTCATGACCGCCGCGTAGAAGCTCGCGACCGATTGACCGGCCAGCGCGAATTGCCGTTCGGTGCCGTCGCTGGTCGAGATGCGGAGCATGTGATCGATGAAATCGAAGTCGATCTCGAACGTGCGATCGCCGTCGGGGATCGGCGAGGTGGTCAGCCCGCGCGCCGTGACATAGAGCGTGACGTGCCAGGAGTGATTGAGCCAGGGCGACTTCGCCAGCCGGATCTTGCCGGCGATCTGGGTGAAGAGCTGGAGCGTGGCACAGCTGTCGCGCCACGCCGCGGTCGGCAGTTCCGGCCAGCGGGTCTTCTGTGTGTTGGTCATGACAAACCTCTGGGCTGCGCCGACAAGCTGCCTTGCGGCATACCACGAAAATGGTCCCGATGATTTCGGGAACCGGTGCTTCCAAAAACAGCGGACAGGCCGGCAATCGTCAGGGAGAGTGCCGCCCTGTCGCGCAAGAGTCCGGCCGGGTGTGAAACCCAGCCGGCTTCACCGTGCGGCTCAGCCGCGCAGCTTCTTCGCGGTCTCCGCGATCGCACGGCCCTGATAGCGGGCGCCGGCGAGTTCGTTCTCGCTCGGCTGGCGGCTGCCGTCGCCGCCGGTGATCGTGGTTGCGCCGTAGGGCGCGCCGCCGGTGACCTCGTCGAGCCTCATCTGTCCGGCAAAGCCATAGTTCAGACCGACCACCGTCATGCCGAAATGCAGGAGGTTGGTGATGATCGAGAACAGCGTGGTCTCCTGGCCGCCATGCTGGGTCGCGCTCGAGGTGAAGGCGCCGCCGACCTTGCCGTTGAGCGCGCCCTTGGCCCAGAGGCCGCCGGCCTGGTCGAGGAAGTTGGCCATCTGCGAGGCCATGCGGCCGAAGCGGGTACCGGTGCCGACGATGATCGCATCGTAGTTGGCGAGATCGTCGATCTTGGCGACCGGCGCGGCCTGGTCGAGCTTGTAGTGCGAGGCCTTGGCGACTTCGGCCGGCACCAGCTCGGGCACGCGCTTGATGTCGACGGTGACGCCGGCTTCGCGCGCGCCTTCCGCGACGGCATTCGCCATGGCTTCGATGTGACCGTAGGCGGAGTAATAGAGAACGAGAACCTTGGCCATGATGGCCTCCTTTGGGTGGGGGAGAGAAGTTGGGTTAGGGGTTGTCATTGCCGGGCTTGACCCGGCAATCCATCGTTCTCAGAGACTCTTCCGAAGGGGATGGATGCCCGGGTCAAGCCCGGGCATGACGCGTGGGGGTTGGATTACGCCGCGTCGACCAGCACGAGCTCGGCATCCTCGAGCGCGGTGATCTTCAGCTTGGCTTCATCGCGGATCGCGGCGCCGTCGCGCGCATTGACGCGCACGCCGTTGACCTCGATGCTGCCGGCCGCCGGCACCAGATAGAGGTGACGGGCCTTGTCGGCGGAATATTCCGCACTCTCGCCGGCCTTCAGCGTGGTGGCGAGCACTCGCGCATTGGCGCGGATCGGCAGCGCGTCGTCGTCGCCCTCGATACCCGAGGCGATGGTGACGAGTTTGCCGGAGCGGTCCGCCTTCGGGAACGGCTTCGAGCCCCAGGTCGGGTGGCCGCCCGTCGTCGTCGGCTCGATCCAGATCTGGAAGATCTTGGTCTTCGCCGGCTCCAGATTGTACTCGGAGTGACGGATGCCGCTGCCGGCGCTCATCACCTGGACGTCGCCGGCTTCGGTGCGTCCCTTGTTGCCGAGCGAATCCTGGTGCGTGATCGCGCCTTCGCGAACATAGGTGATGATCTCCATGTTGGCGTGCGGATGCGCCGGAAAGCCGGAGTTGGGCGCGATCTCGTCGTCATTCCACACACGCAGTGCGCCGTGGCTGACATTGTCGGGATCGTAGTAGCTCGCGAACGAGAAGTGGTGCTTGGCCTTCAGCCAGCCGTGGTCGGCGCCGCCAAGCTTTGCGAATGGTCTGAGTTCGATCATGGTCATTCCCCTTGATGTCGATGTTGAGGAGCGGGCCGGGCGCTCTGCGCCCGGCGTCTCCAGAAAATTTTGCGATCAGGCGCCGAAGCCGCCGTCGACGTTGAGCACGGTGCCGGTCACGAACGAGGCTTCCGGGCTTGCCAGGAACACGACGCCGGCGGCGACCTCCTCGGGGCGGCCGAAGCGCTGCAGCGCGTGCTGCAGGCGTTGCGTCTCGGCAAACTCGCCGCCGTCCTTCGGGTTCATGTCGGTGTCGATCGAGCCGGGCTGCACCACGTTCACCGTGATGCCGCGCGGTCCGAGGTCGCGCGCCGCGCCCTTGGTGTATCCGACGACGGCCGCCTTGGTGGCGACGTAGTCGGCAAGGCCCGGGAACGAGGCGCGGTCCGCCAGCATCGAGCCGACGGTGACGATGCGGCCGCCTTCACCCATCAGCCTGGAGGCGGCGCGGATCGCGGTGATCACGCCGTCGATGTTGATCGCCTCCTGCCGGGCGAGCGTCGCGGTGTCGGCCTTGGGATCGTCGACCGCGCCGCCCGATGCGACACCGGCGTTGTTGACCAGGATGTCGAGCCGGCCAAAATCCTTGGCGACGGTCTTCACCAGGTGATCGACATCCGAAGACGAGGCCTGGTCGGCCTTGTACGCGCGGGCGTTGACGCCCTTGCCCTTCAACTCGGCGACCACGGCCTCGGCCTTCTCGGGAGAGGCAACGTAGCTGATCGCGACGCTGGCACCTTCCGCGGCGAGTGCACGGGCGCTGGCCGCGCCGATGCCGCGCGAACCGCCGGTGACGAGGGCAACCTTGCCTGAGAGCTTCTTGGTCATTGGATTTCTCCATCGGTTGAATTTGTTGGCACTTGGATATGCCTCCGGCTGTGGTATAGAAATAGAAACTATTGAAACTCATTGTTTCCATTTTGAGCAATCAGGACAGCGGCCCATGTCGAAACTGCCGGACTTCGAGGCGCTCGCGATCTTCGCAAAAGTCGTGGAATTACGGTCATTTGCGGCCGCCGCGACCGAGCTCTCGCTGTCCAAGGCGACGGTGTCCAAGGCGGTCAGCCGGCTGGAGGAGCGGCTCGGCGCCCGGCTGTTCAACCGCACCTCGCGGCGGCTGGCGCTGACCGATGCCGGCCAGAAATTGTCGGAGCGCGCCGCGCGGCTGCTCGCCGATGGCGAGGCCGCCGAGAACGAGGCGTTGGCGCAATCGACCACGCCGCGTGGCCTGGTGCGGCTCGCGGTGCCGATGAGCTTCGGCATCAAGACGGTGGCGCCGCTGCTGCCGGAATTCATGGAGGCCTATCCGGAGGTTTCGATCGACCTGCATTTGAGCGACGCGACGGTCGACCTGATCGGCGAGGGCTTTGATGCCGGCCTGCGCATCGCGCGGCTGCCGGATTCCTCGCTGATCGCGCGGCGGCTGTGCGGCATGCCGCGCTACACGGTGGCCGCGCCGTCCTATCTGAAGCGCCACGGCCGGCCGACCCATCCGATGCATCTCGCCGAGCACAAATGCTTCGGCTACGCCTATCTCTCGACCCAGGGCGTCTGGCACTACACCAACGCGTCGGGCGAGCAGGCGAGCGTGCGTCCCGCCGGCCAGCTCCGGGTCAACAACGGCGAGGCGGTGATGCCCGCGCTGCTCGCGGGACTCGGCATCGCCGATCTGCCCGACTTCATCGTTGGCGATGCGATCGCGCGCGGCGAGGTCGAAGTGATCCTGAAAGGCTGGAAGCAGCCCGAGGGGGCCGTGCATCTCGTCACCCCGCCCGGCGGCCCGCGTCCCGCGCGCGTCGAGGTGCTGGCGGATTTCCTGGCCAAGCATTTCGCCAAAGGGCGCGCCCAGCGGAAATAGAAATCCGCACGCGGACCGGCGGAGGCACATCCGGCCCGCCCCGTCACATTCGTGTCATCCCTTTTAAATTGTATAACTTATGTGAACTAACCCATGATCGTGGGCTGCCGCGATCGTCTATTTCTGCGTCCTGAACCGGTGTTGCCGCAAAGCGCATTTTCGGAGGAACCAGATGATTGATCTGACCAAGCATGATTTCACGTCATTGTCGGTGAAGGACCTGCTCGATGCCCGCGAGGCCTATCACGTGCACCTGGCCCATCTGCAATCGGTCTACGCCACGGCGATCGGGCGCTATCTGATCCGCGACAACGATCGCAACGCGACGGAAAGAAAGGCGCACTCCAAACCGCAGGCGCTCGGTCCACGCACGCTGTTCAATTCGTCGGTCAAGGACTGGTCGTGGCCCTGCATCCTCGTCTTTGTCCGCGACTGGATGAAGCGCTCCGAGCTGAAGAACCATCCCGAGAAGCAGGATCAGCTGGTGCCTCCGTTCCTCTATCTGCCCGACGGTCGCGTCGTGCCCACCTGCGTCGTCAAGGTCGATCCGAACGAGGGCAGCCCCGGCACCATCGATCCGCCGGTGTTCAAGAGCGATCTGGTCGGCGGCGGCTTTCCGGCGCAGACCATGATCCAGGGCAAGATCCACCGTGGCTCGATCGGCTGTCTCGTCACCAATGGCGAGACGGTGTTCGCGCTCTCCAACCGTCACGTGGTCGGCGCCGCCGGCCGCGAGATCTTCGCCGGCTTCAAGAACACCGACCGCCGCCTCGGCGTCAGCGATGCGCTGCAACTCGGCAAGCGCGCCTTCAGCGAGGTCTATCCGGGCTGGCCGGGCTCGCGCGTGGTGGCCAATCTCGATGCCGGCCTGATCCGCGTCGATGACGTCAAGGGCTGGACCGCACAGGTTTACGGCGTCGGCCAGGTCGGCGACGTCGTCGATCTCAATGTCGGCACCTTCCGTCTCGACATCATCAACCAGCCGCTGATCGCGTTCGGTGCGACCAGCGGATTGATGAAGGGCAAGATCCTCGGCCTGTTCTATCGCTACAAGACCGTCGGCGGCATGGAATATGTCAGCGATTTCGTGATCGGCCCGCGCGACGGCGACACGCCGCTCAACAATTATCCGGGCGACTCCGGCACGGTCTGGTTCGTTGACGATCCGGACGCCAGGAGGAACGCCAGCGGCGCGCGGATCCTCAGTCCCCTGGCGCTCGAATGGGGCGGCCAGGAACTGTTCGGATCGAGCGGCAAGGTCCCGATGCAGGTTGCGCTCGGCATCTGCATGGCGACGCTGTGCCGCGAGCTCGATGTCGAATTGATCGGCGACTGGAACGCCGGCCACACCGAGTATTGGGGCGAATGGGGCCACGTCAAGATCGGCGCCTATGCGACCGGTCTGATCGATGCGAAGCTGCCCAAGCTCGCCATCATGATGGACGCCAATTCCGACAATATCGGCCTCGACGACAAGCTGCTCGCCGACCTCAAGCCACATCAGCGAGGCACGTTCTCGCCGTTGGCCGATGTCGCCGACCTGGTCTGGCGCTTCACCCGGCACACCGACGAAAGCAACCATTTCGCCGACATGGACAAGCCGGGCAGGGACGGCAAGACGCTGCTCGACCTTTGCGCGGAGTCGATGCGCAACGTCGATCCGAAGGTCTGGAACGACTATTACGAGGGGATCGGCGAGGACCGGCGCGGCGCGCTGCCGTTCCGGGTCTGGCAGATTTTCGACGAGATGGTCGAGTACGCCGCCGCCAACAAGAAGCTGGAATTTGTCTGCGCCGCGGGCATTGTCGCGCATTACATCGGCGATGCCTGCCAGCCGCTGCACATCTCTCAATTCCACCATGGCCTCGATCCGAACGACAAGGCGCACGCCAAGGTGCACAGCGTGTACGAGACCACGATGATCGGCCGCCACGGCAAGGATCTCATCAAGATGATCCCTGACGCCCGGACCAGCGACGTTGCCGAGATCGTCCTTGGCGGCACGCCGACCGGCCGCGACGCCGCGGTTGCCGTGGTCGCGCTGATGCAGCGGACCGTGAAGCGGCTGCCGCCGATGACCATCGTCAACCTGTTCAATTCGCATATGGGCAGCGGCCAGGTCGAGGCGCTGTGGTCGAAGCTGAAGGACGCCACCGCGGCCTGCATGCAGGACGGTGCCAAGACCCTGGCCCGGGTCTGGGAAGCGGCCTGGCGCGCCGGCGCGGGCGAAGATCGCGGGCAGGGCGGCAAGTTCGATCAGGATAGTTTGAGCAAGCTCTACAACGACCCGAGCTTCCTGCCGGCGTTCCCGCTCCAGCAGCTCACACTGGATGCCGACGACCACCTCGTTCCGATCGGAGGCAGCAGCACGCGGCGCCGCAGCGCGACAACCGCGCGACGCGCGCGTCCGCAAGCAGCGAAGAAGACCGCTAAGAAAGCTGCGAGGGAAACGGCCAGGAAGGCGCCGAAGAAGGCGGTGGCGCGCAAGCGGCCGGCCGCAGCAGCTCCAGTCCGACGCGCGGCCGCCAGCAGGAAGACCGCGACCAAGCGCGGCGCGGCCGGCAAGCGGTCGGTCGGAAAGACCCGCAAGGCGGCGCGCAAGCGTTAGAGCAAGGCGACTTACATCGCATCGCGCAGCGGACTCAGCTTTACCTCGCCCCCCGTGCGGGGAGAGGTATAGGCCGCCTTTGGCGGCCGTTCTCAAGAACGCCGAAGCGGAGCTTCGGCTACGACGCATCGTTAGATGCGTTCCGGGTGAGAGGGAGCCGCCACAAGTCCAACTGTCGCCATTTACGCGGAGGCAGCCCCTCACCCCAACCCTCTCCCCGTAAGAACGGGGAGAGGGAGCACAGCGCCGTCGTTATTCGATCGAATCTCAGCATGTACTCGGCCCGACCCGCCCGGCTCGATCTTCCCCATCGGTCAGTCCGCACCGGATACGGCAGCGGGACGCTTGAGATGCGCCTCTCGCTCCTGCACGATGCCAGCAAGCCGCGGCTCTGACCGCGGCATCGCGATCGGCTGCGATCGCCAAAAATGATTGGGGAGAAACACTCGATGAATCGCCGCGAACTCCTGCGCGCCGCTGCCGCATTGCCGCTTGCGCAGACAGCGCTCGCCAACTCCGCGTTTGCGCAAGGCGCCTATCCCAACCGCAACATCACGATGATCGTGCCGTTTCCGGCCGGCGGCCAGGCCGACCTTGCGGCGCGGCCGGTGGCGCTCGCGCTGGAGCGCATCCTCGGCAAACCCGTGATCGTCGACAATCGCGCCGGCGGAGCAGGCGGATCGATCGGCAATGCACAGGCCGCGCGCGCCGAGCCCGACGGCTACACGCTGCTGATGACGCTGTCCTCGCTCGCGGTGCTGCCGGAGGCCGACCGGCTGTTCGATCGTCCGGTGGCTTATGAGGTGTCGCAGTTCGCGCCGATCGCGCGCGTGCTCGCCGACCCGACGCTGCTGGCGGTGCCGGCCTCGGCGCCGTGGAAGTCGCTGCAGGAATTCGTCGACGACGCGAAGAAGCGCCCGGGACAGATCCCTTACGGCTCGTCCGGTCCGTACGGCACGCTGCATGTCGCGATGGAGATGTTCGCGGCAAGCGCGGGAATAAAGCTGCTGCACGTGCCGTTCCGCGGTGCAGGCCCGGCGCTCACCGCGCTGCTTTCCGGCACGGTGCAGGCATTGGCGTCGGCGCCGGGCACGCTCAAGCAGCAGGTCGAGGACGGCAAGATGCGCGTGCTCGCCAATTGGGGCGCCGAGCGGATCGCGAGCTTCCCCGATCTGCCGACCTTCAAGGAGCTCGGTTACAAGGACGTCGAGTTCTACATCTGGGCGGGATTGTTCGCGCAGTCAACGCTTCCGGTGCCGATCATGGACCGGCTGCGCGCGGCGATGGCCGATGCCGTGAAGGCGCCGGAGGTGATCAAGACCTTCGAAACCGCGGGCAGTCCGGTCGCCTATATGGACGCGCCGGCGTTCTCAAAATTTGTTGCAGACGACAGCGCGCGGTTGATCGCGGCGGTGAAAAAGATCGGCAAGGTCGAATAGGGATCTCCCCAGCGGGCAGACCCTCTTCACTTTTAGTTGTCCGCGCGAACGATCCTTGGCCGCATTCATTGGGCAGCTTTGGAGCAAATCGCGGCGCGGGAACCTGCGCGCGCGGGCCAGTATCTGGAACAACGGGAGCCCGACATGCGATCGCAGCGGATCGTCCTGAGCCTTGCCATAGCGATCGGCGGAGCTGCCACGGCAACGGCCGCGGTCGCCGAGGAGTATCGGGGAACCTGGGAACAGCAGATGGCGTGCACACCGGACGTGTGGCGGCTCTGCAGCGACCAGGTGCCCGACGTGCAGCGCATCGTGGCTTGCCTGCGGCAGAACACGCCGCAACTTTCCAACAATTGTCGTGCCGTGTTCGAATCGAACGCGCAACAGCAACAGACACAAGGCCGGGCTCAACAGCCGCAAATGCAGGGTCGTGCGCCGCAGCAGCCGCAGATGCAGCAGCGGCCGCGTGCACCGCAGCCGGTGCAGCCGGCGCCATCGCGGCCGCCGTTCGACGATGAGGATTAGTTCTCAGGTCTGACTTCGCAGACGTCGACCCATTCGGCCGCGGTCAGCTCCGCCATCCTGTCGGGCGTGATGCGGACTGCGCTGTGGGTCGAGCCCGCGGCCGGCACCACGACGTCGAATGCCTTCAGCGATACGTCGCAATAGACCGGAAGCGGCGTCTTCAGCCCGAACGGACAGACGCCGCCGACCTCGTGACCGGTGATGTCGGCGACCTCGTCGAGGCCGAGCATCTTCGGCTTGCCGCCGAACGCCGCCTTGACCTTCTTGTTGTCCATTCGTGACGTCCCGGCGGCGACAATCAGCACCACGCGGTCGCCGACCCGCAGGCTCAACGTCTTGGCGATCCGCGCCGGCTCGACGCCATAGGCTTCCGCCGCCAGCACGACGGTCGCGGAGCTCGTGGTGGATTCGATCACGGAGATTTCGGGCGCCTTCTCGGCGAAGAAGGCGCGGACGGACTCGAGGCTCATGCTGTTCAGGACCTTGCAGACACCAGGGCAGGAAGTTCGGAGAGACCGTGGATCCGGTGATCGGGCACGACGCCGAGCTCGTCCATCTGGGTACGCAGCGCCTTGAACATCGTCAATGGGGCGACCGTCTCGCTTTCGACGCAGGCCAGCGCCATCGCTTCCGGCGTCACCCGCTCGATCCATGCGACGTTGAGGCCGAACGACTTGGCACCGCAGGCGTCCCACGGATTGGAGGAAATGAACAGCACCTCCGCCGGCGGTACTTTCAGCACTTCCTCGATCAGCGTGTAGGCCTCGGGCGCCGGCTTGAACACCTTGTGGGCATCGACGCTGATGGTCGCATCGAGCATGCGGTCTAATCCTGAGTTGCGCACCAGCGCGTTCAGCATGTCGGGGCTGCCGTTGGAGAGGATCGCAAGCTTCTTGTCCTTCATCGCCTCGAGCGCGGCGACCGCATCCGGATACAGCGCCAGATGCTGATATTTGTCGATGATGCGGGCGAAGGTCGCCGCGTCATATTGCAGGCCGAGGCAGCGCAGCGTGTAGGCGAGGGAGTCGCGCGTTACGACGGCGAAATCCTGGTAGCGCCGCATCAGCGAACGCAGCCAGCTATATTCGAGCTGCTTGATGCGCCAGACCTGCGTGATGATGTCGCCGTAGCCGGGGAACGCATCCTCGGTGACGTCGGCCACCGACTGGACGTCGTAGAGCGTGCCGTAGGCGTCGAAGATGATTGCCTTGATGGTCATTGTGATCTCTCTTGCCCGCCGATTGTCGCATACAGGAATTTCCTGAGTGCGTCGATGGATTGATCCCTGGCCACCTCGTTGAATTCGAGGTGATGACCGAGCAGCTTCTGGGGCGCGCGGAATGACGGTACGTCGAAATCATGATAGGCGCCGGAATAGACGATGAGTTCGATCGGATACCCCAGCTCTTTCTGCCGTGAGATGCCGTAGTCATCGCGGCCTTCGGCCAGATTCCGGCACTCCTTGGCCGGGGTCCAGTCGTCGAGCTCGCCGACCATGATCAGCGTCGGCACCGTCATGTCGCCCTTGATGCTGAGGCAGGGCGGATAGAACGCGACGGCCGCACGGAATTTCTCCTTGGCGTTACGCTCGATCGCGCCGCGCTCGACCGAGAACAGGGCAAGCCACGCGCCTTGCGAGAACCCGATCACCGCGACGCGGGCAGGATCAACCGCCGATTGCCGCGCGAGGAAACTCAGCGCACGATAGGCGTCGTGGACGGTCGCAGCCGGCGGCCCGCTCGCGCAGGTGCTGGTGATGCCCCGTGGGCCGAACCGGTCGACCGTGAGGGTGACGTAGCCCCAGGCCGCCAGCCGCTTGCCCCAGCGCTCGTCGAGTTGCTTAAAAAAGCCGCCGCAGCCGTGCAGCAGCACCACGGCGGGCGAAGGGCCCGGTCCGTCGGGCAATCGCAGATAGCCCTGCAGCGGCTGCGCGCTTGCAAGCGGGCTCTCGAATTCGACGAAGGCGGGCGGTGGCTCGGCGCCGGCTGCGCAGGCAAGCTCCGCGCTTCCGATCAGAAGTGTGGCGAGGGATGCGGCAAGTCCGGCGAAGTTCGTCATGAACCACCTCCGAAGCTTGCCGCCGACAATACTCCCTTAGATCCCCAAAATCTTGCGCGCGTTGGCCTTCATGACCTTCGGCCGGATCTCCTCGCGGATGTCGAGCTTGGCGAAGTCGGCGAGCCAGCGGTCCGGCGTGATCACCGGCCAGTCGGAGCCGAACAGCATCTTGTCCTGCAGGATCGAGTTGATGTAGCGCACCAGGATCGGCGGGAAGTATTTCGGCGACCAGCCGGAGAGGTCGATATAGACGTTCGGCTTGTGGGTCGCGACCGACAGCGCCTCTTCCTGCCACGGGAAGGAGGGATGCGCGAGGATGATCTTGAGGTCGGGGAAATCGGCCGCGACGTCGTCCATGTACATCGGGTTGGAATATTTCAGCCGCATCCCCATGCCGCCCGGCATGCCTGAGCCGACGCCGGTCTGGCCGGTGTGGAACAGCGCGATCGCGCCGCCGTCATTGATGGCTTCATAGAGCGGATAGGCCATGCGGTCGTTGGCGTAGAAGCCCTGCATGGTCGGATGGAATTTGAAGCCGCGGACGCCGTATTCCTCGATCAGCTTGCGTGCCTCGCGTACGCCGAGCTTGCCCTTGTGCGGATCGATCGAGACGAACGGGATCAGCACGTCGAGATGGTCGGAGGCGACCTCGAGCATTTCGTAATTGTTGTAGCGGCGGAAGCCGGTCTCGCGCTCGGCGTCGACCGGGAAGATCACCGCGGCGATGTTCTTGGCGCGGTAATAGGCCGCGGTCTCCGGCACGGTCGGCGGATGCTTGTGCGGCGACTTGAAATAGTCGGCCATCTGCGCCTGGAAGTCGTCATAGCCGTCGTCGCCATGCATGCCGCACGGCTCCTCGGCATGGGTGTGGATGTCGATCGCGGTGACCTTTTCGATGTCGGGCAGTTTGAGCTTGGGCATTGCGCTTCCCCGGCGGCGTGTCATTGGTGATGGAAAATAATTATATGATATAACGATTTTCGCAAGCGCCGAGGAGTTGAAGAACTATGGCCGCGCACCGATCAATCCGGCGCGAGGTCTGGTCGAGGCGGGCGCGAGGAGGACGAAAACGCGATTCGGCGGTCGTGACGCTGTCGTCAAAGGGAGACGGCGGGTCGCCTCGATGGCCCGGATAATTGCGGCTGTCGTCGTTTCCGAAGCGATCTCAAGGGCGTGGCACGATGCCCCAAGCGGGTTCCAGGCCAGGCCAGTCCCGAAAATCGGCCCGTCTCGGTTGACATTTAACGGTCCGATGGCTTAGAACGCGGCCGTCCCGGGCGGCAGGCCGCTTGTCGGGATAAATCCCATTTTGCCAAATATTGGCATTGATCAGGTACGGCCTCCAACACGGGCCTTTCGAAGTAACAGGATTGTCCCATGAAGGTCCGTAACTCGCTCAAGTCGCTGCGCGGCCGCCATCGCAACAACCGTCTGGTTCGTCGCAAGGGCCGCGTCTATGTGATCAACAAGGTCCAGCGCCGCTTCAAGGCGCGCCAGGGCTGATCCGCTAACGCTGATCGACAAGGCTGATCCCGCCCGGATCGCCGGCCGATTCCGATCCTTCCTTCACAGGTCTTTGACGCCGCGCTGCTTTGCAGTGCGGCGTTGTGCGTCTAGACTTCGGCCATGGGATTAAAGCTCGGATTCAAGTTCCTGGGGCCCGCCAACCGCCGGCTGGCGATCCTGATCGCCGCGCTTCTGGCCATGCCTGTTGCAGCCGTCGCGCAGGACGATCCGCGGGTGGTCCCGTCGCCCAAGGCCCAGAAAAAACTACCTGAAGCGCCGACCAAGCTGCCGAAGGTGCCGGCCGACCGCAGCCGCGGACTGGATTTCCTGTTCGGCGCGCTGAAGGCCGCGCCCGACGAGGACAGCGCCCGCCATGTCGAGGCGCGGATCTGGGCGCTGTGGCTGCAAACCCCGAGCGATACCGCGGCGCTGTTGATGGTGCGCGCCAAGGCGGCGATCGACGCCCAGAATGTCGATGTCGCGCTGAAGCTGCTGGACGCGGTGATCAAGCTCCGCCCCGACTATGTCGAGGCCTGGAACCGGCGTGCGACGATCTACTATTTGAAGAACGACTACGTTCGTTCGCTGGGAGACCTGCAGCAGGTGCTGACCCGCGAACCCCGCCATTTCGGCGCGCTGGCGGGCGTCGGCATGATCATGCAGGACATGGGCGACGACAAGCGTGCGCTCGACGCCTTCCGCAAGGCGCTGGCTGTCGATCCCTACCTCGAGAAGGTGCCGCAGATCGTCAAGCAGCTGACCGAAAAGGTCGAAGGCCGCGATATCTGATTGCGTGCGATTGATCGCGATCGTGGGGCGATGGCCGCGAATGGGCACGTTGCTCGCGAGCCTGATGCCTGCTCGCGATACGGTCCGGCGCAGAGGCTAGTGCAAGAACTTGCCGCGGGACGCGGTGTCCTGGGCTACGGCAGCATAGAATTGCTGAAGCTCCGCCTCCAGGTGCTCATTCACCAGCAACAGTGCCTTCAGGGCGCCGCGCAGGTCGCCATTGCAGCTCGCCACGATCTGATCGATGGCCGCATCGCTAGGGTCGGAAATCATGGTACTCCTCCGATTACTTCCCGTTGAACTCGTCATGCGGACGCGGGTTCCTGTGGATACTGTGTACAAGCCAGGAAGCGTTCCAGTAGCGTCCCGGTTTCGATGAAGCCTCGCACCTGATGGCGAAAATGCCACCGCCAATCTATGAAATTACTAATGACGCAGGTATGAACCCGCTATCCACAGGCTGGGCGCATTGTGGACAACTCCTCCGCGCCGGGGCGCGAGCCGGAAAATCGACAATTGGCTTTTCGAACAAGAGCATGCCCGGACAAGGGGCACATCCGCGCGAAACCTGATTTCGGCTACGTCGTAATTGTCAGGTGCCCAATCAGGCGCCTAAGACCTTTCGGATCCCCTCGATGTTGACTGCGATCATTGCGCTGGCGGCCGCCGGGCTGGCGCTGGCCCTGGCGACACAGCTCGGCGCCCTGCTGATCCAGCGCGCCTTCCCGCCGCAGGGGCGAATGATCGATGTGGCCGGGGCGCGGCTGCATGTGGTCGAACTCGGCCCGCGCGACGCGGTCGGGCCGTCGGTCGTGATGCTGCATGGTGCAAGCTCCAATCTGCGCGCGATGCAGCCGCTCGGCGATCGCATTGCCAAAGCGCGCCGGGTGATCCTGATCGACCGGCCGGGTCACGGCTGGAGCACGCGCGCGCGCGTCGCGGATTCGACGCCCGCGATCCAGGGCCGGATGATCGTGGAGGCGCTGACGAGGCTCGGCGTCGAGCGGGCGATCGTGGTGGCGCATTCCTGGGCCGGCGCGCTCGCCTTGCGCATTGCGCTGGATGATCCGGACCGCGTCGCCGGCCTCGTGCTGCTCGCCCCTGTCGCCTATCCGTGGCGCGGCGGCGCCGGACGCTACAATGACGTGATCGCGACGCCGCTGATCGGGCCGCCGCTTGCGCACACGATCACGCTGCCGCTCGGTCTCCTCGTTGCCAGTTCGGCTGCGCGCGGCGTGTTCGCGCCGCAGCCGATACCGGCTGACTTCGTCCACGACAGCGAGGCATTGCTGCTGCTGCGTCCACATGAGTTCATCGCCAATGCGCGCGACCTCGTCACGCTGAAGGCCGCCGTCGTCGAACAGGCCCCGCGCTATGCCGAGATCAGGGCGCCGCTGTCGATCATTTCGGGCGACGTCGACAAGACGGTCTCGACCGGCATCCATTCGCGGCCGCTCGCCGCGTCAGTGCCGAGCGCGAAACTGATCGTGCTGCCGGGTGTCGGCCACATGGTGCAGTACGTCGCGCCCGATCTCGTGGCGTCCGAGATCGAGACGATGGCCGGCCTGATGGTGCGGGACGTGGTGACGGCGCAATAGCTGCCGCGCCTTTGCGCCGCGCGAATGTGATCCGGCAAGGCTTGCGCCGCCGTGTGGCGCCGAACATCATGCGGCTCACCGGTTTTGGATTGCAGCAAAGGACACGTCTCATGCGGATCGACAACATTGCCGACCTCATCGCTGAAACCCTTGCCCAGGCCGGCGTCAAGCGCATCTACGGCGTCGTCGGCGACAGCCTCAATGGCCTGACCGAGGCGCTGCGCAAGCGCGGCACGATCGATTGGCTGCATGTGCGTCACGAGGAGGTGGCCGCGTTCGCCGCCGCCGCCGAATCCCAGATCACGGGCGCGCTCGCGGTGTGCGCCGGCTCCTGCGGCCCGGGCAACCTCCACCTCATCAACGGCCTGTTCGACGCGCATCGCAGCCGCACGCCCGTGCTGGCGCTGGCGGCGCAGATCCCGTCGGCCGAGATCGGCGGCGGCTATTTCCAGGAAACCCATCCGCAGGACCTGTTTCGCGAATGCAGCCATTATTGCGAACTGGTGTCGGATCCGGCGCAACTGCCCTACATGCTGGAGAACGCGATCCGCGCCGCGGTCGGCAAGCGCGGCGTTGCCGTGTTGGTGCTGCCCGGCGACGTTGCGATGCGGACGGCGCCGAAGCGCGACATCGCACCGAACGCCGGCCTGCTGCCGCCGGCGCCGGTGGTGCGTCCGGCCGAACCTGAGTTGAATGCGCTGGCGGCGCTGCTCAATGGCGCGCGGCGCGTCACGCTGTTTTGCGGCCGCGGCTGCGCCGGCGCGCATGACGGCTTGATCAAGCTTGCCGAGACGCTGAAGAGCCCGATCGTGCACGCGCTCGGCGGCAAGGAATATGTCGAATACGACAACCCCTACGACGTCGGCATGACCGGCTTCATCGGCTTTTCCTCCGGCTATGCCGCGATGCATGGCTGCGACGTGCTGCTGATGCTGGGCACCGATTTTCCCTACAAGCAGTTCTTCCCGACCGGTATCAACATCGCGCAGGTCGATATCCGCCCCGAAAATCTCGGCCGCCGCTGCAAGCTCGATCTCGGCATCGTCGGCGACGTCGGCGAGACCATCGCCGCGCTGTTGCCGAAGCTCCATGTGAAGACCGACCGCAAGCATCTCGATGCCAGCCTCGCGCATTACAAGGACGCCCGCGCCGGGCTCGACGATCTCGCCCGCGGCAAGCCGGGCCAAAAGCCGATCCATCCGCAATATCTGGCGCGGCTGCTCAGCGAGCAGGCGAGCGAGGATGCGGTATTCACCGCCGACGTCGGCACGCCGACGATCTGGGCCGCGCGCTATCTGAGAATGAACGGCCGCCGCCGGCTGGTCGGCTCCTGGGTCCATGGCTCAATGGCCAATGCGATGGCGCATGCGATCGGGGCGCAGGCGGCGCAGCCCGGCCGGCAGGTGGTGTCAATGTCCGGCGACGGCGGCTTCGCCATGCTGATGGGGGATTTGATCACGCTGACGCAGGCGAAGCTGCCGGTGAAGGTCGTGATCTTCAACAACAGCGTGCTCGGCTTCGTCGCGCTGGAGATGAAGGCCGCCGGCTTCATCGAGACCGGGGTCGATCTGAAGAATCCGGATTTCGCGGCGATGGCCCGCGCCATGGGCATTCACGGCGTCAGGGTGGAGGATCCCGGCGAGCTCGAGGGCGCGATCCGCGACGTGCTCGCGCATGACGGCCCGGCCGTGCTCGACGTCGTGACCGCGACGCAGGAGCTGTCGATGCCGCCGACCATTACGCTTGAGCAGGTGAAGGGATTCAGCCTTTGGGTGCTGCGCGCGGTGATGAGCGGCCGCGGCGACGAGGTCGTCGATCTCGCCAAGACCAATCTGTTGCCGCGCTGATCGCGGCGGCCGGGCATGATCCGGAACCGGGTGGCGATTTTCCCTCGCGACAAACGCGGGACGCTTTGCGCGGAGATCATGCTCAAATCGGAGAGCCAGAAGGGGATGGCGTTTCGAAGAAAAGCCATCCCCTTCTGACGTCCGCCCTGGCATTGGCGCCGGGCGGACGGCGACCGATACCGCCGATTACTTCTGCTTGCCGTCCTTGTCGAACGAGGAGACATAGGCCCAGAGGTTGTTGGCCTCGTTCTCGTTCTTGATGCCGGCGAATGCCATCTTGGTGCCGGGGATCTTGGCCTTCGGATCCTTGATGTATTCGAGGAAGGTTTCCTTGTTCCAGGTGATGCCGGAATTCTTGTTGGCATCGGAATAATTGTAGTCCGGCGCGGAGCCGGAATGGCGGCCGTCGAGGCCGTTGAGCTCGGGGCCGACCTTGTTCTTGGCGCCTTCGCCGATTGCGTGGCAGGCGAGGCATTTATTGAACGAGGTCTTGCCGGCGGCGGCATCCTGCGCCAGCGCGGAGGATGCAGAAGCCAGCGATGTGACGACCGCCAGCGCGCTCAAGGTCTTTAGGTTCATGGGGTTCTCTTCGTTTCGTCCCGGGAGGTAGTGATCGTTTGTGGCATGTCCGGCTTGGACAGGACAAGCCACGAAACTTTGACAGGTTTCGAGGCCGCCCGCTTGTCCGAGAGAGAACTCGCCATTGCGGGGTGGGGCAATCCGACCTTCGGCCGGTGCACTGAAACAGGTGCAGACGTGATTGATTTGTCGTAACAAATCGGCGAAGGGCAAAAGCCCAGCCGAGGGAACAACGATGTCCATCATGATGCCGGCGGCCGACCAGGCCGTCCTCGCTCGCCGTGCCGAAATCGCGGCCGCCTTGCGCGCAATCGTCCCGGGCGAGGGCGTGATCGACAGCGCCGCCGAGATGCTGGCCTATGAATCCGACGGCCTGACCGCCTATCGGCAGCCGCCGATGGTCGTGGTGCTGCCCGATACCACCGAGCAGGTGTCGAAGGTCCTCAAATATTGCCAGGGCCAGGGCATCAAGGTGGTGCCGCGCGGCTCCGGCACCTCGCTGTCCGGCGGCGCGCTGCCGCTTGCCGACGGCGTGCTGCTCGGGCTCGGCAAGTTCAAGCGGATTCGCGAGATCGACTTCGACAACCGCGTCGTGGTCACCGAGCCCGGCGTCACCAACCTCGCGATCAGCCAGGCGGTCGCGCATGCCGGCTTTTATTACGCGCCCGATCCGTCGTCGCAGATCGCCTGCTCGATCGGCGGCAATGTCGCGGAAAATTCCGGCGGCGTGCACTGCCTGAAATACGGCATGACCACCAACAACGTGCTCGGCTGCGAGATCGTGCTGATGAGTGGCGAGATCCTGCGCATCGGCGGCAAGTCGGCCGAGAATGCCGGCTATGATTTGATGGGAATCATCACCGGCTCGGAAGGGTTGCTCGGCGTCATCACCGAGATCACCGTGCGCATCCTGCAGAAGCCGGAGACGGCGCGTGCGCTGATGGTCGGCTTCGCCGAGGTCGAGGCGGCCGGCGAATGCGTCGCGCGGATCATCGGCGCCGGCATCATCCCGGGCGGCATGGAGATGATGGACAAGCCCGCGATCCACGCCGCGGAGGCGTTCGTTCACGCCGGCTATCCGCTCGACGTCGAGGCGCTGTTGATCATCGAGCTCGACGGCCCTCAGGTCGAGGTCGACGAGCTGATCAAGCGGGTCGAGGCGATCGCGCAAGGCTGCGGCTCGACCTCCTGCCAGATCTCGACCTCGGAGGCCGAGCGCAATCTGTTCTGGGCCGGCCGCAAGGCGGCGTTCCCGGCGGTCGGGCGGATCTCGCCGGACTACCTCTGCATGGACGGCACCATCCCGCGCGGCGCCTTGCCGAAGGCCCTGGCGCGGATCCGCGACCTCTCGGAGAAATACGGCCTCGGCGTCGCCAACGTGTTCCACGCCGGCGACGGCAATCTGCACCCCTTGATCCTCTACGATGCCAACAAGCCGGGCGAGATCGAGAAGGCGGAGGCGTTCGGCGCCGACATCCTGCGCTGCTGCGTCGAGCTCGGCGGCGTGCTCACCGGCGAGCACGGCGTCGGCATCGAGAAGCGCGACCTGATGCCGGACATGTTCACCGAGATCGACCTCAACCAGCAGCAGCGGCTGAAATGCGCTTTCGATGCCGAGGGCCTGCTCAACCCCGGCAAGGTGTTTCCGACCCTGCACCGCTGCGCCGAGCTCGGCCGTGTCCATGTCCACGCCGGCAAGCTGGCTTTCCCGGATATTCCGCGGTTCTAGTACCGTCTGAGCAGCCCCGACGCCGCGCCGCTCTCGCCATAGGCGGCGCAGGCCCCTTCCGGGTCTGTGATCAACGCCGCCCGGACCAGCTTGAAGGTCTTGCCGGCTGCTTCGGACACCTCGGGGCGGAATTTGCGCGGATCGTAGTCATTGCCGTCGTGAGCCTTGATGGCCGCGTCGAACGCATTGATCATGGCCATCGCGGCGTCGGGGCTGCCGAGAAGTCTGGCGCCCGTTTGAACGCCGCCGGCACCATTGGCCTCATAGCCGGTGCAGCGTTGTTCGAGCACCGCGGCTGCGGTTGCGAGCTGGTCGAGGAACGTCGCCTCGGCGTCGCTGAGCATGGCGGCGCGCGCCTGTCCTGACGCGATCATCGCGAGCAGCGCGATGGCTATCGGTTTGATGTGCATCGTGGTGGTTTCTCCTGGCGGAGCCGCGATCAAATCCACGGTTGCCGAATGACGATAACAAGTCTGCTTCCAGGGCATCAGGAGCCACGTCAGCTGTTGGCCCCGAGGCCAACATGCGTGAGCGTGCGCCCAGGGCCACCAACGCGCGAGGGCCGGTCGATACAATTCGACGGATCGCCCTAGCCAGCCGATAACCTTAACCGATCCTTGCGCGGTGGCCGCCATCGCGCGTCGCTGCAATTACAGCGCGGACCCATTTACACGGCCTTAGACTGTTGCTCGGTATTTTCCGCAGATGCATGTCTTCGGGAGCACATCGATGCCCAGCCTGGCCGATCAGCTGGCGCTTTCGCGCAATCGGCCCGCGGGTTTCGATTACATGCGGATCGCGCTGGCGGCGTCGATCATTGGCCTGCACAGCACGAACGTGACGCTCGGGCTCGGCCGCGCGCTGGAAATCCAGAGCACGCTGCGCATCGGCGTCGCGATGATCCTTGCGCTGTTCTTTGCCCTGAGCGGCTTCCTGGTGACCGCAAGCCTGCTCCGGTGCAAGAGCCTGATTTCCTTCCTCGGCCTGCGCGTGCTGCGGATCGGGCCGGCGCTCGCGGTCGAAACCACGCTGTCGGCAATCATCATCGGCTCGGTCTTCACCGAGCTGCCGTTGGCGCAATATGTCGCCGATCCGAAGTTCCACGCCTATTTCCTCAATATCGTCGGCGACATCCATTACGAGCTGCCGGGCGTATTCCTGCACAATCCGCTGCCGGACCTGGTGAACGCCCAGCTCTGGACCGTGCCGTACGAGCTGTGGTGCTACGTCATCCTGGCGTTGCTCGCCGTGCTCACGATTTGCTTCAACCGGGTGGCGTTCCTGGGGGTCATGGTGATCGCCCAGATCGGGCTCATCGGCTACGACATCTACCGCTGGGACGAGGTGCCGATCCAGCTTCGCCCGCACCTTCTGGTGTTCTGCTTCCTTGCCGGCGTCGGCTTCTACCTCTGGCGCGACAAGGTGCCGTTCAACCGCACCGTGTGCCTGCTGGCGCTGGTGCTGTGCGCCGCCGGCATGGCGACCGGGCGCGGCGACGCGCTGGCTCCCGTGCCCGCCGCCTATGTCGCGTGCTATCTCGGCCTGATGAACCCGCCGCGGAGCTGGATCGTCTCGTCAGGCGATTACTCCTACGGGCTCTATCTCTACGGCTTCGTCATCCAGCAATGCGTCGCCGCCTTCGGCCCGCCGGTCCAGCATTGGTATCTGAACCTCCTGATCAGCCTGCCGCTCGCCTTCGGCGTCGCTGTCGCGTCCTGGCATCTTGTCGAGAAACGCGCGCTCCGGCTCCGAGCCCAGGTCGAGAGCCTCGAGGCCGCGGTGTTGTCGCGGATCTCGATCGTCGGCTTCTGGCGCAAATCGCCCGAACAGGCCGAACGAGAGGCTGTCGTCCAGCCGGGGCCGATCAATCCAGTTCGACCGATTGTCCTTTCCGGCCGGTAACCCCTAACCATTGCTTGCAGCGAATCCGGTGGCGCGTCGCCTAGATTGCGTCCGTTCGCACATGCACGTCTTGCGTTTATATCTTGTTAGTTTGTTGCTGGATAGTTTCCGATGACGTAGTTGTCTCGAAATCGCAATGCAACCTATGTTCAGCCTGGCCGATCAGTTGGCTCTTTCTCGCTATCGGCCCACAGGCTTCGACTATCTGCGGATCGCGCTGGCCGCCACCATCATCTGCCTGCACAGTGCGAACGTCGTCTTTGGGCTCGACCGGGCGATGGAGATCTTGGGCCATATCCGCATCGGGTGCGCGATGGTCCTTGCGCTCTTCTTCGCCTTGAGCGGGTTTCTGGTGACGGCGAGTTTGCTGAGGTGCAAGAGCCTGATTTCATTTCTCGGCCTGCGCGTGCTTCGCATTGTGCCCGCGCTTGCGGTCGAGACGACACTCTCGGCCATCATCATCGGCCCGATCTTCACTGCGCTTCCCCTCGCGCAGTATTTCGCGGACCCGAAATTCTATGCCTATTTTCACAACATCGTCGGCGACATCCACTATGAGCTTCCGGGCGTGTTTCTGCACAA